>JBIKJE010000049.1:0-25116 GCA_044361165.1 Crocinitomicaceae bacterium | reverse complement strand
TAATCACATGAATCGTTCTGTTGATGGAAATACTTGGTGGTTGCAAATTTCAGGATTGACACCTGATGTAGTTTATGGTTACCAATTTTACATTGATGGCAATTTAAAATTGGCGGATCCTTATTCACTTTTGATTGCAGATAAAAACAACGATGGGAATATTTCGGCTTCTGTTTATCCAGATCCGTATGATTATCCAAGCGAAAAAACTACTGGATTTATTTCCTTATTTAAAACCAATAATGATGGTTTTAATTGGCAGAACGACGGGTTCACAAAACCAGCAAACAACGAGTTAGTTATTTATGAGTTATTGGTTCGTGATTTTATTGCAACACATGATTATCAAACCTTGGCTGATACAATTCAATATTTAGCAAATATGGGAATTAATGCCATAGAGTTAATGCCATTAAACGAATTTGAAAATAATGAAAGTTGGGGCTACAATCCAAGCTTCCACATGGCGCTTGATAAATATTATGGTACGCCTGAACACTTTAAAGCTTTTGTAGATGTTTGCCACGAAAAAGGGATTGCTGTGATTATGGATATCGCTTTAAATCATACTTTTGGACAAAGCCCCATGGTGAACATGTATTGGGATGCTGCAAACAATAGACCTGCAGCAAATAGTCCTTGGTTCAATGCTATTTGTCCGCATGAGCCATATTGCTGGGGATATGACATGAATCATGAAGTACAAGCGACAAAAAATTACATTGATAGAATCAATCAATATTGGTTAAATGAATTCCATATTGATGGTTTTAGATTTGACTACACAAAAGGATTTGTAAATAATGGAAATTCTTATAGCAACACAAGAATCGACATTTTGAAAAGAATGGCTGATACAATTTGGGTAACGCATCCTGAAGCTTATATTATTTTGGAACATTGGGCTGACAACAACGAAGAAAAGATTCTTTCTGATTATGGAATGATGCTTTGGGGAAATTTGACTTATGAATATCATCAAGCCATGAAAGGCAGCAGTTCAAATTTTTCAAATGGAATTTATACTGCCAGAGGCTGGACAAATCCACACTTAATTACCTATGTTGAAAGTCATGACGAAGAGCGTGGTGTTTTTGAGGCTATGGAGTTTGGAAGTGTTTCAAATTTAGCGCACACAGTTAAAGATAATTTACCTGTTGCATTGCAAAGAGCGCAAACTGCGGCAGTTTTGATGCTAACTTCACCAGGACCAAAAATGATTTGGCAATTTGGAGAATTGGGTTATGATTATTCGATTGATTTTGGATGCAGAGTTTGCAATAAACCAATTCTTTGGAACTATTTTCTTCAAAATGACAGAAGACAATTGTATGATGTTTACAGCGCAACAATTAAATTGAAAACGCAAAATGAGGTTTTCAAATCTGGTGCATTTCAATACTCACTTGCGGCTCAAATTAAGAGATTAACTTACACGCATCCGACAATGGATGCAGTGGTTTTGGGTAATTTTGCAGTTAATAATGGTTCAATTTCCGTAACTTTTCCACAACAAGGTTGGTGGTACGAATATTACACAGGCGATAGTTTACAAGTAACTCAAACTACTACTTCAATTACTTTAAAACCCGCAGAATATAAGGTGTACACTACCACAAAATTGACAAAACCTGAAATTCTATCAACAGTTGGTTTAGCGGAATTAATGGAAAATAGTTTTGAGATGAATCTTTTTCCTAATCCAACAGTCGATGAAATTCAAGTGCAATTTGATTTGAAAGAAGCTGGTGATGTTAATTTAAAAGTGATTGATTTAAAAGGCGGTTTAGTTTTAGAAAAAGAAGTAAATAACAACGCTGAAGGACTTTTTAAGTACAAACTGAATGTTAGTTCTTTAGAAAAAGGTACTTATTTGATTCTAGTAGAGACGAACCAAGGTTTTACAAATCAAACATTCATCAAGGAATAAATTAGAATTGTAATAATGAAAGATAAAAAAACGGCTCCCAAAAGAGCCGTTTTTTTATTGAAATTTATTTTGTTTGGTAAGCATACTCTGCCAAATCTATCAATTTATTAGAATATCCCCACTCGTTGTCATACCAACTTACAATCTTCACGAAGTTTTCGTTCAAAGAAATTCCAGCTTTTGCATCAAAAATAGAAGTTCGATCATCTGTTATAAAATCTGAAGAAACAACATCTTCATCGGTATAACCCAAAATGCCTTTTAAATCTTCTTCAGAAGCTTTTTTCATTGCTTGACAGATTTGCTCGTAAGTAGCACTTTTTTCTAATCTTACGGTTAAATCAACCACTGAAACGTCAGCAACTGGAACCCTAAAAGACATTCCTGTTAATTTGCCTTTCAATGCTGGAATGACTAACGCAACTGCCTTGGCTGCGCCTGTTGATGATGGAATGATATTTTGAAATCCACCACGACCACCACGCCAATCTTTGTGTGAAGGACCATCAACCGTTTTTTGTGTTGCAGTAACCGCGTGAATTGTGCTCATCAATCCTTCTAAAATTCCAAATTCATCATTCAATACTTTAGCAATGGGTGCCAAGCAATTAGTTGTACAAGATGCATTGGAAATAATATTTTGATCTGCCCTTAAATCAAGGTGATTAACGCCCATAACAAAAGTGGGTGTGTCGTCTTTCGCTGGAGCGGATAAGATTACCTTCTTAGCACCTGCTTTTAGATGTTTGGAAGCATCTTCCTGCGTCAAAAATAAGCCAGTACACTCTAATATGATTTCAGCACCAACTTCATCCCATTTTAAATTTTCAGGGTTCTTTTCTGAGGTGACACGAATTTCTTTGTCGTTAATGAAAAGTTTGTTGTCAATCACTTCAACTTTTCCTTGAAATTTGCCATGTGTTGAATCATATTTCAACATATATGCGATGTATTCAATGTCTAATAAATCATTGATTGCTACTATTTCTATTTCTTGTCTCATGGTTGCAACCCTGCAAGCCAATCGACCAATTCGTCCAAAACCGTTGATTCCAATTTTCATAATCTTACTATTTAAATTGCTAATTGTATTCCTAACAAATATACAATATTAAATAAGTAAGTGTACATTTGACACTAAGTATTTTTGTTAAAAAATACCAACAAAAGAAAGTATTAGAAAATCAATTTTTCTCACTCATTCTGATTTGTTTGAGTGAAAGAAATTCTCACAAAAGGAGAAATAAATGTAGACTTACAATTTCACAAATTGCTGACGTGAAGTTGAAGCTCCTTGTGTTATTTCAATAAAGTAAACACCTGGTTTCAATTTTTCAGTTGACAATTGATAAGCATCGTTGCCTACATTCAAGTCAAAATGTTCCAAAATTCGACCATCCATTCCTATGAAATTGATTTTAAGATCTTCTGAAAGTATTTTTTCAAAAGTGACATTCAAAATATCGTTGGTTGGATTAGGATAAATATTGGTCGCTGAAATTTCACTTTCCTCCAAATTTGCAAAAGAGATTGCACAAGCACAATTGGTTTTTGTAACAGTTGGATCAACCACTTCAGGAGCCATGTAATTCAATTTAACCCAGCACTTTTGACCTGTTTGAGTCACAGTTGTATTTTTGATTTTGATAGTCAACCATCCACTGTAAGTAGGAACGATAGAATCGACAATTGTTCCAGCGGCAGAAATTGAATCAAACACTACACAATCTTTATCTGCATACAAAACAGTGATTGAATTGTTTGCATTTTCAGGATACAATTCCAATTTTACTTTTTCGCCTGCTTTGACAAAAATTTTCCCGACAACCCGGCATTGATCGCTATTCGTTGGAAGTGCTCCTCCTTGTTTTAAGGATAAATTATGTCTATCACCTAAATCACCAGCCATTTCCCATTCCTGCGTAATTCTTTTATTGGGTTGATTGTAGTTCGTTGTGATTCCAGCTGGAGCCCAAATTGAGTATCCTCGTCTTCCCAAAAGTGCAGACCCATCACACGGTGGAATGGCAATATCTACTTTTCCGCCACCATAAACGGTGATGGTATTGGTTCCATTAGCACCAGAATAATCTGTTAAAATCGTTCCATCGCTCCAAGCAGTTTGAACACCAACTAAATTTTGCCAGGTTGTCCATTGATCGTTCACTGCTACCAATGCTTTTCCTTCTCTTTCAATTACCAACGCATCTGCGGCTTGCCATCTCACTAAGTAATTTCCTTCTTTGAAATGCAAATTTTGGTGACACCAAAGCAAATTTTCCATATCGCTGTAAACAGGTAATTCCGTTATATCTGAAGGCGAATGAGTTAAGCGATTGCTCAAATAACCAATATTGAATAGATCTTCAAAGAAAATTTGGGGCGCACCGTCAACCGCTAAAATAATGGCGTGAACAACACTTTTTCTTCCGTCATTTGGTTCCACGTGCGGAGCGAGTTCATTTCCAGAATCCCAGCCAATGTAGTTTCCATTTGCATCTTTTTCTGGTCTGAATGTATCGTGATTATTGACAAAAGGTACTGTTTTGTATCGATTTTGTTGCTGATAACTTGGAACTGTACCCAAATCAAACCCTCCGTTACCAGAAATAATGCCTGAAAGAGCATTTCTGAGTCCGAAATCAAATGTACCAGCCCTGCTTTGAACTGCATTAGTCCAAGAATCTAATTCTGATGTTCCACCAACCCATTCGCCAACGGCAAACATGTCTTCGCCGCCATTTGCCCAAAGCGAACCAAATTGTATATTCCACAAGTAATCTTCTGCAACGTATGAAGGAAAATGTTTGACAGCATCTAACCTTACACCATCCCAACCGACTTGTTTTTTGTACCAAATCATCCAATTTCGCATGTTGTCACGCATGTAGTTGGAAGTTTGATTTGGATTGAATGTTGCGTTTCCACTTGATCCAAATGCAGTCGATTCATAAGAAATATCTGGTCCCCAATAAGGTGAATTGATAGGGTTCGTGCAACATGGATTGCTGGCGTTAGGATAAAAGTTCGTCCAGTTTTTTGGAAATCTTCCTTCTCTACTCAGATAGTTGGCAGCTGTTTCATTGTTTGCAGGAGTATTAAAACATGAATATCGAAAGTTTTTGTATTTACTGGTGCTTCCATCGTCCATTGCTGTAACATCTTGTCCACCTTGACCTGTTCCAGAACCTGCTCCTGTAACGTGATTTAAAACAATATCTTGAATGACATCAATTCCATTTGCTTTCAAAACAGCAACCATTCTGAGCAATTCGTCTTTGTCGCCCATTCTGGTTTTAACATTTCCTTTTTGATACTTATCGCCCAAATCATAGTGGTCGAAAGGTGCATATCCAACACTGTTTGTTCCAGTGTTTTTAATTGTAGGCGGAATCCAAACGGCATCAATTCCCAAAGATTTTAGTCTTGGCGCGATTTCAACCAAATAATTTGACCACCCATTTGGATAATTATTGTTCCAATAGTCCCACCAAAATCCTTGTAAAACAACTTGTCTCCTTGTGTTATTAGTTTGTGCTTTCAGATTTGAAGTAAAAATATTCAGGGCAAGAAAAATAATTAATCCTGCAATTTTTGTTTGAATGAACGAATTTCTCATACTTTAAAAATTAATCTTGTTAACAATCTACTTCAAACCTTGTTTAAGCAAGTACTTTTAATTTTGATTCAATGGTTGAATTGGCAAGTATTTCAACTGTTTGGCCAAAAATTATTGCTTTAACTTTTAATTCACCTTTGTTTTCTATGTTGATATTTTCTTTTGAAATCGATAAGCTCAATGGTTGATTCTGATGAAAAATATTGAATTCATATTTCGACCATTGGTCAGGAATAATAGGATTTAGAACCAAGTTTTCTCCTTGTACTCTAACGCCAGCAAGACCTTCCACAATACTCATCCAAGTTCCAGCCATACTTGTGATATGCAAACCTTCCGCTACTTCTCGGTTGTAATCATCAAGATCCAATCTTGAAGTTCTTAGGTACATTTTGTAAGCAGTAGATTTATCACCAATTTTCGCTGCTAAAATCGAGTGAATACAAGGTGAAAGTGATGATTCATGTACAGTTTTTGGTTCGTAAAAATTGAAATTGTCTTTGATTTCATCCATTGAAAAATGGTCTTCAAAAAGATAAATTCCTTGCAAAACATCTGCTTGTTTGATAAATACAGAACGCAAAATTCTATCCCAAGACCAATGTTGATTTATTGGTCTTTCGTTTTCAGGAAGATCTGATGCGTTCAACAAAACTTTATCTAAAAAGTTATCTTGTTGCAAAAAGACATTTGAATCTTTCATTTTCGGCAAATAGATATTTTGAATCAAATGTTTCCAGAAATCACTTTCGCCATCACGCAAAATTTGTCTTTTGTCAGCGAGTTTTTCTTCTACTTCAAGGGCGTAAGTCAAGCACCATTTTGCGATGTAATTGGTGTACCAATTGTTGTTCACGTTGTTCTCATATTCATTTGGTCCAGTAACACCTAACATGACAAATTGTTTTTTGTCATCAGACCAATTGAATCGTTGTGCCCAAAATCTAGCAATTCCGATTAGAACGTCGCGTCCAAATTCACGCACATATTCCCAATCGTTCGTATGTCTTTCGTAATTGTGAATTGCAAAAGCAATCGCACCGTTTCTGTGAATTTCTTCGAATGTAATTTCCCATTCGTTATGGCATTCTTCACCATTCATCGTCACCATTGGATACAATGCTGCACCGTCAGTGAATCCTAATTTTGCTGCATTTTCAATTGCTTTATCTAGTTGATTGTAACGGTATTTTAAAAGCTGTCTTGACACCTGCTGTGGTGCTGTTTTGAGGAAAAACGGGATACAATATGCTTCTGTGTCCCAATAAGTTGCGCCACCATATTTTTCTCCTGTAAATCCTTTTGGTCCGATATTCAATTTAGAATTATTTCCAGTATATGTTTGATACAAATGGAAAATATTGAAACGAATCGCTTGTTGCGCAGATTTATCGCCTTCAATTTTCACATCAGCATTGACCCAAATTTGTTTCCAAGCTTCTTTGTGTTCATTGTGCAAAGCATCAAAACCTCTTGTGTAGGCTTCAGTAACTTGATTGATTGCAGCTGCAACCGTATTAAATTCTGAATGATTGATTGTAGAAGTTATCGAAACATATTTTTTCAAGGTGTATTTTTTTCCTTGCTCTAAAAAATGCTCGAAATGATTGTTGATGTACAAATCAGCTTGTTTGATATTAGGATGAATATCTAGCAAATTTTCTTCCTCCCAAAACGAGAAACGCATGGCAGTTGCAACCAAATAGTTGGTTTTTTTAGTTCGCATACTTACCACACCTTTTTTTACACCAACTCTTTCAGTATCTCGCAACCAGAAAAATTCGTCGTAGTTTGAATCTGAATTGTTGACGTTTCCATCCAAGTAAGGAGTGAATTTCACATTTCCAGAAAAATTCAAGGGAGTGATAGCATATTTAATCGCAGCGATTTCTTCGTTGTGCATGGAGCAAAAACGGGTAGAAACAATTTCAAATTCTTTGTTTTCAGCAGTTACACAGCGAAACTTACGCGTCAATGTGCCGGTAAACATATCTAATTCACGGTAGAAAGACTTGATTTCAGCATTGAAAAGGTCCAATTCTTTACCGTCGATTTCAATTTTAATTCCAATCCAATTGCATGAATTGATGACTTTTGCAAAATATTCAGGATAACCGTTTTTCCACCAGCCAACACGCGTTTTGTCTGGGTAATAAACGCCACCAACATAACTTCCTTGTAAACTTTTTCCTGAATAGGTTTCTTCAAAATTGGCTCTTTGACCAAAACTACCGTTTCCGATAGCAAAAATGCTTTCAGCTTGTTCTTGTTTGTTAGCATCGAATTTGTTTTCGATGATTTTCCATTCGTCTATTTCAAACAAATTGTTCATGCTTAAATTAATTTGAATTCTGTTAAATCGTTTAAATATACATCTCCAAGTTCTGCAATTTCTGGATTTCCGACAGCTATCGAATAAAATCCTCCATCTTTAGCAGCTTTGATTCCACTTTCAGCATCTTCAAAAACGACGCATTCATGTGGTGCAAAACCCATCGCTTCTGCGCCTTTCAAAAACACTTCTGGATTTGGTTTTGGATTTTCAACCATATTTCCGTCCACGATAATATGGAAAGAATCAATTAAATTCAATCGCTCTAAAATGAACTTTGCATTTTTACTTGACGAACCAACAGCCAATAGAATTCCTTTTTCTTTAGCCTTGTTAAGTAAATCGGCAACGCCTTTCAACATGTTTTCAGCTGTGATTGAAGCGATAGAATCCAAATAAAACTTGTTTTTGGAAACTAAATAATCATTGAAAGTTTCATCACTGATTTCGATGTTTCCCATTTCCAAAATGGTTTTCAAAGAATCAACACGACTCAATCCTTTTAATTTTTCATTGTCTTTTTCTGTAAAAGCAACGCCCAAACTGTCGGCAGTTCTTTTCCAAGCAACAAAATGATTGTGCTCTGTGTTGACAATTACGCCATCCAAATCAAATATTAATCCTTTAATTTCCATCTTAATTAATCGTTATCTTCTACTTTTAGAGTTAAAAGTCCTGCTAAAATCATTGTAAATCCACCAAACATAATCGTGTAGAGCGTATTTGCGCCAAATAGTTTCATGGTCAAGAATCCAAGTATCGTTGCTGCCACAATTTGCGGAATCACAATGAAAAAGTTGAAAACGCCCATGAAATAGCCCATTCTTTCCGGCGGTAATGAACTTGATAAGATGGCATAAGGCATCGATAAAATACTTGCCCATGCAATTCCAACCATTCCCATAGAAACAGCTAAAAATACTGGATTGGTGATGAAATAAATACTGATTAAACCAATTCCTCCGATGATCAATGAAATCATGTGGGTTTTTCTGCGGTTTGTTTTATAGGCAATCCAAGGAATGATAAAAGCAAAAATTGCAGCAATCCCGTTTCTGATGGATGAACAAATACTCAGCCAGTCTGCCCCGTCATTGTATTCTTGTTTTACTCTTTGCAATTTTTTGATGTCCGCTTTTTCAGAAACTGGATGAATTGTGTCGCTAAAATAGTTTGCTAAGTTTAAAGAAACTGCCACTGGATTTTCATTGGCTCTGAATTCTTTGATTTCATTGATGTCCGCTTGCAATGATTTAAATTGCTGCTTAACTTTTAAATCCAAACTCTTGTTTGAAAGCGTGTCTTGAATGTGGTTCTCCATTTTTTCAACCAAAGACCTTTCGACTTTCATGTTGTATAAATTGCTTGTGACAGCATTCGTACTGTAAATCCACATGGCGAACAATGAAAACCAAGTAAAGAACTGTACCCAAGCCAATTGTTTCATTGCTTTTGGCATTTGGAAAATTCCTCCAAACGTTTCTTTGACTCCCATTAAAAAAGTCGTTTTCTTCTTTTCTTCTTTGAATTTTTCTAAATCTTCAGGAGGCATTTCCTTCGTTGTAAACACCGTGTACATTACAGAAGCTAAAAAAGCAACTCCTCCCAAATAAAAACTCCATTTAACTGAATCAGGAATTGTTCCCGTTTCGGATTGATTCGAAAAATGCATTACATTCGTGAAGAACCAAGGAAGCATCGCAGCGATTACCGACCCGATTCCGATGAAAAAACTTTGCATTGCAAAACCTTTTGTTCGTTGAGCAGAAGGTAATTTATCACCAACAAATGCGCGGAAAGGTTCCATCGAAATATTGATAGAAGCATCCATGATCCACAACATACTTCCTGCAATCCACAAAGTAGGTGAGTTGGGAAGAATAAAAAGTGCGATTGTGGCTAAAATTGCGCCGATAAAGAAAAATGGTCGTCTTCTTCCCCAATATGGATGCCAAGTGCGATCACTTAAGTATCCGATGATTGGTTGAATTAATAATCCAGTCAATGGCGCAGCAATCCACAAAATTGGAATTTCGTCTTTGTTGGCACCCAAGGTTTCAAAAATTCTGCTGACGTTTGAGTTTTGTAGTTCAAATCCAAATTGAATTCCTAGAAATCCAAAACTCATGTTCCAAATTTGCCAGAACGACAAAAATGGTTTATCCTCTTTGGTTGATTTTTGTGCTTCCATAGTTAGCCAGATTATTTAGAATAAACGATGTAACTCCAAGCTTCCAATTCTTCATTCAAACAAGTAGAAATTGATTTTTTCTTTCCAGTAAAAAGATTGGTGTATTTTCCTTTCAAACTATTGTTTTCAATTTTGATAGTTTGCTTTTCAGCAGAAAGATTCAATGCTACGATTACTTTTTGTCCATTTTTTTCTCTGGTATAAACCAACACATTTTTGTTGCTTTCTGGACTGATGATTTGTAAATCACCTCCAAAGCTTCCGTTCCAAAGTGCTTGGTTTTTTTCTTTTAGATTATTGATTCTATTGTAAAAATCAACCATGTCCATTTTCTCCCAATTGATACTGTCTTTTTCAAAAAACAACAATCGTCTGTCTAAACTTGTCTCTTGTCCATTGTAAATCAGATTCATTCCTTCGATTGTTGCTGCTAATACAGCCATAGCAAATCTTGCATCACCCATTCTTTCCATTTCAGTACCGTTCCAAGAATTTTCATCGTGGTTGGAAGTGAAATTCATTCTGTAAGCATTGGTTGGAAATTTGGTTCTGTCTTTAATATACCTTCTGATTTCATCTACATTTTTCTTCCCCTGTGCGATTTGATTCATGATGCTATGAAACTCCCAACCATAAGACATGTCAAAGGCTGCTGTGTGATGTGCAGGATTTTCAGCTTCCGCCAGCATAAATACTGGTTTGATAGCGTCCAATTCCTTGCGTGCATCGTTCCAAAAATCAACGGGTACCCAATCAGCAACATCGCATCTAAACCCATCAATGTCGGAGGTTTTAACCCAAAATTTCATGGATTCAATCATTGCTTTGCGCATGTCTTTGTTGTCGTAATTTAAATCAGCAACATCCCACCAGTCCGTTCCAATTGTTGGTTGAAGATTTCCTGTTGAATCAAGCGTGTACCAATCTTTGTGACCTTGTTCCACCCAAATGTTGTCTGGAGAAGTATGGTTTGCTACCCAGTCAATGATGATTTTCAAATTCAAAGCATGCGCTGCTTTTACCAGTTGATCGAAATCTGCTTTTGTTCCAAATTCAGGGTTTACCGCCATATAATCTTTAACGGCATAGTAACTTCCTAAAGAACCTTTTCTATTTTTTACTCCAATTGGGTTAATTGGCATCAACCATAAAATATCAACACCCATTTCCTTCAATCTTGGCAATTCTTTTTCAAGTGCTTTGAAAGTTCCCTCTTTGGAAAATTGTCTCACATTTACTTCATAGATAGATGCGTTTTTTGACCATTCAACTGTTTTTAATGGGGTTGTAAATGGTTGATTTTGACTTGATGCACCAAAGTGAATCGACAAAACAACGGCAATAAGTTTTAAAGCTTTCATAGTTTTAAGTTTTAGATAACATTCTTATGGTGTTCAAGAATATATTTTACGTGGTAATTTATTAATCCATCAATCGGTTTTTGAATCGTTTGTCCAAGCGTTACCTGATAATATTTACAAGCCTTGTCGAGTTCATTTCTGAAAAGGTGCGCTATAGAACCTACAAAATGTACCTTTATTTGCTTGTGGTTTTCATAACAAGCTACGTGAATTTCAATGAATTTTTTAAATCCTTCAAAAATCATTTCTTTGATGAAAGGATCTTCTGAAAATTGAACGATAAATTTCATGAATGAAGCTAAATAGACATTGGAATTAGGTTGCATGTAAACATGATCAACAATAATGTCTTTAGTCAAGCCTGTTTGTGCTTCTAGAGCATCGTGAATATGTTTTGGAAGCAATTTATATAAGTATTTCGACAAAAGTTGCTTGCCAAAATAAGTTCCACTTCCTTCATCGCCTAAAATATAGCCCAATGCTGGAACTTCTTCATAGATGTCTTTTCCGTCGAAGTAACATGAGTTTGAACCTGTTCCAATGATGCAAGAAATTGATGGTTCGCCTTCATAAGTAGCGTACGCACAAGCTTTCAAATCGTGATCAATGTAAACTTTTGCGTTTGTAAAAACTCTTTGAAGCCCGTTTTCGATGACTTTGTTTAACTCTTTGGAGGAGCATCCAGCGCCATAAAAGAAAACCAAACTTATTTGAGATTTGATATTATTCAAACCTTCATTTTCACAAACAGTGTTGTACACTAACTCTTCAGAGTGAAAATATGGATTCAAACCTATGGTTGAAAAAGATTCGTTTCCTGAATCTTTTAAAAGTACCCAATCACTCTTTGTAGAACCGCTATCTATAATTAAAATCATAACTAAAAAAATGGAAAAATATGCCTTTGTGTCAAAAGTACACTTTGCGAATATATAAATTTCTTTTTTACATTTGTATATGCAAATTAAAAATAAGCATCAAATTAACCATCGAATTTCTACAGATTGTGTGATTTTCGGTTTTGATTTCAATCAGTTGCGAGTACTTTTGATTGAACGTCAGCCTGTTGAAGGAGTTCCGCAGATGATGGCACTTCCAGGCGATTTGATTTTTGAGGAAGAAAACTTAGACATGGCTGCAGGTCGAGTTTTGAAAGAATTAACTGGATTGGAAGATATTTTTCTAGAACAAGTTGGTGCTTTTGGTGATCCAAATCGTGTCAATAAACCCAATGATAAAAAATGGTTGCAAGCTGTTCGTCAAGACCCAGATGCAAGGGTAATTACTGTTGCCTATTACACTTTGGTTAATATGAATGATTATGAACCACAACCTTCTTCCTTCGCTAAATCGGCTTCTTGGATTTTAGTAGATGATATAACTGAATTGGCATTTGACCACTTTGAAATTTTTCAATCAGCGTTGAAAAAATTGAAAGATAAAATCAATACACAACCTATCGGATTCAATTTGCTTCCTGAAAAATTTACTTTTTCACAATTGCATAAATTGTACGAATCAATTCTAGGTAATGAGTTGGACAAGAGGAATTTTCGAAGAAAAATGTTGAAGCTTAATATCGTTGAAAGTTTAGATGAAAAGCAAGAAGGCGTGCCTCATAAACCTTCTCAGTATTTTAAATTTAACGAAGAAAATTACTTAAAATTACTCGAAAAAGGGTTCAATAATTTTGGTTTTTAATCTACTTATGGTAAAAAGTACATTAATTAAATGTTAATTTTTTTGAATACTTAGTGTAAATTTGACATAAAGCTTGTATATTTGATTTTTCAATGTGATAATTCACAATACAATTTTTATGGCTCAAACAAAAAAAGCTCCAATAATAAAACCATTTAACGCAGTCATTTTTGGCGGTGATGGTGATTTAGCAGTTCGTAAAATTTATCCTGCACTTTTTCATCGATTCGTTGATAAGCAATTAAATGTTGATTTTAATATTTATGCTATTACACGTTCGGATGATAAACATGCTGCCTTCAATGAGCGTTTAAGAAAATTTATCACTGAATCAACAGATTATGCTGTAGATCAGAAAACGGTTGAGACGTTTTTGAAAAAAATCATTGTTTTAACACTTCCTGGCCATTCAATTGAAGATTATCAACCTTTGAAAATCGAATTAGATAAAAATCCTACTTTTCAGAATGTTTATTATTTATCAACGCCTTCAGATGCTTTTGGAGAAATTGGTGATGCGTTAAATGCATGCGGATTAATCAATGATAGCAGTAAAGTTGTTCTTGAAAAACCATTGGGAAACAGTTTGGCTTCTTCCAGACAGATTCACGCAACGATTAGTAGATCTTTTACAGAGAAACAAATTTATAGAATTGACCATTATTTAGGCAAAGAAACAGTTCAAAATTTAATGGTTCTGAGGTTTGCAAATCACCTTTTTGAAAGTGCATGGAATTCTGAACACATCGAATCTATTCAAATCACAGTTGCTGAAAGTTTAGGCGTTGAAAAACGTGGCGAGTATTACGATAATAGTGGTGCTTTATTGGATATGGTTCAAAATCATTTACTCCAATTATTATGCTTGGTTGCGATGGAACCACCGGCTCAATTGGATGCTGATTCTGTGAGAAACGAAAAATTGAAAGTGTTGAAGTCTATGCGACTATTAGATGACAAAACCGTTTTAACAGATACTGCAAAAGGACAATATACTAGAGGTAAAGTGGATGGTCATTCATTGAATTCTTACTTGGAAGATATTAGTAAATATGAGTCTTCAACAGAAACTTTTGTGGCAATAAAGGCACACATCGACAATTGGCGATGGAAAAACACACCTTTCTACTTGAGAACAGGAAAAAGAATGACCAAAAGATATTCTGAAATCGTCATCAATTTTAAAAGTGTAAAACACAATGTTTTTCATGCCCAAGGCGATATTCCTGGAAACAAATTAATTATGCGTTTACAACCAGAAGAAAGAATTGAATTGGTTCAAATGACCAAATTGCCAGGTCCTGGTGGATATAGATATCGTCCAATTTCATTGAAGTTGGATTACATGGATTCATTCAACGAACGTTTTCCTGAAGCATATGAACGTTTGATTGTAGATGTTTTGAGAGGTGAACAAACGCTTTTTATGCGTCAAGATGAATTGGAAGCAGCTTGGATTTGGATTGAATCAGTTGTCAATAGCTGGAAGAAAGCCAATCAAAAAAATATTCTCTACGAAGCAGGAACTTGGGGTCCTGGAGAGCAAATCATGGAGGAAAATCATACTTGGTCAACCAATCCGAAATTCAATGAAGGAGTTTAGTTCAAAAGATCAATTGGATCAAGCATTGTGTGATGATTTGGTAAAAATCATTCAGCGAGCTATTTCAAAAAATGGTTCTGCCAATATATTATTATCTGGCGGTTCATCTCCTATCCGTTTGTACGAATTGATGTCAAACGCAGAAATAAGTTGGTCAAAGGTGCTGATTGGCTTGGTTGATGAAAGATTTGTTACGTCAATCGATGAATTTAGCAATGAGAAGATGATTCGTGAAAAGTTAATTCAAAATAATGCCTTCTCTGCTCGTTTCGTTGGTATGGTGGCAAATAGCCTTGATCAAATTGAAAATGTTAAATTCATTTCAATTAAATATCAGCCGTTTATGCAAAAAGTCGATTTGGTATTGCTTGGAATGGGCGAAGATGGACACACTGCATCACTTTTCCCGAATGATGAGGTTTCTGAGCAATTGCTCAGATCTTCCGAAATTGGCATTTACAATACGATTTCTCCAAATTTTCCGAATAAAAGAATCACTTGCAGTGCTGCGATGTTGCTGGAAGCAGAAAATATAGTTTTAATGTTATCAGGCGAAAAGAAGTTACAGGTTTTCGAAACTTCTGCGGAGAATCAATTGCCGATATCATTTTTTAAAGATAAACTAAAAGTTTATTATTCAATCTAATTGAAATGAAAGAAATTATTCAAGAAGTTACCAATAGAATTGTCGAAAGAAGTTCAGGAACGAGAAAAAAATATTTGGAACAAATGCAATCTCAATTCAAAACTGAATATGTGAGAGGTTCATTGCATTGTGGAAATTTAGCGCACGCTTTTGCAGGTTGCGGAAGTCATGATAAATCTGTTTTGGCTGAAAATTATCAACCAAACTTGGGAATTGTTACGGCATACAACGACATGCTTTCTGCGCACAAAACGTATGAAGATTATCCAAAACACATTCGAGATTACGCCAATAAATACAATGCTGTAGCCCAAGTTGCTGGCGGTGTTCCTGCTATGTGTGATGGTGTAACACAAGGTCAAGACGGAATGGAATTATCTCTTTTTAGTAGAGATGTAATTGCGATGTCGTCCGTGATTTCACTTTCTCACAATGTTTTTGATGGGGTCATTAATTTGGGAATTTGCGATAAAATTGTTCCTGGTTTGATGATGGGTTCATTGAAATTTGGTTATTTACCAACGGTTTTTTTACCAGGTGGACCGATGGAAACTGGAATTAGCAACGACGAGAAAGCAAAAATTCGTCAAGATTTCGCAGAAGGAAAAATTGATAGAGCTGCCTTGTTAAAAGGTGAATCAGATTCTTACCATTCTCCTGGAACATGCACATTTTATGGCACTGCCAACAGCAATCAAATGTTGATGGAAATCATGGGACTTCAACTTCCTGGTTCGAGTTTTGTGAATCCTGGAACACAATTGCGCGAGAAATTGAATGAAGAAGGAGTAAAAACATTGATTAATTTGATTCGTCAAAAATCATTTGACAGTTCTCTGGCTTCAATTATCAGCGAGAAAACAATCGTAAATGGAATCATTGGTTTGCTTGCAACTGGTGGTTCTACCAATCATACAATTCATTTAATTGCCATTGCAAGAGCAGCGGGAATTATCATCAATTGGGAAGATTTTTCAGATTTGTCTAAAGTCGTTCCTTTGTTGACAAGAATTTATCCAAACGGAGCAGCAGATGTAAATCATTTTCACGCTGCAGGAGGAATGGGATTTGTAATTAGAACTTTACTTGAAAATGAATTATTGCATCAGGATGTTTTCACCATTTTAGGTTTTGGTTTGGATAAATACACAAAAGAACCTAGAATTGAAAATGGTGTAATCGTTTGGGTAGATGGTTCCAAAAATACTTTGAATGAATCGATTTTAAGAAGTGCTTTGAATCCTTTTCATTTTGAAGGAGGAATTAGAATCATGAAAGGAAACATTGGTCGTTCAGTAATCAAAACATCAGCGGTTGCCACTGAGCATTTATTTATTGAAGCACCAGCGATTGTTTTTGAAGAACAGGAAGATTTGATTAAAGCTTTCAAAAATGATGAATTAAATAAGGATTTCATTGCTGTAATTCCATTTCAAGGACCAAAACAAAATGGAATGCCAGAATTACATCAATTAACACCAACGCTTTCCATTATTCAAAAAAGAGGACACAAAGTTGCTTTGGTGACAGACGGAAGAATGTCTGGAGCATCTGGTAAAGTGCCATCTGCAATTCATGTCGTCCCAGAAGCAAGAGACGGCGGATTAATCGGTAAAATTCAAACTGGCGATATAATCCAATTTGATGCGATTCATGGAATTTTAACTTGCTTAAATCCAGATGTTGAATTGAGAGAAACAAGAACAAAAGACAATTCAGAAGTTTTTGGACTAGGAAGAGAAATGTTTGCCAACATGAGAACAATCGTAACTTCTAGTGAAGAGGGTGCAAGTTTTATTTAATTGAAGATGAAATGATACAAAATAACATTCAAAATATTTTAGCAAAACATTCAATCGTTCCAGTTGTGACAATTCATTCAGCTGAGGAAATTGATGGAATTATTGAATCATTGATTTCAAAAAATATTTTTTGCATCGAGGTGACTTTGAGAACCGATTTTGCCTTTGAAGCGCTTGAAATTATCAAATCTAAGTACGGAAATCAAGTTTCGGTTGGAGTAGGTACAGTTGTAAATAAAACGCAAATTCAAAAAGTAAAAGAAATTGGCGTTGATTTTATCGTTAGCCCTGGAATTAGTCCTTTGTTAGCAGATGATTTAATGAATTCAGGAATAGCTTTTATTCCAGGAGTTGCTACACCTAGTGATATTATCGCTGGAATGCAATTAGGTTGGAATGTTTTTAAATTTTTCCCAGCTAATTTATTTGGCGGAATAGGTGCATTGAAAACGTATGGACAAGTTTTTCCTTCAATCACTTTTTGTCCAACAGGAGGGATAGATGGAAATACTTATGAAGAATATTTACAATTACAAAACGTGATTAGCGTTGGAGGATCTTGGATGATGAAATAGTCTGGTAGAAAATGTAAAAATGGTTGATTTCGTGACATTTTTACTAAGATGTTTTACTTTGTTTCCCACATGTACTCGAAAGAGTTTAGGTAAATCATCAACATCTACAAAGAAGTTTTTTGATCTAGGTTAAAGTGTAAAATAAAGGGGTGGTTGAAATTTCAACCACCCCTTTTTAAGTTTATGAGAAAAACTTAATTTTAGTATCCACTGTTCTGAATAAGATTTGGATTCAATACAATATCCGCTGTTGGAATTGGGTAAAGATTGTATATCGATGAAACTCCAACTCCTGTTAAATCTCCTCCTTTGAAAGGCCAAACATAAGTGGAAGTTGTAAACAAGTTGAAACGAATCAAATCGGTTCTTCTCGTACATTCCCAACTCAATTCTCTTGCTCTTTCGTCAATGATATCATCCAATGTAATTGAAGCAAGATTAAATGTTGTATTTCCATATGCTCTTTGACGCAATTGATTTACATAACCTAATCCTTGGCTAATATCACCACCTCCTCTTAAAGCTGCTTCTGCGTACATTAAGTATGCATCAGCCAATCTAAACATTGGGAAGTCGATATCAGCTTGAGCACTCAATGCATTTCCAGAACCATTTGCACCTGTTGAAGTTTTATTCTTGTATTTTGGAAAAGCATATCCTTCAGCAAAAGTTGACAAATTCGTAATTTCCTTAGATTGTCCATCTCTGTAAAACAAGTATCTGCTATCCAAAGTAGAATCTGGAAATTTATTTACAAATGCAGAAGTTGTTCTTAAACCTCCCCAAGCACCATTCACTCCATAATCCTGAGGAATCATTGTTCCACCGATTGCAGCATTTACTAAGAATGTAGAACCACCCCAGCTTTGTGCATTAACTCCATCATAAATGACTGGGAAAATGATTTCTGGTGAAGTGTGGTTGTCAGCCAAGAAAATATCTTGGTAATTGTCATCCAAAGAATAAGCACCTGAATTAATTACTTTTAAACTGTAGTTTGCACATTCAGTGTTTTTAGCAACACCAGTATAAACTTCAGCGTTCAAATAAAGTTTCGCAAGTAAAAATTGAGCTGCAACTTTATTCGCTCTTCCATATGGCGCTGCATTTGGTGATAAAAGCAAACTTTCGATTGCCAATAATTCTGATTCAACATATGAAAACAATTCAGAACGAGTGATTCTTTTTGGTTGAAATGCACCAACTTCATCTTCTTCCGTCACAAAAGGAACATTTCCAAACAAGTCCATTGCATGATAATAACTCAATGATCTTAAGAAACGAGCTTCACTTTGATAAACTCTAATTGTTGCTTTTTGTGCTTCGGTAAAACCTCTTTCGTCCATTTTAGCTTCAGAAGTTTCTCTGATGAATTCATTACACAAAGTGATTTGGTAAAAAATTCTGTAGTACATTCCTTTTACAAATGAAGTTTCTGGAGACCAGTTCATTTTGTTCATTTCTGGAATTCCTGGATCGTTCCATCCGCAAACAACTTCATCAGTTGGTAATTCTTGCAAATTGAATAAAACACGCACGTAGGCAGAGAAACCTTCATCAATTCCAGCGATATCACCATTTCCAGCAGGTCCTTGCAAACCTGTCATAGACAAGCCAGAATACAATTTCGCAACCACATGAATGTAATTATCTGGATTTCCATAAACAGTTTCTGTGTTTAATCCATATTTCGGTTTTAAATTGAGTTGTTTTTTACAAGAATTCAATCCTACAATCCCACCTAGTGTGACTGCAACCAATAAAATTTGTGTTATTTTTTTCATGATTCTAAAAATTAAAAATCAAATGTTAAATTCAATGAGTAAACTCTTGGTCTTGGGTAAAGATTATTATCAATACCACCATTTACCTCTGGATCTTGACCTGAATATTTCGTCACAACAAATACGTTTTGAACAGTAAGCGCTGTATTCAAACCAATTTTGTTTTTAGTCCATTTCATTTTTCCAAATTTGTAACCAAGATTGATGTAATCCATTCTAAAGAAATTTGATTTTTCTATATAGTGGTCACTTAGCAATTGACGCTCTGTTGTTCTTTGCATTTCTTCTTCAAAGTATAAATTGGAGATATTGCTCAAGAAACCTTGTGTACCGTTAATTGATTGGAATGTTCCATTATTTGAATGAATGTTGTTGTAATTGTATCCACCCATTTCTGCACGACCTGAAAGTCCGAAGAACCATTTTTTGTAGGTCAAATTCAAATTCAATCCAAAAAACATTTTTGGTGCAGCTTGATCAAAAAGATATCTATCATCGATGTTGATAATTCCGTCTCCATTTCTGTCAACAAATGCATCTTTGTCTTTCCATTTATCCGCAGCTGTAATACTTCCGTCTCCGTTGATATCAACATTTGCTTGTGCACCAACTTCGATTGGTTTGCCATTTGCATCATAAATTTGCTCGTAAACAAAATAAGTGAAAGTTGCATATCCTACTTTGTTTGTTTGAACATTATTTCCAACTCCACCTTGGATTCCACCAGCTAAGATTCCTGGTGAATTTGGATCGTCGATTTGAGAAAGTTTGGTGATTGTATTTTGGTTATAAGTTGCATTTGCACCTAAATCTAATCTCAAGTCTTTTTTAGCAATCAAACCAAAGTTACCACTGATTTCAATACCTCGGTTTCTCATTCCACCAACGTTTGTCAAAATCTGATTGGTGAAGTTTGTACCTGCTGGAACAGGAACAACCGCTAATAAATCGTAAGTTGATTTTTGATAGATATCAATTGCTCCACTGATTCTGTCATTTTTGAATCCAAAATCAATACCTAAGTTGATACTTTCTGTTTCTTCCCATTTCAATTTACTGTCAAATCCACTTGGTCTGAAAACTGTGTAGTATTGTCCACCAAATGCATATTGAGCAGTTGTTGCTCCTTCAAAATAATTTGAAATATAAGAGTAATCACCGATTCCATCTTGTTGTCCAACAACACCATAACCAGCTCTAACTTTCAACATGTTCAACCATTTCGCTTTTTGCATGAATTTTTCGTTTGAAACAATCCAAGCTGCTGAAACAGATGGAAAGAATCCCCAACGAGTTTCAGGGCTAAATCTGGATGAACCATCTCTTCTCAATGTAGCATTGATTACATATTTGTTGTTGTAAGTATAAATTCCACGACCATAAAATGACAACAATGCATTTTCAGTGAAGAATGGATTAGCTGCAGGAATTCCAATAATAGAATCTTCTGCTAAGTTATAGGTTGCATTATTTGGGCTAGAAGATTGCCAGTGTTGGTAAGTATAACCACCAGTGATGTCAATATAATGTTTTGATTTTTTCTC
Organism: Crocinitomicaceae bacterium; assembly: GCA_044361165.1. Lineage (GTDB taxonomy): Bacteria > Bacteroidota > Bacteroidia > Flavobacteriales_D > Crocinitomicaceae > JAQVCM01. Next base: position 4,028 of record JBIKJE010000049.1, on the reverse strand, counting down.
AGCATTATTGTAGTTCAAATATGCATCAATTACATTGTTTGATTTTGTAGATCTGTAAACACTGTAACTTCCATCTGTGTAGTATCCTGATGCAGAATTTGCATTCACAGTAACTTCTCCAGATCCTTCAGAATAATCAGCACCAACGTTTACAACAGCTTTGATTTGTGGGAAGAAATGTAACTTGTATGTCAATTTCGCATTTCCAATATATCTGTTTACTTTGCTTTCGTCATTTCTTTGATTGATTAATCCAAGTGGATTTTTAGGAGCTAAGGTATTTGGTTTACCCGCTTTCATCCACTCAAAATATCCACCTACTGATTCATCACCCCTTCTAACTTCCTGAGTTGGGTCAAAATAAGCAGCGCCTAAAGCACCTCTATCAGCGAAAAATGAATTTGTTTGAACAATGCGATTATTAAATTCAAGTTGTAAATGTTTGTCAAAAAATGAAGGAGTTAGATTTAAAGAAACAGATGTTCTATTGAATTTATCTCTTAATAACAATCCATTCTCTAATCTAGAACCAAATGACAAACGGTAAGGTAATTTTTTAATTCCGCCAGTAACAGAGACATTGTTGTCTGTTACAAATGCAGCTCTGAAAACTTCTTTTTGCCAATTTGTATTAGCTGTTCCTAAAAGTGCTTTTTGCGCAGCTGTTCCTTTTGTATTTACCAATTCTCTATATTCATCACCAGTCAAGACGTCTGCGTACTTTGCAATAGTTGAAATCGATTGTTTCGTGTCTAAAACAACACTCAATTTGCTATTTCCACCATCTCCTTTTTTGGTAGTAATAAGGATTACACCATTGGCAGCTCTTGATCCGTAGATTGCAGTTGCAGATGCATCTTTCAAAATCACAAACGACGCAATGTCATTTGGATTAATCAATGAAAGTGGATTTGCAGCTCCTGAAATTCCCCCGTTATCCAATGGTACGCCATCAACAACAATCAAAGGGTCATTACTTGCATTAATCGAAGTTCCACCTCTCAATCGAATTGTACTTCCTGAACCTGGAGCTCCATCGTTTGAATTGATTTTAACTCCGGCTACTTTACCTCTGATCAATTGCTCTGGCGTTGCCACTGAGCCTGAAGCGAAGTCTTTCTCACTAATTACAGTTGCAGAACCAGTTAGATCTTTCGTTCTCGTGGATCCATAACCGATGACAACCAATTCTTCCACTTCTTCAATGTCTTCTTTCATGCTTGCATCAACTACCAAATCCTTGCCTGAAACTACAGTGATTTTTTGTGTAATTGTGCCAAATCCAGCAGCTTTAAATACCAAATTGTATTCTCCTGCTTCCACTGTTTTGATTTCATAGTAACCGGTAGCATTCGAAGTGGCTCCTTTGAATTTTCCTTCAAGTGTAGCCTGAGCTTGATCAATCGGCTTTCCTTCCAAATCTCTAATCATCCCTTTCACTGTGGAGGTTTGACTGAAAGTCGTTCCAACTGAAAATAGGATGAGAGATAGCAAAAGCAAAGCATTTGTAACTTTTCTTTTCATAGCAATTTAATTATTAATTTATGGTTTTTTAACAAATCAACTGACCAAATTTATACAAATATTATTAAATGTCAAAATGACACTAAGAAATATTACCAATTTATTTTAATTTCTTCAATAGTTTGTTTGATATTAGTGATGATTGTTAATGTTTTAGCGTTTTTATCAAATTGATATTTTATTTCTTTTTTAGCTAAAAAAACTGATTTTGGTTCATTTTTTACATTGTGAATGACCATTTCATAGCTTCTTTCAGGTGAGACTTTGATTTTCTCAGTGGTTTTTTGTTCAAAAACAATGTAAGATGTCACTCCTTCCTTTTTGTATTTGAAATATTCAATTTTTGATTGATAGTCTTTATGCTGCGTTGGAGTTTTTCCATCGTCATTAAAATAAATTCCATTACTCATTCTCAAATCTTCGTTATAATAAAAGTGAATTGAGACTTTCTGTTCATCAAAATCATCCGTGTTTTTTAAACCTTTCGACATGGGAATGAAAGCTCCTGCTCTTACGAATGTTGGGATGTATTCAATGTTAGTTCTGATTTCTGCAGTGGAACCTTTTTTGTGTAATTCACCAGTGTAAAAATCAAACCAGTCTGAGGTCTTTGGAAAATAAACTTCTTGGCTTATTTTTCCTTTTTCTAAGATGGGAGCAACTAAAATTTCATTTCCCCACAAATAATTTTCCTTATTGGTCAATAATTTGGGATTGTTATTTTCTTCAAACATCAAAGGGCGCATCAAAGGCAAACCATATTTGCTATTTAAATATGCCATCGTATAGTTGTAAGGCAACAAATCATAGCGTAGTTGGATCGCATTTTTGACAATTCTTTTCGTGTTTTCATCTTTAAAAACGGGCTCTGATGCTACTTGTTCTTGTGCATGTGGTCTAAAAATCGGTTGAAAAACACCGTATTGCAACCATCGGATATACAATTCATTGTCATCATAAGTTCCTGCAAAGCCTCCTAAGTCTGAGTGCATATAGCCAATTCCTTGCATTCCCATTTGAAGTGCAATTTCTGGTTGTGCTTGCAATCCACCCCAAGTTCTATTGACATCTCCCGACCAAGGAATCATACCAAATCTTTGGGAGCCTGAATAACCTGCACGCATCAAAATAAACGGACGTTCGGTTGGATAGTTTTTTTGATATCCTTCCTGAATCAATTTTGCCCAATCGTGACCGTAAATATTGTGCACTTTTGTTGCTTTTCCTACAGCGTGAATCAAATCTTTTGGATGAACTTCAGGTTCTCCTAGGTCGCCCCAAAAACCTCTCACGCCTTGGTCATGCATTCCTTTGTAAATATTCCAAAACCATTCATTTCCAGGTTTAGAATAAATGTCAATCAAGCCAGTATTCCCAAAGTAGAAATTGTAAACAAATGGATTTCCAAGGCTGTCCTTGGCTAAAATGTTTTTGGAAACTGCTTCATTCCAGCGGTCCGAAGTATTTAAAATAAATGGCTCAGAGATTAACACGGTTTTGATGCCTTTTTGGTTAAAATCTGAAATCATTTTCAAAGGAGTAGGGAAGGAATCTTTGTAAAATTCTAAATTTCCCATGGTGCCTTGAATTTCTTTTCCAAACCAATATAAATCCAAAATTACGGCGTCCAAAGGAATGGAATCTTCAATGAATTTATTCACTGTTTGTTCCGTTTCTTTTTGAGAATGATAGCCAAATCGAGATGAAAAGTTGCCAAACGCCCATCTTGGTGGAAGCGGTTGTGAACCTGTTAATTGTGTGTAATTGAAAATCATTTCATTCCAACTATTTCCAAAAATGATTTGGTATGTTTTATTTCCACCAGTGGTTTCGTAGGCAATTGTATTGTCTTTTTTGGAATCTAAATCCAAAAATCCAGTCTCAGGATTGTCGAAATGAATCATGTATTTTTCAGAAGATAGTACAATTGGCATACAAAAATTCATTAATGCCGAAGTCGATTCATATCCATAATTTGCTTTGTTGTAGAGTTCCAATCGATTTCCTCGACGGTTCATTCCCAGAGCGCGAGCGCCACCACCATACAAAATTTCAGTTTCGTTTATGTTGAAATCAATGGCATCATGCGTTGCTGTTTTGTAATAACCTGTTTTTTCAGAAACAACTATTTTTCCCGCCTGAAAATATTTTACCTGAAATGGTTTTTTTTGAATTTTAATTTCAATCCTTCCATTGCTTAAAATTAAAACAGAATCGCTGTCTGTACTTTTAAATTGATCTTTAGAAAGTGGTTGAATAACGGCGTGTGATTTTGCATCAGCTGTTTCACCTGCTGGAATGAAAGTTGTTTGAATAACAGATGGTCTGAAAGCTGAGAAAATATACTTCCCATCGTTGGTATTTACCTCCATTCCTTTGTCAGTTTTTTGATAGCCGACAAATTTACGCGTGCTATTTTGACCAAAAAAAGAAGTATATATTGCCAAAAAGCAACATGTGAAAATTGTGTTTTTCAATTTCATTTTTATTTAATTTCAATAATC
>JBIKJE010000004.1:0-85194 GCA_044361165.1 Crocinitomicaceae bacterium | reverse complement strand
TCAGTTAAATGTCCATTTGCTTCGATAAAATTCTCCACTTCTCTCAAGCTGAGACCTTTATCCATCATCATGGTGATTCCTTTGTTTCTTGGTTTGGCGGGTCTTTCTGGAATGTACGGTAATTCGAAATTCATATTTGTGTTAATTTGAGAACAAATCTACTATTTTTTGCTCGTTTTTTAAATTGGGGTACAGTGAAAAAAGTTCTTTCGATTTTTCTTCATCTTCGATTATGCACATTATGAGTAGTTCGATTGCTTCTTGTTTGCGATTTAAAATCCAATACAAATTTACTTTTATTAAATCAGTTATAAGTACCAAATTTTCTGGAATTTCCATGTTTTCCATGAAATATTTCGCATCCAAAATTCTTTCTAAATCAATCAGAAATTCAATGTAATCGCAAACAATTTCTTCGTTGTTCGGATCCAATTCCATCGCCAATAAATACGCGTTTTCAGCGTTTGACCATTCTTCAATTTTTTCAAAAGCACCTGCCAACACATGGTAAAAACTGCCGTTTGTAGGGTCTAAATTGATGGCTTTTTGAATTAAAATGATGCCTTCGTTGGTTTTTCCTTCTAAATCACTTACAATTCCCAAGCCTAACCAAGCCTCTGGTAATTCTGGGAAAAACTCAATGCTTCGGTGATAATAATGTCTCGCCAAATCGTAGTTGCCCAATTGTTCGTGACATTCGCCCACGTAACACAGAGCCAGTCCATCTTCACCGTCGAGTTCCATGCATTTTTCAAAATGATCAATCGATAATTGAAATTTATCTTGTGACAAAAAGGCATTTCCTAAATTGAAATAAGCTGGCGAAAATTCTTCGTTGATTGCCACGCAGAATTCATACGCCCAAATTGCTTGATCCCAATCTTCTAGCTTAGAATAAGCGTTTCCTAAATTGTACCAAGCCGTGAAAGAATAAGGATTTTCGTCGATGAAATTGGAATAACATTGAATCGCTTTTTCGTATTCGTTGATTTGGTCGTAGCAAAAAGCAATTTCGTAAATCGCTGCTTCGTTGTTTGGATTGTATTTGATAGCATCGTGCAGCACTTCAATTGCTTGATTGTATTCACTCAAGTTTTCAAACTCCATCGCCAAGTCCAAGAAAATCTCGTCTTTGTCTTCTGGTTCTGAAACTTTCAAAGCTTCTTGGAAAAACTTGATCGCCGTTTTTGAATCGCGCAACTGACTGAAAATTGATGCTTTGGTCAACAAAAATTCGCAAGTTGGAAGTTCGATTTTTTCCACTTGTGCCAAAAGATTCAATGCTTCTTTCAACTGACCAGTTGCAGAAATTGCTTGTGCTTTTCGCAATTTGAAAAGCATGTTATAAGGAAAATGTTGCATGCCTCTTTCAGCACACAAATTTGCTTTATGGTATTGACTGTTAATTAAATAGTGATCAATAATGGCTTCCAATCTGTCACTATCAATAAATCCAACTGTTTCTCCTTTCAAAGATTTCTCGAATCGTTCCAGGTCTTCGTTGAAATTACCCTCATAATACTCGTCTTCTTCGTCGTTAAACATAATTTCAACTTTGAAGATAAATTTAATGATAAATATCGGGCGAAAAAAAAAATCGTTGATTTCTTTTCGGTTTTGTTGACAAAAATTGGGTTTGTGGGGGGAATAGGAGAGTTAAAAGTGTAAGAGTTCACTTCGGCAAGCTCAGCGTAAAGGAGTTAAAAGTTAAAAGTGTGATTCGTCATTCTCATTCCGATTCTCTGTCTTCAAAAAGTGTGATTCGTCATTCTCATTCCGATTCTCTGTCTGCAAAGAGTGTGATTCGTCTTTCTCATTCTGTTTCTCTGTCTGTTATTATTCATCATTCTCATTCTGTTTCTCTATCTCTATCTGTTTAATTCTCATTCTGTTTCTCATTTTGAATATTCTACTGGAATAAATTTTTAGTTTTGCGGGTTGTATGAAAGAAAAAGGGACAATTCACAGTTTGACTTGGTTGCGGGCAATCGCTGCTTTGATGGTCTGTTTGTTTCATTTTAGGGGGTACATTTGGCACGGTGAAAATCCAAATATTTTTGTTAAATCGTTGAATTATGGATATTTAGGTGTAATCATGTTTTTTGTAATTTCTGGATTTGTCATTCCTTATTCGATGTATGTTAAGAATTATCAATTGAAGCATTTCTTTCGATTTTTGCTGAAAAGAACCATTCGCATCGAGCCACCTTACCTCATTTTTATCTTTGTTTTATTGCTGGTCAATTATTACACTTTTGTTTATTTGTGGAGATTGCCTTTTCCAACTACGGTCAAGCAATTTTTTCTAAATATTACTTATTTGGCGCCTTTTTTCAAAGTTCAGTGGATCACAATTATCTTTTGGACCTTGGCAGTTGAATTTCAATTTTACATTCTTACTGGTTTGGTTTATAATACTTTCGTCAATAAAACACTTTACAGATTCATTGGTTTCGTGACGCTACTTGCTGTAGGATTTTTAATACCTGCCAACTTTCAAACGGTGTTGAATTATTACATTTATTTCATCATTGGTTTTCAGACTTTCATGTATTACACCAAACAAATCAAAAGCCTGGAATTTTTGCTCACAATGCTTTTTTCTGTCGCCTTTATCGCCATTTTCAAAGAATGGCAATCCTTGCCTTTGATTGCGATTACCGTACTTGCGATTTTGTATTTCAACTACGAACACAAAATAGCCACTTTTTTGGGAAACATCTCATTTTCATTGTATTTAACCCACGGAATGATTGGCGGAAATATTGTGATTTTCACCAAAGTAGGAATAACGAGAACTGTGCTGTTGGTGTACATTTTGTTTAATGCGATTGCATTTGCAACGTTGTATTATTATGTTGTCGAGCGGACTTTTTTGAGACTTTCTAAGAGGGTTAGGTATTCGAAAGAGAAGTTAAGAGTTAAAAGTGTAAGAGTGAAGAGTTAAAAGTGTGATACCGTCATTTTTAATCTGTTTCTCTGTCTGTTAGGTACTTCATCTATGCTAAAACGGCGCCCCGGCTTTTTCTTTGCCGCCCAGCGATACACTAATTTGTGCGTGGCTTTGAATCGGTAATAGCCATTTTTGTCTCGGTAGACTTTGCTTGGCTTTTGATTGAAGTAGAAAATGGAGTTATTAGACGCATTTGCGAAATTTGTAAATATTTGACAATTTAAGCAATTGCATGTTCAAAGACAATTCTGAAGATTTTCTATTATATTTTGGTATTCATGTAAATTATTAACTTTAGGTGATACTCTTTATTCAATTACTTTCATTAAAAGTTAAATAGTTTAAAGTAGTACTTTCAAAAAGTATGAGCTTTTTTACAAAGGTGTGCTTTAGAGCAGCTGTATTTCAAATTGAGTATAGCATTACAATTGTTTTAAAATTATAAATCAGAAAAAAGTTTTCTTTTTGGTTTTGGGAAATACTTCCACTTTTTATTAATAGAAACAAAAGCATTATAATCAAATCCTTCTGTATCTTTTGCTTCAATTAAAAATGTGATTCGATATAATTTTAAATTGGGTTGATAATATTTCTTCCACTCTACTTTAAAATCATTTGTCGATGTAAAGTCAAAGTTCACCTTACTAAAAACAGTTTTACCACTATTTATTGCAGTTTTATCCTCTTCGCTAAATGCGTACCGAATCATTCCGAAATCAGTTAAGAAATCTTTTGTAAGATTAGAATTAAAATATGTAGATTTTAATTCATTAAGCCAATTAAAATAAATTTGTGCATAATTATCAACAAAAACAAGTTTACATTCCTCTAGTGTTGGAAATGAATTTTCCAACATTTCATATTGATCTTTACTCGATAAATATGAGTTAAAAAATTGAAACGATGGATTCTCATCTATTTTTTGTCCAAATACCTTACAATTTGTAAAATGGATTAATGCCATTACCAAAAGTGAAAGCTTAGCTATTTTAATTATTTTATCTTTTTTCATATTTATTTGTTTTAACATCTTGTAGAAGTTGAATGGTCAATTAGTCACTTAATACTATATTTCAGAAATCATTAGTCAGAAATCGGTCAATTTTTTGATTGACTTAATATTTGACCAAGAAAAGTTTACAGATTCATTGTCTAAAGTTAATATTAGAACGGTATGGAGATATTTAGTTTCATTTTCATGAAAAACAGACACTATTGTACCTAAAAGTTCTCCAATATATTTTAATCCATCTTCAGTTCTTAATTCAATTATTTGACCTTTTAAAGATTCAATTTCTTTCTGATTTTGTTCAAAAGGTGACATATGCTTAGATTTTAAAAAGTTGCGAAATTTCCATTATTAGCGATAATTTTTAAAATATCTTTAAATGTTCTAAAAAAGATCTTTTTTAAATTTACAGTAATTTATTATTTTTCACTCTCTGATAAATTTAAAGTCCAATTTCTTGAATATCCCAATATTACTTTATAATTCGAAATCTGAAAATTTAATTTGAGCTTATTTGTAGCTTAAAAACCGCTACTATTTTCTTTGTTGCTGTCCAAAAGTGGCAAGTGCAAAGTAACAAAAAAATAAAATATTAAATTACTCATTTATTAAATTCTTCTTCTGAAATATCGTTAGATTTAAATGTTGATTTTGATCCTTTTGAGACAATAACATCCAAAGAAAGTTCAAATGAAGGAAGGCTCCAATTTTCATAAATTTTGTCACCAATTCTTTTATTTGGTTGTTTAATTTTATTGAAATCTAAAATTTCACTTCCCTTTTCATACAGCGCATCTTTCATAAATTTTACAAAGCAAATATTATCCATTATCTTTTTTCTGTAGTCTTTACCGTAAGCGATTTTTAAGTAATAACGCCCTTCAGGTATATTTTTTATCTCATAATTATCTCCACTCCTTACATAAACTATTCTTACACATTCATCTTCATAATTACCCTTTTTCATTAGTTTAACAACAACGTCAGTATTTGTTCCTACATTTATTCGTAAATAATTGTCAAGTTCAAAATCATATTTTGGAGTAACATTTTCGCAATCAGGGGTTACTCCTGATTGATAATTTTTTTTCTCCCAACCACTGTATGGATCGATTTTCAGTAATGAAGAAAAAACATAACCTTGTTTTCCGTCAAAGGCAACTTCCCACCAACCGTTATCTTTTTTCTGTACTAAAGAAACAGCTTCCCCCATTGAAAGATTTCCTATTATTTCATATTCTTTTCCAGGCCCACTTCTCATATTTAGGGACTTTGAATTAACCAAATATTGTTCATTGGTTTGCGCACAGACTAATGTCGTCAGAGCCAGTAAGAGTAAAATAGTTGATAATGCTTTTTCCATTCATTTTCATTTATTTATTGAAATCAAGTTCGCCAGTTTCAGGTCTGCTCTCTGATGGTTCTTCTTCAAGCTGTTTGTCTGCCATTGAGTTTACTTTTGCGTTTGTTGTGTTTTTATTATACAAATAAATCATTACAAGTATAACCAATATAACCCAAAATCCGTATTTTACTTTTGGTTTTATTTTTTCTTTTTGAGGATATTCCTTTTTTCTTGATGATTGATGTCTTGATGTTTGTTCTTTAGTGTTGGTGTTGTTTTGATTTGTTGTTTCTGATCTTGTGTACTGAAAAAATTGTTGGTATTTTAAATCATAAATTGCTCGTTTTTCTCTATTTGATAAAGTTTCATAAGCATCTAATATCACCTTAAATGTTTCTTCGGATTTTTTCGAACCACCATTTTTGTCAGGATGATGTTTTGACGCAAGTTTACGAAATCGCATTTTTATGTCAATTTCTGAAGCTTCAAAAGTCAAATTAAAAGTTTTGTAATGGTCTTTCAATGTCTTTAATTTCGTTTTTGTATAGGTTTCTTCTAATTTATTATTAGGAGCAATTGCTCCCGTCCATTTTTTTAAAAATTAAGAAGTCGTAAAATAGATAGAATTTTTGTTAAGTAGCACTTATCATCAGTTTTCTAAAGTAAATCTATTTTTACCAAAACTAACTAATTTTTCATTACAACTTAACAAAATCAAAATTACTTGATCTAAAAATCAAACGCTAAAAAAATCAGTGTCTTTTCTTGCTCATTTAAAAATCTAGGCAAATTAAATTTCAAATGTATAAACGCGTTTTACTACAAAAAAAAGCGATTCAAATCTGAACCGCTTTCCCTAGCTTTTTATAAATCTATTAGTCTATAAATCCAATAATCTAAAAATCTAATTATCCAATAATCCAATTATTTATTCCCACTTCTCTTACGATCAGTTTCTTTCAATAAGATTTTACGAATTCTTAAGTTTAATGGTGTTACTTCCACGTACTCATCTCCTTGGATGTATTCCAAACATTCTTCCAAACTGAAGATTTTTGGTGGAGCCAAACGTACTTTTTCATCCGCTCCAGAAGAACGCATGTTAGACATTTTTTTCGTTTTGGTAACGTTTACAATCATGTCACCAGCGCGAGAATTTTCTCCAATTACTTGTCCTTCGTAGATGTTTTCGTTTGGTGCAATGAAGAATTTACCTCTTTCTTGCAAGTTGTTCAAAGAGAAAGGAATAGAAGTTCCTTGTTCCATTGAAATCAACGATCCATTTTGACGTCCAGGAATGTCACCTTTGTAAGGTTGGTATTCCAAGAAACGGTGTGTCATAATTGCTTCACCAGCAGTTTGAGTCAACATGTAGTTTCTCAAACCGATAATTCCACGTGATGGAATTTGGAAAGTGATTGTCATACGTTCTCCTTTTGGAACCATGTTCGTCATTTCACCTTTTCTACGTGTCACTGCATCTACTGCTGTTCCACTGTGTACTTCTGGTAAATCGATTGTCAATTCCTCCACTGGCTCGCATTTTACACCGTCAATTTCTTTCAAAATTACTTGTGGTTGTCCCACTTGCAATTCATATCCTTCACGACGCATGGTTTCAATCAATACAGACAAGTGCAATACACCACGACCGAAAACGATCCATTTGTCAGCTTTGTCAGTATCAGCCAAACGCATGGCCAAGTTTTTCTCTAATTCTTTGTTCAAACGATCTTGAATGTGGCGAGAAGTAACCATTTTTCCTTCTTTTCCGAAGAAAGGAGAGTCATTGATACTAAACAACATGCTCATCGTTGGTTCGTCAATCGCAATACTAGCCAAAGGCTCAGGATTTTCGAAATCACAAATTGAATCACCGATTTCAAAACCTTCAATTCCTGTAATTGCACAGATATCTCCTGGTTGAACTTCAGTTACTTTTCTTCTTTCAATACCTTCAAAAACGAAAACGTCTTTTATTCTGTGTTTCTCTTGAGAACCGTCAGCTTTAGAAAGAATGATTGGTTGATTTTCTTTGATTGTACCTCTTGTCAAACGACCAATCGCAATACGACCAACGTAAGAAGAGTAATCCAATGAAGTGATCAACATTTGTGTGTTTCCCTCTTCAATGGTTTTTGGTGGAAAATAATTCAATATTTGATCCAACAACGCTGTAATGTCAGTGGTTGGTTTTTTCCAGTCAGTTGACATCCACCCATTTTTAGCAGAACCGTAAATGGTTTCAAAGTCTAATTGTTCGTCGTTTGCGTCCAATTCGAACATCAAATCGAAAACTTTTTCGTGTACTTCGTCAGGCGTACAGTTGTCTTTGTCCACTTTATTGATAACCAACAAAGGTTTCAAACCAAGTGCCAAGGCTTTACCTAAAACGAAACGCGTTTGAGGCATCGGTCCTTCGAAAGCATCCACAAGGATACAAACACCATCAGCCATGTTCAAAACACGCTCCACCTCACCACCGAAATCGGCGTGACCAGGAGTGTCAATGATATTAATTTTGGTACCTTTATAAAGCACAGAAACGTTTTTAGAAACGATTGTGATTCCTCTTTCACGCTCTAAATCGTTGTTGTCCATGATCAAGTCGCCAGTAAGACGTTCTCTTTCATTTTCCATACTTCCTGCTTCAATCATTTTGTCAACCAATGTTGTTTTTCCGTGGTCAACGTGTGCAATAATTGCGATATTTCTAATTTCCATAAAAAAAATCAATGGGGGGAATGAAATCCCTTTTTATATTTTCTTGTTAATCCTATCAAAAAAAATATTCTTTATGGTTTTTTGGAAGGGTCGGTCGCGACCAACCCCTCCAAAACCACGAATATTTTAATATCTGCGTCGTCCGCCGCCTTCAGAACTTGATGCTGAACCGTATCCACCACCAGATTTTCCTTTGTAGCTGCTACCAGAACGGCCTCTGTCGCCACCTCTGTCACGGTCTCCACCACGACTTAAACCACCACGGTCACCGCTGCTTCTTTCACGGTCACCACCGCCACCGAATCCACCGCTTCTTCCTGAGAATCCGCCACGATCGCCACCGCTTCTACCAGAGAAACCACCGCCACCAGATCTTGGTTCAGCTTTTTTCTTGGTAATTTCGATGCTGATTGTGTTGCCTTCGTAGTTGGCACCATTTACTTTGCTTATGATGTTTTCAGCATGCTGATCATCTGCTTCAAAGAAACTGAATGAAGGAAGCACGTCGATTTTTCCGATGTTTGAAGATGTCAAACCTGCTTCATCACAGATTACACGCAACAAACCTCCAGGATTTAAACCATCTCTTTTTCCGATGCTAACAAAGAAACGCGTTTTACCTTCCTCATTGCGAGCAGGTCTTTCTCTTCTTTCGCCGCGGTCAGAACCAAAACGGTCTCCACCTCTTTCACCTCTTCTTTCTCCACGATCGTTTCTTTCTCCGCGTTCGCTTCTTTCACCACGTTCACCTCTTTTTTCAGAAGCAGCGTTTAAATCGCCAGCTCTTTCGTAATATTCGATGAAACGGTTGAATTCAACAGAAATGAATTTTTTGATAACTTCTTCTTTAGAAAGGTCAGCAAAGTCAGACATAATTTGAGGAATAAATTTCTCAATGTCTTTTTCCATTACTTCAGTTTCTTTGATTTTAGAAATCAAACTTGTAAGTTGAACACCACAAATTTCTTCTGAACTTGGAATTACACCAACACCGAAATCTGTTCTGATTTGTTTTTCAATCGCACGGATTTTGAAATTCTCACGTGTATTGATTAATACCAAAGATTGTCCTTTTTTACCAGCACGAGCAGTTCTTCCGCTACGGTGCGTGTAATTTTCTATATCATCTGGTAGCTGATAATTGATGACATGCGAGATATCATCTACGTCAATTCCACGAGCGGCAACGTCTGTTGCTACCAATAGTTGTAACGTACGGTCACGGAATCTCTTCATTACATTGTCTCTTTGCGCTTGAGATAAATCTCCGTGCAAAGGCTCTGCGTTGTATCCGTCTTTACCTAATTTTTCAGCTACTGACTGTGTCTCATGACGCGTTCTGCAGAAAACCAATCCGAAGATGTCTGGGTTGACATCAATCAAACGTTTCAAGGCAGCATAGCGGTCTTTTTCTTTAACTGAATAATAGATATGCTCAATATTTTCATTACTCTGATTTTTGTGACCGATTGAAACTTCCAATGGATCTGTCATGTAATTTTTAGAGATTTGAGCCACCTCTTTCGGCATTGTAGCTGAAAATAACCAAACATTTTTTGTCTCAGGTGTTTTTTGAAGAATCATGTCGATGTCTTCTTTGAACCCCATGTTTAGCATTTCGTCCGCTTCGTCCAGTACCACATAACCAACTTCGCTCAAGTTAGCCGCTTTTCTGTTGATCAAGTCAACCAAACGACCAGGAGTTGCTACAATAATTGTAGCTCCTTTCAATTGCGTAATTTGTCTGCGGATATCTGCACCACCGTACACTGCTACTATCGACGTCTGTTTGTCGTATTTCGCGTAATTTTCCAGGTCTTTGGCAATCTGCAAGCACAACTCTCTGGTTGGGCAGATAACTAATCCTTGTGGAAGGAAAGTCCCTGGTTTCACATTGTTCACTAATGGCAAGCCGAACGCTGCCGTTTTTCCCGTTCCTGTTTGCGCTAGTCCAACAAAATCGCTTTCACTTTGTAACAAGTGCGGAATTGCTTTTTCTTGGATAGGAGTAGGTGCATCAAACCCCAAATCGTTTATCGACTTCAGCACCTCATCCCTTAGCCCTAATTCACTAAAGGTCATAAAATATATTAATAATTGGGTGCAAAGGTACGGTATTAAAGTTGATGTTCGACAAATTGGCGAAAATTAACGCATTGGTAATGTTGGATTATTGGATTATTGGATAGATGGATTGTTGGAATTTTCGCTTTTAGATCGATGCGAATAACGGTGCGCTTTTCTATTTATTTGAAGTAATTTAATCCAATAAATCCATTCGCAAAGCGAATATTTAATCCAATATTCCGTGTAATCTGTGAAATCAGTGGCTGGTTTTTGATTATTAGATAATTGAATTGTTGGATTTTTAGATTTTTCGAAGGTTTGAAAGTGCGCTTTTTGAATGATGCGAATATGGATGCGATTTTCGATTTCATTACAGATTTGTTAAAATTAGCGCAATCTAAAAAGTCCATTCGCCAATCGATTTGTTAACCCAATAATCCGTGTGATACGCACACAGCGAAGCAACATCGCATATAATCTGTGGCTCAATTTTAACTTTGAAATTGTAAATGGATCTATTTTATAAAGGTATACTAAAGTCCAACAATCAAAGAATCTAAAAATCCAATAATCTATTTCGAAAGTGAATGAATCGTAAGTTCTAAAGATATCCTCCAGTCCAATAATCCAACAATCCAACAATCCAAAAATCTAGTAATCTATTTCGAAAGTGAATGAATCGTAGGTTCTAAAGATATCCTCAAGTCCAACAATCCAACAATCCAATCATCCAAAATCTAATACTTCTTCCCCTTCAGCTGCTCTTCAATCCTCTTCGTAATCAAATTAAAAAGCAATTTCACTTCTTTTTCTTCCAATTTTCTTCCGAAACGAATGGTTTTTCCAAGGTAATCGAATTCCAATCTTTCGCCGCCGCGAATCCAGAACGAACTTTCCCAAACCGCTTGAATAGAATTTTCCTTCGGCTGTTGGATTCTGACTTTTTTAATGTTTTCGATGAAATAGGGGGTAGCTTTACCGTAATCTTTAATTGTGTTTTTTAGCGTTAGTGCAGTTTCGTCGATTTTCAATTTTTCTTTTCCGAACATCATCCAAAGGAAAGCACGACCAACTCGGATGGCATAGTATCCCCAGAAAACCAAAAAAACAAAAACGATGATTTTTTCTTGTTCAGTCAATTTCAAAGTTAAGGACCAAAACATGGTTGCACCAATTGTCAACCACATGAAAAACCAAGCTCCCATCAATGCTTTCTGCCAACCAACGTTTTCAGGATAAATGACAATTGTTGTTCTTTTTTTATCATCAACAAAACTGATGCGTTTTCCAATCCATTTCATGGCACAAATGTACAAAATCAGTAGAATTTGATCAGCTTTACAAACTTGTTTTTTCAAAATCCTACCGAAAAGAAATTCAAATCGAAGATTGCTTTGTATTTGATTGGGAATTATATTTGTACAAAATCGGAGGATATGAAAAATCTATTTTTTGTTTTAATTGCGGCTCTAACTATTGGTTTGACATCCTGTTCGAAGGACAGAAGGATCAATAAAAAATTAGAAGGGTCTTGGAATGTTACAGTATACGAAAATGTAGTTATGCCATCTGGTAGTTCGTTGAGTTTGACTTTTAATAAAGGAAGTAATGGGTCTGGAACAGGCACTTCGGCAGGAACTGGCTATTTCATTCTTTCCAATTTTACGTTCATTTACGATATCGTTGATGAAAAAATGACCATGACCCATGGCAACAGTGTCGATAAGTACACAATCTCGGATTATTCTTCCTCAGAAATCACATTCATTACTTTGCAAGGAAAGAAAATTGTGATGCAAGCCCAGTAAACCAAAAGACTTAATTGAAAGGCTGTACTGAAATTTAATTGGTACCGCGTTTTTTTTTTGACTATTGTGTTCAATTAGCACGGCGCAACGTTCTACTTCAATAATGTAATATTTCCCTTAATTAAGTTTTTTTGCCCATCAACACAAATGACATCGAGGTAGTAATCGTACACATCGGGGTCACATAATTTACCTTTGAAAGAACCGTCCCAACCATTTGCCGGATTGGTAGATTCAAAAACCATTTCTCCCCAACGATCAAAAATTCGGAATGTCATTTCGGTAACTAACAAACTTCTAACATATAAGATATCGTTATCCCCATCTTTGTTAGGCGAAAATGCATTTGGAATAAATATGAATGGATCTCCACAAACAAATTCCAATACTTTTACTAAAACGGTATCCGATTTCAAGCAAATTCCGTCTGTCACTGAATAATTGAACAAAGTTGTGGACGTCATGTTTGCTGTAGTTTGAGCATTCGCTGGATTTGTAACTGCAGAAATGGGTGTCCAAGTCGTCGTATAACCAATTGATGGGGTTCCAGTCAATGTAACTGTTGTGCCTTCGACTACAATATATTCTGAAGCGGTAGCTTCGACAGGTATATTTCCCAAATTACTTACTGTAATTAAAATTGAATCTTCTACCAAACAACCGTTTGACGCGCTTGCAGTGATGTATAGGTATTGCGTCGTTGGTGGATTTACATTGACAGTTGTGGAATTTGGCTGATTTGCAATGATGGAATTTGGACTCCATGTGTAAATGAAATTAATGGAGGGATTTTGATTTGTCACTGTTATTTGCGATTGTTCACCTGCACAAACCGTGGTATCACCTGTCAATATGAGTGACGAACTTGTAAATTCTACAATCACACTGTCATAAATTGAACAATCAGCATTGGATGCTTGAAAATAATATACTGTGCTTCCCTGAGGTGTAATTGTCAATGTTGAATCATTTAAATTAGTATTCAATTGATCAGTAAATTGGTTATTAGAAGACCATAAAAATTGGTCTGCAGTTCCAAAGCTATTTCCTGTTAGGGAAATTTCAACTGGTGTACAAAGTTGAATTGTATTTGGCACATCCACCAACAAAGAATCAAATACTGTAATAGTTACTAAGGCAGTGTCAGTAATTTGACAAATACTATCAGTTACATACAAATAAACGTCGTAAACTCCGGGGTTAATGTAAGTGATTGTAGGGTTTACAGTCGTTGAGTCAACATTTCCATTGCCGTAATCCCACAAAAATGAATCCGTAGTAGAAGAAGTATTGTCAAATGTAATTTCTAGTGCAGCGCAACCACTTGTTTGGTCCGCAGTAAATTGAGCTTCAGGCGTGATTTCGAAATCGAATTTGAAAATGATGTTGTTGCAATTGGTACTTAAATTACTACTTGACCAAGCATTAGGAGTTGTAGGGAAATCACTTACACCGCCGCATCCACCGCAAACGGATTGATACACGATTCCATTTTTGTCGAATCTGGATGTTCCACCATCAACGTGTTCTCTCGCTTGATTTCCTCCGAGATAGGTGCCATACAACAAAGTGTTGAAGTTGCGATTAATTACCATCAAATAGAAATCAAAGCCATTTGGTGCTGCAGCTTGAAAAGCGTCAGCCGTTACAGACATGCCTGTGAGTGGTGTATTCAATAACAAATTCGCTCCCCAACCTGACACGTATATGTTTCCGCAGTAATCAACCAAAAACGCGGAGGGTGAGATGTTGATATCTGCACTTCCATTTCCGAAAACAGTAGAGTTTAAAAGGGTGTTTAAGTTCGGTGAAAGTTTGGCAATAAATTGTGCACTAGATGGATTTGAAAATCCTGCATTCAAGACAGGAAAAGCACCTCCACGCGACTGTCCCAACAAAAAAACATTGTCATTTCGGTCGATTTCTACAAAAAATGCTTGATCGTAATTGGTTGTTCCAATGTAAGATATGCGTTGAAGTACATTTCCAGCCGGATTTAATTTCCCTACAAAACCATCTGAAATCCCACCGTTGTAGCCGCTTTGCCATGCTCCCGCGGTTGCTGGTAAGTTGGAAGAACAAGTTCCGCCAGAAAAAACCATGTTGTAACTGGAATCGATTTTAACGGAGTAACAAGCATCATTTTTACTACCACCGATATACGTCGAAAACATGAGATTTGACAAAGTGTTATTTAACTTAAAAATGACACCGTCTTGCATTCCAGCATTGTTTGGTTGAACAGCATTTAATGTTGGAAAGTTGGTAGATCTGGTGCAAGATGCCACCAAAACATTGTTATTGGAATCAAGCATGATTTCTCCTCGAAACTGATCTCCATAGTTTGTGGTCAATGAATCATATGCATTGGCAGGATAACTTCCTCCAAAAATATTGTAATTTACACCATCATTTAAACTTCCTCCCATATAGGTAGAAGCCATTAAATTTTGACCATTTGCACTGAATTTTGCTACATAAATATCGGTTCCTGTCAAACCAAAGTTTGCGCCATTTGAACTGATAAACAAGCTTGTTCCACCTCCGTGCGAAGCTTGATATCCACCTTGAATTGGGAAATCGGTACTAGAAGTCACTCCGTAGATGTATAAGTTGTTTTGTTTGTCGCAAATCAAACTGTTGGAAGTTTCTGTACCTTGTGTATCATCTCCACCACCCAAGAATGTAGTCCAAATCATGGTCGTTCCATCTTGAGAATATTTGGAAACGAATGCATCTGTTGTTACAGAATTGACGACATTTGGAACTGTAAAATTTGAGTTCACATCATAGGCATTTGGGTCGGGTGTGGGATAAGAATTTCCATAGATAATTCCTGCTGAGTAGGCTGTTGCATCGTAGCCATAGGTTGCGGTCATACCAAAATCATCAGTAATAGAACCTGAAAAAGTAGCAAAAACAAGGATTGGGTCAATCACCAAGGGAATTTTATTGTCATAATTTCCCAATTTGAATTGCACTTTGTTGTTAATGATTTCAAAAGCACAATTTATATTTTTTATTTTTCCGTTAACTATTTGATAAGCGAAAGGTTTGTTTTCTCTGATATTTCCGAGCTTGGAAGTCACTATTAAATTTCCTTCTTTGTCAATGGCAATTTTTTGTTGACCAGCGTAATCCAGTTGAATCAATGAGGGATTTGCCATGGGAGCCACATGAAATTCATATTTCAATTGTTCCTGTTCTTCAATCAATTTTAAATCTATACCATTGTATAAATTCATCAAGGTTGCTTCGTTGTATCCATGCACGTCGCTTGCCCATTTGGACTGATCATTTCCGATGAAATAATTGTAATATTCTGCTGTTGGTTTTCCTTTGGCAATTGCTGTAATTTCGTTTGCTCCAGCAAAATTTAGGTGGACGACATCTTGTTTGAAAGTATTTGAATTTTCTGTGAAAAGTGGATTTCCATGTGCTTTTTGAAAGTGGCTGTAATCCTGCAAATGGAAAAGTAATTTACCTTGTTGCACCCATAGATTTCCTCCTTGAAAGTGCGTTTTGAACAAAATATTTTTATCCCATTGACCTTTATTTTCAATAAAAGCATGGTGAATTGAATGCTGGTGTTCGATTTCTTGTGCAGAAATACCAAGGAAAATACAGCTAAAAATAGTCAGAATGAATAGTTTCATATTCGAAAGATAGCAAAAAAAAACAAAAAGTTGCATCTCTTGATTTAAAATTAGTCGAACTGATTTTCGTATTTTTGCAAAACTTTAAAAATTGAATCATGTTAGGATTAAAACTTTCAACAGACCCACGTTGGGTGAATATTGTGGAATCAAATATTGAAGAAATTTTGTCGGATCATTTGTGGTGCGAGCAAAAAGCAGCGACAAATGCGATTACCATGATAGCGCACAATTCAGAGTTGGAAGAATTGGTGACAGAATTGTTGATTATTGCCAAAGAAGAAATGGACCATTTTCAACAAGTGCATGATTTAATCAAAAGCAAAGGTTTGACTTTAGCAAGAGAACGTAAAGATCATTATGTCAACGAATTGTACAAATTCATGAAAAAGGATGGAAGTAGAATTCAATCTTTGACTGACAGATTGCTTTTTTCAGCGATGATTGAAGCAAGAAGTTGTGAGCGTTTTAAAGTACTTTCAGAAAATATTACTGATCCAGAATTGGCTAATTTTTACAGAGAATTGATGATCAGCGAAGCAGGACATTATACTACTTTTTTAGGTTTTGCTAGAAAATATGGTGTTGGAATTGATGTCAACAAAAGATGGAAAGAATGGATTGATTATGAAGATTCTATCATTGTCAATTATGGAAAAAGTGAAACGGTTCACGGGTAAAAAATAACCCATGCAGCTGAATTTCTGAAGACTTCAGAAACACGGTTAGGGTCACTGATCGACTTTGTAATCCACTGTTTGAAAATCAAAACAATACAAGATTGTTGCGGCCCGCCATTGTCAACCGAAGGCTTCCCTTAGGGTCAAATTTATTAAGCTTCAAAATATACTGCATGGGCTTCGTTCGAAAACGAATAAGGTCACTGTTTCTTCGTAAGAAAGTACCTCTGAAACAAAAGTAGTGAAGTTTCAGATAGTTTTGATACTTTCTTTTCTGAAAAAATTAAAGATTTCTTCATTTTCAGCGGTGTAAACTACATTTTATATTTGTAATTTTACTCGCAATTGTTTAATAGTCAATGTCACTCTTAAAACTCAAAGGAAAATGAATCCTTTTTTCAGATTTTTACTACTTATTTTCGTTTCTACAACTTTTTCAAATTTTGGTTTTTCGCAACAAAAATTCACTTTGAGTGGCACAATCACTGAAGCTCAGTCAGGTGAATCAGTTGTTGGCGCTAAAATTTCTGTTCCATCTTTGAATTTGGGCGCAACTTCGAACGAATACGGGTTTTATTCATTGACTGTTCCCAAAGGAATTTATGAAGTGCAATTTAAAGCCTATGGATTAAAAACAATCTCCAAGCAAATAGACTTGAATGCCAACCAAATGTTTAACTTCGAAATGTCTGATGAAACCGAAGTGTTGGAAGAGGTAGAAGTAAACGCCAAACGTGGGGAAAATGTAACGAGTACCAAAGTTGGTCAGATGGAATTGGAAATGGAAAAAATTAAAACGCTTCCTGCTTTTATGGGCGAAGTGGATATCATTAAAACTATTCAATTGTTGCCAGGTGTTTCTTCTGTTTCTGAAGGCGGACAAGGATTTTACGTGCGTGGCGGTGGTCCAGATCAAAATTTGGTTTTACTGGATGAAGCGCAAGTTTACAATGCTTCACATTTATTCGGTTTTTTCTCTGTTTTTAATTCTGATGCAGTTAAAAGTGTCAACATGATTAAAGGCGGAATGCCTGCAAACTTCGGCGGAAGAATTTCTTCTGTTTTGGAAGTGAAAATGAATGAAGGAAATTCAAAGCAATTCAAAGTAAAAGGTGGATTAGGATTGATTTCCTCCAGATTGACGTTCGAAGGCCCGATTGTCAAAGACAAAGGTTCTTTTATCGTTTCAGCAAGAAGAACTTACATCGATGTGTTGATGAAATCATTCATCCCAAAATCGTCCCCATTTTCAGGGTCTGGTTATTATTTTTATGATTTCAACTTGAAAGCCAATTACCGTTTAGGAAAAAATGACAAACTATTTTTGAGCGGTTATTACGGGAAAGATCAATTCATCTATGGAAATAAGAAGGATGATTTTAATGTAAGAATGCCTTGGGGAAATGCTATTGCAGCCATTCGTTGGAACCATATTTTCAACAGCAAACTTTTCATGAATTTGACAGGAACTTTTACAGATTATTTGTTTAGCTTCAATTCAGAACAAGACAACTTTAAATTTTCTTTGAAATCTGGAATCCGTGATGTCGGTGGAAAAGTTGATTTTTCTTATTTCCCAAGCACAAGACATAAATTGAAATGGGGTGCAGAATATTTGTATCATACATTCACCCCAACAAGTGTTGCTGCATCCCAAGATGAGACTGAATTTGATACAGGCGAAGCACAAAAGTTGTACAGCCATGAATCAGCTGTTTACTTTTTAGACGAATTTGATTTGAATGAAAAAATCAGATTCAATGCTGGTTTGCGTTACAGTATGTATCAATTTGTGGGACCTTTTAAGCGTTTCATTAATAATCCAATCAATGGAAATGATTCTGCAGTCCAATATAACGAAGGAGATTTGATCAAATTTTACCAAGGTTTCGAACCACGAATTTCTATGCGTTGGTTATTGAGTAAAAAAAGTTCAATCAAAGCGGGGTATGCGTATAATTACCAGTATGTTCACTTGACTTCACTCAGCGCAGTTTCTTTGCCCACAGATATTTGGTTTCCAACAACTGATATTGCCAAACCGCAAAAAGGTTGGCAAGCTTCCTTGGGATATTTTCAGAATTTTCAGGAGAATAAATATGAAGCGTCTTTCGAAGTGTATTACAAAGGGATGAAAAACCTAGTTGAATATAAACAAGGCGCACTTCCATCTGACAATGTAAATGACAATACTGACAATTTATTGGTTTTTGGAACCGGATGGAGTTATGGAGCTGAATTTTTCATCAAAAAAGCAACTGGAAAATTGACAGGTTGGATTGGCTATACTTGGGCAAAAACTGAAAGATTATTTCCTGATTTGCAGGCAGAAGTATTTCCAGCAAAATACGATCGCCGTCATGATTTAACTGTTGTTGCTGGTTATAAACTCAACGACCGATGGACTTTTGGCGCAAGTTTCATTTATGCTTCTGGAAATACATTGACTTTGCCAAATAGCTGGTATGTCCAAGATCAAAACATTTTGTTCAATTATGGATTGAGAAATTCTACAAGAATGGCGCCCTATCACCGATTGGATATTTCTGCTACTTTGTATGATCGCCCGACGAAGAAACGCACAAATCCTCAAACAGGAGAAACGATTGAAGTGAAAAAGAAATTTAGAAGCAATTGGAATTTTTCGATTTATAACGTGTACAATCGTGCAAATCCGTATTTCTTGTATATCGATAATGAAGGCGGATTATTGACCAATGATTTTAAAATTTCCGTTAAACAAGTTACTTTATTTCCAATCATCCCAAGTGCGACTTGGAATTTTGAATTTTAGTTATGAAAAAGTATTTAATAGTTTTGCTTTCCGTTTTATTGATTTTGATTTCTTGTGAAAAAGAGGTGAAAATCGATATTCCTGGCCATGAAGAACAATTGGTTATCGATGGTTTTATTGAAACAGGTCAGCCGCCATTTATTTTGTTGTCAAAATCGAAAGACATATATGCAACTGCTGATTTGAATGCATTTTTGAACGGATTTGTTTCTGGTGCCGTTATCACAGTTAGTGATGGAACTACATCTGTTGTATTGGAAGAAATTTGTTCCGACGATTTACCTGCTGGAACAGAAGAATTAGCGGCTCAATTTTTTGGAATTCCCGTGGAGGAATTGGCAAATTATCATTTATGTGCTTACACATCTTTTAACACTGCGATTTATGGCCAAGTTGGAAAAACATATGACTTAACGGTTGTTTATGAAGGCAAAACATATACATCTTCAACAACTATTTTGCAGCCAACACCTTTGAATAGTGTTTATTGGAAACCAGAACCAGGATTTACAGATTATGGATTTGCACATGCTTGGTTGACAGACCCTTTGCCTTTAGGAGATGCATATAAATGGGAAGCAAAATGTATCAATAAAAATTTTGACGGAACGCCACGAGATGCAAATTTTGCTGAAACATTTAATCCAGTTACCGACGATGAATTTTTTAATGGTTTGACATTTGAATTTTTCTACGAAAATCCACAGTCTTACGACAATGATTCGATTCCAGGTGAATACAAGGGTTACTATAAATTGGGTGACACCGTGGTGATCAAATTCTCCAAAATGGATTATCCTGTTTTTGAGTTTATGGAAAGAAAGTACCTTCAAATGCAAACAGGAGGAAATCCATTTGCTTCACCGACCAATATTCAAACGAATATTAAAGGCGGCGCTTTGGGAGTATGGGCAGGATTTTCAACATTCTACGATACTTTAATTTGTGTTCCTTGATCTGAATTTGAAAATTCAATTGAATCAAAACTGCGAAAATTAAGGGAATAAACTTACTTTTGTGACACAAATGGCAGAGGTGAAAAAGGAAAAGTTTATTGATATTAGGAATTTGATTCACAGCAAGAATCCTAGGTTACTGAAGTGGTTACCAGGTTTTGTTGTAAAATATCTTGAGCGAATTTTGCATCAAGATGAAATCAATCAATTTTTAATAGACCATCCAACGCAAAAGAACGAAGATTTTTGTAAAGCTGTCATTGATTTTTTTAAGATTGACGTATCTATCGAAGGAATCGAAAATATTCCCAAAACTGGCGGAATTACACTGGCAATAAATCATCCATTGGGAGGTATGGACGCGATGGCGCTAGTTTCTTCTTTGCGAAATCACCGAACAGACTTGAAATTCATTGTAAATGACTTGCTTTTGAATTTAGAAGGAATGCGTGGCATGTTTGTGGGTGTGAACAAACACGGAAAAAATTCTGATAGCACGCATTCAAAGATTGATGATTTATTCAGTTCCGAACAAGCAGTTTGCATTTTTCCTGCTGGATTAGTAAGTCGCAAGAAAAAAGGATTGGTGAGAGATTTGGCATGGAAGAAAACTTTTGTTACCCTTTCAGAGAAACACAATCATCCGATTATTCCGATTTACATCGATGGAAAATTATCCAATTTTTTCTACCGATTATCGAACTTAAGAACCTTTTTAGGAATCAAAGTAAACTTGGAAATGTTGTACTTAGCAAATGAACTTTTCAAGCAAAAAAATGTAAAAATGAAATTGATTGTCGGCAAACCGATTTATCCTGAACAAATGAAGACATTCAAGAATCAAAAAGAATGTGCTGCTTGGATCCGAGAATCAGTTTATGAAATGTCCAAATAATCTTTTCGTAAAATTAAAACAAACAAAATGAATACTTTACCAGTAATCAATCCAATAGATAAATCAATCCTTAAAAGTGAATTGAACGAGGGTCGATTTATCCGAAAAACGCGCAAAGGAGACAATGAAATTTACATCGTCAATGTTCACAATGCGCCGAATACAATTCAAGAAATCGGAAGATTGAGAGAAGTTACTTTTCGCGCTGCTGGAGGAGGAACTGGTTTACCACTAGATTTAGATGAATTTGATACAGACGATATTTGCTATGAGCAATTGATTGTTTGGTCACCAGAAGATGAAGAGATTGTTGGAGGATACAGATACATTTTGTGTGACAAAGCAATCATTCCTGGTTCAGACGAAATCAAACTTTCAACAAGTCATTATTTTGACTTTTCGGAGCAATTTGTAAAAGATTATTTACCAAATACAATTGAATTGGGTAGAAGTTTTGTTCAACCAAATTTCCAACCGTCAGTAAATCCGCGTAAAGGCCTTTTTGCTTTGGATAACATTTGGGATGGTTTGGGCGCATTGGTTGTTTTCAATCCAACAATTAAATATTTTTTCGGAAAAGTAACGATGTATCCCAACTACGATCGCGAATCGAGGGATTTTTTGTTGCATTTCATGCAAACATATTTTCCTGATAATGAAAATTTAATGAAACCGTGTGAGCCTCTTCAACAAAATTACGACAAAGAATTCGTCGATAGTCAGTTGAAAGGTTTAGATTTCAAAGACGGTTTTAAAGTCTTAAATTCATTTGTCCGTGGACATGGTGAAAATATTCCACCCTTGGTCAATATATACATGAATCTCTCACCCACAATGAAAACCTTTGGAACAGCTGTTAACAAAGATTTTGGCGATGTGGAAGAAACAGGGATTTTGGTAACGATTGCAGATATTTTCGAAGACAAAAAAGAAAGACATATTGCACCAATTTTATAGGCTTTATTTAATCCCCATCTCTTCGGGGAAATTATATCCTTGGTCGCCAAGCTTGTTCTTCAGCACCCAAATCTTGTGCGATTTTTCTTCCTAAAACGAATAAATAATCACTTAATCGATTCAAATATTGCATCACGATTGGCGCCACAAATTCGTGTTCGTCTAAATTTGTGGTGATTCTTTCCGCTCTTCGACAAACGCATCGTGCTAAATGACAGTATGAAACAGTCGTATTTCCACCAGGTAAAATGAAAAATTTCAATTCGGGAAGTTGTTCATCCATTTCATCCATTTTGTCTTCTAAAAATTGCACATCCGAATCAATCAAGTCTGGCAATTTCATTTTTGATTTTTCGGGATCTGCTGCCAAAGAGGAACCGATTGTAAATAATCGATCTTGAATTTCTAATAATTGTAATTTGTAGATTGAATCTATTTCTTGGTCACGAATCAACCCTATGTATGAATTCAATTCATCAACAGTTCCGTACGATTCAATTCTAAGCGAATGTTTAGGAACTCTTGTGCCGCCTATTAATGATGTTGTTCCTTTGTCTCCGTTTTTTGTGTAAATTTTCATTTCTTTTTATGGTTGTGGATTTAAAATCCAGATAAAACGTTCTTTAATTTAATAACAAAATGTTCTTTGACTTGTTGTGGTCTGCGAATAATAATTCCCATTCTAAACAAATCAATAGTTAAATGGAATTCTTCTTTTGCTATGATTTCATTCCAACTTTGAAACATATCGTCACTCCAACGGATATCGTCGAGTAAAAAGATTGTATTTTCATTGGTGAATTTTTCCAATTGTTTAAGATAATTTTTAAGAGCTTTTCCGTTGTGATGTCCATCGATGTATACCAAATCGAAAATTAGATTTAAATCTTGATTTAAATAATCTTCAAATCTACCGAGAATCAATGTTGCATTTTGAATTTCATTTTGGTCAAGGTGTTTTTGAGCCAGAGTCAAGGTGTTTTTGCACGCATCAATAGAAATTACCTTGGATTTTGGATTTCCCCAGGCCAAATGCATGGTTCCAATTCCTAAACTAGTTCCTAATTCAAGGATGTTTTTCGGTTCGTAATGATTTGAAAGTTGGAAAAGCAATTTCGCATAAACCCCTTTGCACGATGCCGTTTTGAGAATCGATTTTACAGAGCGTAAGTTGGTTAATTTTTTTGAACCTTCGCCGGCATCTTCAATTTCAATCACAGAACTATCTGAATTTAAGTTGGATTTCAAAATATTTAAATTAGATTTAAGTTCACTCGGAAAATTGATTTTCAGACATTTATCTGTAAAATCATAAACAAATGGTGAATGAATTCCGTGCCTTCCTTTGGATTTGAGTAAGTATTTGATATATTCGTTGACGAAATTCATATCACAAAGAAATAAAAAACAAACGAATTGAAGAGAAAATGAAAATGAATAGTTCATATATTGAAATACAAAGAGCAAGAGTTTTTGGGGAACAACCTGAAGTAAATCTGGTAGCTCCTTGTAAAATGGGAGAGGGAATTATTCATTTCATGCAAGTTCAAAGGGATAATTTGATTAAAAGTTTTGAAAAATCAGCGGTAAAATCAACCTTTTTTATTCCTGCTTCTGGCTCTGGTTCTCGCATGTTTCATTTTCTTTTTGAGTTTTTGGAACGTCCAAATGAGGAAAATAGAGGGCAGGTCGAAAGATTTTTGAATAATATGGAGGATTTTGCCTTTTTTCAAAAAATTCCTTTAGAAATCAGAGAAAAATTAAAATCACATGATGTTAATCTAGACGAATTTGTAGATTTTCTTCTGAATAATCAAGGTATGGCCTTTGGTGATTTGCCGAAAGGATTAATTCCGTTTCATAAAATTGGACCTTTCGTTTTGAATCCATTTCAAGAACAAATTCTACAAGGTATCAAGGTAAATGAAGGTAATTCAGCTTTCCATTATTCCATCAAATCTGCGCATGAAGCTGCAATTAGAAAGGGAATAAATAGTTCTGAAGAGCTTACAGGAGGAAATTACAATGTTACATTTTCAGTTCAGAATGATGAAACAAATGCCATTGCTTTTGATGAAAATCAAAAACCAATCCAACTCGATGAGACTACAATTTTGACCAGACCAGCTGGACATGGCGCTCTATTAGAAAATTTAAATGCCATTGAAAGTGATATCATCTTCATCAAAAATATTGATAATCTTCAACATTTCTCAAAGTCTAATTTAGCAATTGAAACTTGGAAATATCTTGGAGGTGTAGCTATTTGGTTTGAAGATGAAAGGAATAAAGTATTGCAAAATCCAACAATAGAAGGCCTCATAACATTAAACAAACATTTTCAATTCATTGCTGATTCAGAAATTGAAAAGTTAAAAGTCGAGGATATTTTCAAAATGTTAAATAAACCTTTTAGAGTTTGTGGGATGGTTCGAAATGAAGGTCAGCCTGGTGGAGGTCCTTTTTGGGTTGAGGAGAATAGAGAAATAACCAAGCAAATTGTCGAAAAGTCACAAATTTCATTGCGTGGTGAACAATACCGTTTGATGGTTCAAAGTTCGTACTTTAATCCTGTTATGATTGCCGCGGTCAATAAAGATTTGAATGGAAAACAATTTGACTTGTTTGAATTTAGAGACGAGAACAAATATTTTGTTGTGAATAAAAATTTCAAAGGAAAAGACATTTATTTCTCTGAGCTTCCAGGACTTTGGAATGGTTCTATGGCGTATTGGAACTCTATTTTTGTAGAAATCCCATCTGAAACCTTCAGCCCTGTTAAAACAGTATTGGATTTATTGGATCATTCACACAAAGAATAATTATCTGAAAACAATAAAGTTCGAGGATGGGATTTGGAATCCCAATTCTTTAGATTTTAAAGCTATTTGAGCTCGATGGTAATTAGAATGATTCAGTAAATGATATAAAATATCCATGGTTTCTTTTTCCATCGGTACACCTTCTGAATCATGATAATTGACTTTTTCGGAAAGTGAATGTTGTTCTAAAAATTGAATCGTTTGGTTGTAATTTTCAAACAAAAACCGCTCAAAATAGGCGAGGGGCAATAAATCCCAATCTTCTGATTCAGATATTTTATTCATCAATCTTGTATTCCAAATATGATGCACATTGATGATGTGTGACATCCATCTTGATAGTTCTTTAAGATTGGTAGAATATAAAGCACCTTCTTTTTCTTCGAGAAATTTCAACCATCCCAGATTTGAATGTAAATCGTACTCAAATTTCTCCTTGAAAAATGCTTGAAAAGTGATCATAGATTTTTTAAATCCGAAATCGTTTTAGATGGATTTTCAGAATTAAACACAAAACTTCCGGCAACCAAGGCATCAACACCTGCTTTGACAAGTTCTAAACCTGTTTCGAGATTTACACCGCCATCCACTTCAACCAATGCGTGTGAACCTTTCATATGAATTAAATTTTTCGCTTGTTCCACTTTCAAAACTGCATTATTTATGAACTTTTGTCCTCCAAATCCCGGATTTACTGACATAATCAAAACTAAATCCAAATCTTCTATCACATCTTGTAACAAATCTACAGGTGTATGTGGATTCAAGGCTACACCAGCTTTCATTCCTGCCGCCTTTATTGCCTGAATAGTTCTATGAAGATGCGTACATGCTTCATAATGTACTGTCAAAATATCAGCACCTGCTTCTTTGAAAGCATCAATGTATTGATCTGGATTTTGGATCATTAAATGAACGTCCAATGGTTTTTTAGCATGTTTTTTAATAGCTTGAATCACAGGGAAACCAAAAGAAATATTTGGTACAAAAACGCCATCCATTACATCTACATGAAACCAATCAGCATCACTATGGTTAATCATTTCAACATCGCGTTGAATGTTTGCAAAATCACATGATAATACGGAAGGAGAGATAATAATTGACATTTTTTTAAGATTTGATTCAGCGGCAAAGGTACTTAAATTTTGAAGGTTTTGCTTTCTAAAAGATTCACAATTCACTCATTTAATCAACAATTTGACTTGTTAAATTATTACTAAATATAGTAAAATCTTTGCCAAAAAATGTGAAAATTGAAACTTGAGTTCCAGTTGAAATTTTATCTTTTTTATTCTTAAATCCTCCTTGTAATAGTCGTTTTCAAAGGTTTGAAAAATCAATTCATCATCAAAATTCAATCTAAAATGTGGTTTTGATTGTTTTTCCCAATGATTGAAAACGGTCAAAAATCGCCTTAAAATCACTACTTTTGCAACGCATGTATTTGATTTTAAATAAAAATAGCATTCTTTTTTTGATTTTTTTCTGTTTGAGTTTGACAGCGATTTCTCAAGAAAACTTGGTGCAAGATACTTTAAAAGCGATGCAAAGTGATGGAGACACTTTAAAGCAGATTCCTATTGATTCTATTGTTAAATCTCCAAATCCTGAAAAAATCGATAATATCATCAATTACGCAAAAAAATTCATGGGTACACCATACCGTTACGCGGGAATGACTCCTTCAGGTTTCGATTGTTCTGGTTTCATTAATTATGTCATGGGGAATTTTGGAATAAGTTTATCTAGAACAAGTTACAATATGGCAGAATATGGAAAAACAGTCAAATTAGCTGATTTAAAACCCGGTGATTTGATGTTTTTCAAAGGAAGTAATGTTCGTTCAACTTCGATTGGACACGTTGGTTTGGTGGTGGAAGTCAATCCGGGTGAAATAAAATTTATTCATTCAGCCAACGGCGGTGTGCAGATTACGACTTTCAACAAAAGTAAATATTATGTTCCGCGATTTATCAAAGCTACAAGGCTCGATTATGGTGTAGAATGAAGATATTTTGCATCTTCGCTTGAAATTTAATTACCTTTGTATTCAAATTTATTAAAATGGCTAGTAAAAGAATTTTCAAAAGAGACTTAAATAAAATGGTTTTTGAAGTTGTTGAAGAATGTTTCAGCGTTCAATTGTACAACGAATCAAAAACAGAAGCTTCGAATCTTTTAATTGATGAAGCAGTTGAGTTTAGAAACAACATGACTGAAAAAATCCATGCAGCGAAAGATAAAAAAGCTTTCAAAGCACTGCATGCTGAAGTGGAAGATGCAGCAGTTGATTTCATTCATAAAATCAACGGATTACACTAAAATGTTTTATTTTTATCATATTGGAAGCATTGTTTTTAAGCAATGCTTTTTTTGTGCAGAAAAAATTACAATCTAACCCTTTCTAAGCGCCAAGTTTTCTTCGTTACAACCCCGTCGTTTTGGTACAGCTTTATTTTTTTGTCTCTGAAAATAAAGTAAATCGGAATAGATGCGCCAATGCCAATCAATCCAATTCCAGCGGTTGTATAGTATATACTTTGATTAAAATCGCCTGTTTTGTAATTGATACTAACTAAAGGAGCGACAATCAAAGTTGTAATCGTTGAAAATAAGGCAATTGTCGGACTAATTCCAGATGTGTTGAAACTGTGAGAAATTTGGATATTGGTTATATTTTTGGTTAAAATCTCTTTCTCAATTAGATTTTCGTCCCTCATAAATGGATCATCATCTTTACCGATTTCTTTGTAATAATTATTTTCGATGTATGCTGTTTTACCGCTTTCATAATCAATGTTGATATTTTCTTGCTGAAATATAAAACGGATGGAAGAATCTGTGAAATTTTTGATTGCTCCATTGAATGATCCAGATTGATTAATAATTCCTTTTTCTAAATTACTTTCTTCATAATTGATGTAATATTGAAATTCGTCGAAGTACAGTTTTTTTCTTTTCAAAGGATTTAATGCGTTCACTAAATAGTAATGCGTCGATAATGAATCGATTTTCACATCTTTGAACGAATTATTTTCTGCTTCCATGGCCAGATTTTCCTCAAAAGTTTGAGTGACTCCATCTTTGCGAAAACGAAATGCAACAGTTTGATTGAATTTTTGATCCGAGAAAGTAAAAAATGCAGTACTCAAATAATTTAAAGCATATTCTTTTTCAAAGATGAAAATTTTACCATTGGCATAATACCTTTCTTCGTCTTTGTAGAGTCTCAAGGTTCTTGTTTCTTCATTCCAATTCCATTTGCCATAATTGATTACAGTATCGACTTGGTTATCTTTCATTTGCACAAGGGTTTTTGTAAAAGTATAGTCGTCTTTGAAAGAAATTTTTTCTGTATTCCAAGAATTTGTTGGATAAAAAGTACCTGAAAAATCAAAACCCTGATTTGTCCAATTGCCAAAAAACTTGAAATCTTCTGGAACTTGTGCGCTTATTTGAATGAAACTGACCAATCCAAGAATAAATGTGAGTAGTTTGATTTTCATGGTGTTAATTTAAGATGTTTTCACTTTTTTCTCTTTTTTTTCGCTGGATTTCTCTTTTTTATTCAAGCGAATACCAGCTAAAAGTCGCACAGTATAGTTATAATTTCTGTATTTTAAATCATTAAAAAGAATTGATTTATTATCAAATTCAGTGGAAATCATGATAAACCATTTAGGAACATTGTATCCTGCAATCAGTCTGAGGTCATATCTGGGAGCTAAACCTAAGAATCCACGTGTATTTTCGTTTTCAATATAAAATTTGGACTGAATCACAGGACCGAATCCAAACATTCCAGCGTATTGCCAATTTTTGTAACGGTTTGCATAACCAATTCCAGGTATTGAACCAAAATCAAAGGCTGAGATGGTTGTAGATTTTGTCTTAGAATTCAAACTGTCAGTTAACTCAATGGGTATAATACTCTCAACGTCTCCAATTCCTTGCACATTGATGGTGTTTTTCAAATACCAAGTGATTACTTGACGGTTAAAATGCCCCACTTTTCCTTTCATTGGTTGCATTTTGAAATCTTTGTTGTGAAAATACCAACCATTCAAAGCAATGGAAAGAGTATTAGCATTTGCTCTGATTTCGTTGGTATTATCACCTCCTAAAGTAGGATTAAATATGTCTGCATTTTTGATTGAGTAACCTTTGTAATTTCTGAAATCAAATTCAAAATACATTTTTTTAATAGGAAAATCAAGACCTAAGTCGATGTAAGAAGTTTCCCCAAATTTACTTACTGGTTTGAGATTTCTTGTCAATGCAAAAGCAAGTCTGACGGCAAACCATTTATATGAACCACCAAAACCCATTACAACTCCTAAGTTGTTGCGATACTTTAATTTATCGATTGTAGTATTGGAAGATTTAAAATGGATTGAATAGGGCGAAGTGCTAAATCCTAAATCTGAGTACAAAACAATTTTATCTTTAAATAAAGTGTACGCATCAGTTGTCTGTTCTGCCTTTTTTTGACAAAATAGGGATGTGATGACGCAACAAAAAAAGAATGTAATGTTATTTCTCAATGCCTTCTAAATTCAAAATAAACGCAAATTCTTTGGCAACTTCTAATCGCTCGTTGCTTCTTCCTGAACCTCCGCCATGTCCTGCGTCCATGTTGCAATCAAAAATCAATGGATTGTCATTGGTTTTCATCGCACGAAGTTTAGCCACCCACTTAAGCGGTTCCCAATATTGAACTTGGGAGTCATGATAACCTGTGGTAACGTACATCGCTGGATAATCCATTTTTTTGACGTTGTCATAA
The DNA here is from genome assembly GCA_044361165.1 of Crocinitomicaceae bacterium. Classification (GTDB taxonomy): domain Bacteria; phylum Bacteroidota; class Bacteroidia; order Flavobacteriales_D; family Crocinitomicaceae; genus JAQVCM01. The sequence continues at coordinate 55,739 of JBIKJE010000004.1, read as the reverse complement.
GGTGAATAATTCAGCATATACCAATAATAATCTGCTTCTTTCGGATTTCCCCATTCTTCATATTCGCCCACGGTTAATGGAATTGTATCGTCTAACATGGTCGTTACAACGTCTACAAATGGAACTTGCGCAACAATTCCTTTCCACAAATACGGAGCCATATTGGTAACTGCTCCCATCAATAGTCCACCAGCACTGCCGCCTTGCGCGTAGATTCTTTCAGGATCACAATAACCTTGTTTCCCCAGAAATTCTGCTGCATTGATAAAGTCTGTGAAAGTGTTTTTCTTTTTCAAGAATTTACCGTTTTCATACCAGTTTTCTCCCAAATATTTTCCTCCGCGAATGTGCGCAATGGCATAGACAAATCCTCTGTCAACCAAACTCAATCTCAAGGCACTGAAACTTGCTGGAATCGTAACTCCGTATGAACCATAGCCATACAAAAGTAGCGGCGCTTTGGATAGATCAATTCCTTTTTTATAAATCATCGAAACAGGAATTTTCGTTCCGTCATTGGCTGTTACCCAAATACGTTTCGTCTCATAATTTGAAGGACTGAACGTTGGGTCGATTAATTTTTTTTGAAAGAAAACGGATTTAGTATTGCTCTTCAAATCGTATTCAAAAATAGTTGCAGGAGTTGAAAGCGATGTGTAATTTAAGTAGATTGTTTTGGCATGATAATCATCGTTAAAACCTATTCCTGAAGAAAAAGTTTGCTCAGGAAATTGAATGAAATTTACAGATTTATTATCAATACTTCGAATTTCAATTTGCTGCAATCCTTCAACTCTACTTTGCACTACCAAATGATTTTCAAGGGTCAAAATTCTCTCTATTAATTTTTCGGAATCATGCGCTATAATTTCTTTACCAACTTCATTTTCATTGGGAATATTTGCAAAGAAAATTACTTTTTTATTTGGTGCATTTTCATTTGAAAGGACATAAAAACCTTTTTCGTGGTGATCTATTTCATACAAATGTCCGCTTCTTCGTTTCAAAAAGACAACAGGTTTCTCTGCTGGTTGATCTGCATTAATCAAACTGATTTCGGAAGTGGTCGAACTTTGAGAATGGATACAAACGTATTTATCGGTAATTGTTTTTGAGATATAAACTGAAAATCTTTCATCATCTTCTTGAAACACTAATTTATCTTTCGAAGAATCAGTTCCCAAAACGTGAGCATATACTTGAAATTCTCTCAACGTTTTCACGTCCTTTTTGACGTAGAATACCGTTTTATTGTCGTTCGCCCAAACGATTGAACCATCTGTGTTTTTGATTTCATCGGCGAACATTTTTCCACTTTTTTCTATTCGAAAGAAAATGCTGTATTTCCGTCTTCCAATGTGGTCCTCGCTGAAAGCCAAAATTGAATTGTCTTTTGAGGGTGCCCAATCACCTAAATCATAATAACTTTTCCCTTTAGAACGTTCATTTTGATCAAAATAAACAAGCGCTTTTTCCTTTTCGAAAGACAATATTTTTTGGTAATCTTGCCCTTCAATATTTTGATATTGGTATTTTTTTCCTTGAATGAAAAAAGGTGCACTTTGGTCGTTTGGATCAATGCGTTTGTCAAATTCATCCAATAATGTATTTTGTAGACTTTTTAGAGGAGCAAAATAAGTGTCTTTGTATTTATTCTCTTCCGCTATGTAGTCTAAAACGTCTTTTGAATCTCTTTCATTCATCCAAAAATAAGGATCAACGCGCTCGTGACCTAGATTGATTAGTGATTTGTCTTTTCGAATTGCTTTGGGTTGTTCCTGACTCATTGAGTGATTATTTTGGCTACAAAAATATAAAATTGAAAGGCAAATGAAGGACGTTTTACCGGTTACTTTCATGCTTGAATTTGTTTTTTAGTTTAAAGCGAAGTTACCATTTATTTAAATTAATCTAGAATTTTAAAAAACCATTTTTTAAGCTCTTTGACTTTCTGTATATTTGAAAATTATTTTAGTTAATAATCAAGTTCATTTTTCCTAAATAAAGGAGAATTGACGTTCAAAATGCACAAATGAAGAAACTTTATAAGTTTTTAATCAATACATTACCTCGACCATTGTTAATTAGGTTGAGTTATCCTTTTAAAAAAGTTGCTCCATTATTATACAAAGGTAATAATGTAACTTGCCCTGTTTGTGAACGCAATTTCAGCAAGTTTTTGTCTTATGGTTCAGAAGTTACGCATAGAGAGAATGTGCTTTGTCCCTATGATTTGACGCTCGAAAGACACAGATTGATGTGGTTGTATTTGAAAAATGAGTCTAATTTTTTCACTGCGGAAAAATTGAACGTTTTGCACATCGCGCCAGAGCAATGTTTTCACAAAACTTTCAAAGGGCAACAAAACTTGGATTATTTGACTGGTGATTTACTTTCGCCAATCGCAGATATGCATTTTGATTTGCACGGTATTCCGTTGGAAGACAATCGTTTTGATGTTGTTTTTTGCAATCACGTACTTGAACATGTAGATGATGCTTTACAATGTATGAGAGAACTAAACCGTGTCATGAAGCCGGGAGGTTGGGGAATCATGCAAGTGCCACAAGACATGACACGTGAAGTAACTTATGAAGATCCAACAATCGTGACTCCAGAAGATAGAGAAAAACACTATTGGCAATACGATCACGTTAGACTATTCGGTAGAGATTATCCAGAATGGTTGAAAAAAGCAGGTTTTGAAGTCAAAGAATACATTCCATCTGAGCACTTTTCAGACGAGCAAATTGATCGATATCGATTGATGAGGAAAGAAATTTTATACATAGTTAGCAAATCTTAAAATGATAAAAAAAAGCATTTTTATATTTACTCTGGTTTTCGCCGTTTTGGTGAATGCACAAAATCCATTGAAATTAAATTTTCAGTTCTTAAATGGGAATAATACATTTTTGCTCAATCAAACCATTTCTGATTTAAATGGAACTGCATACAAGGCGCAGGATATTGCATTTTATATTTCAAATTTAAAAATAACACACGATGGAGGTCAAATGATTGATTTTCAAGACTCCGTATTTTATGTAAACATACGTGCATGTATTTTTGATTTGGGGTTACATACAGTTGATCAAGTTGAAGCCATTGATTTTCAAGTTGGTGTTCCCGCATCAATTAATCATTCAGACATCACAGCTTATCCTGAAAATCATCCATTATATTTCCAAATACCAGCGATGCATTGGGGTTGGGTTGCAGGTTATACTTTTTTTCTAATTGACGGCGCTGCTGATAACAATGGAGACAATCTTACTGATGTTCCATTTGAATTGCATTGTTTGGGTGATTCAAATGCGCAACAAGTACATGTTAATAATGGAGCAACTATTTGGCCTGATGGAACCCGTGAAATTTTTCAAAATGTGAATATCGATCAATGGCTGAGAAATTTAAATCTTTCCACTTTAGATATTCAACATGGAAGCGCTGGAATCAATGCTGATGTCATGATGAATGTGCAAAATTATCCGGTATTTACAGCACCATTAAATGTTGGAATTAACGAAAACCTAAAGCTAATTGGAGAAGTTAATTTTTTTCAAAATGGAAAAGATTCTGAAATCGCATGGAAAGGAATGAAAAATCTAGAAAATGTGCAATTTTTCGATATTTCAGGTGCTAAAATAAATCAAATTTATTCCAAAGAAGTCAATGGCAAATGGCAAATTTCTGAATTAAACAGTGGAGTTTATTTTATCAGATTTTTCAGTGATTCAGGACAATTGTTAAATCAAACAAAAGCGATGCAACCATGATGTCTGTGAGAAAAATCAATTTTCCTTTTTTATTGATTTTTTCAATAGTGTCCTTGTCTTTGATCAAATGTTCAGTTTCAAAATCAGATTTCGTAAGTCCATTAGGTGATGTTAAATCTCCTAAAGACAATTCATTAGATACAGCCAAAGTTGCTCTGGGGAAAGAATTTTTCTTTGATAAAAGATTGTCAGTAGATGAATCGGTTTCTTGTGCTGTTTGTCACAAACCTGGTTTGGCTTTCACAGACGGATTAAAAGTTAGTGATGGTGTTTTAGGTCGCAAATCAACAAGAAATTCCCCTACATTATTGAACGCTGCTTTTTTACCAAAAGTAATGTTTGATGGAGAAATACCGACTTTGGAAATGCAGTCTATTGTTCCTATTCAAGACCACAATGAAATGGCGATGGAAATCAAAGCGCTACTAGTGAGATTGAAAGCAGTTCCAGAATATCAAGCTGCAGCGAAACGAATTTTCAATCGCGACATGGATGTTTGGGTACTTTCTCGTTCCTTGGCTGCTTATCAACGAAGTTTGATTTCAGACAATTCGCCATTTGATAAGTTCTATTACGGAAAAAAGAAAATGGCGATGAGCGCTTCTGCAAAACGCGGCTGGACGATTTTTTCTGAAAAATTGTATTGTACAAAATGTCATCCTGCGCCATATTTTACCACTTATAAAGTTGAAAATAATGGTCTTTATGAAACTTATCCCGACAATGGAAGATTTAGAATCAACAACGATTCTACTGAAATGGGGAAATTCAAAGTTCCGACTTTAAGAAATATTCAAATTACAGATCCTTACATGCACGATGGTTCTTATGAATCTTTATCTGAAGTAATTGATCATTATGCCTCAGGTGGAAAAAACCACAAAAACAAATCGTCAATTATCCAACCTTTTACTTTAACAAAAAAAGAGAAAAATGATTTGATTGAGTTCTTGTATTCCTTGACGGATATGAGTTTCATGGAACGACTTTAATTTATTGAAAGAATTTAATATGGTACAAAGAAGAACATTTATAAAATGGGGTGCGATTGGAGCACTAGTTGGAATCGTAAAGCCATCTTTGGCCATTGAACCAATCAATAAAGGATTGCGCAGAATGGCAATTACGCCAAAAGTTGTTTCTACATGGGAACACGGATTGGCTGCCAACAAAGCAGCATGGGAAGTGATTTCTGCTGGTGGAAAATCGATTGATGCGGTTGAAAAAGGTTTGCGAGTTACTGAATCTGACCTAAGCAATCGAAGCGTTGGAATTGGCGGAAGACCAGATGCACAAGGTCATGTGACTTTGGATGCCTGTATTATGGACGAGAAATCTCGTTGCGGTTCCGTTGCTTTTTTGGAAGGAATTGACCATCCAATTTCCGTTGCACGAAAAGTAATGGAAGACACACAACATGTGATGCTGGTAGGAGAGGGCGCCAAAGAATTCGCACTATCCAAAGGATTTGGTAAGATTAAAACACCGCTTCCAGAAGTCAAAAAAGACTACAAAAAGTGGAAAAAGGAGCAGGAAGCGTTGGCGAAAAAACCTGCAATAAATGTTGAAAATCACGATACAATTGGCATGTTGGCAATCGACAGTTTTGGCAATATTAGCGGCGCTTGTACAACTTCTGGTTGGGCTTATAAAATGCACGGAAGAATTGGTGATTCGCCGATTATCGGCGCAGGATTGTTTATCGACAACGAAGTCGGAGGCGCAGTTGCGACTGGATTAGGTGAAGCGATTATTCGTGTAGCTGGCAGTCATACTGTAGTAGAATTGATGCGACAAGGAAATTCTCCTGAAGAAGCTTGCAAATTGGCAGTTGAAAGAATCATTTCGAAACACGAAAATATGGAAGGTTTACAATGCGGTTTCATCGCAATTGATAAGTTCGGAAATGTCGGTGGTTATTCAGTTTTCAATGGTTTCAATTATGCTTTCACAGATGCGCAAAAACATGTGATGGTTGATACATCTTTTGATAGAAAATGGTAATTCATTTCCAGTTTTTAATATGAAGATATTTTTAATTCTACTTTTCTTAAGTTTTCATTGCATGACATTTTCCCAAAAAAATGAACTTGAATGGAATTTCTTTCATCCAATAAAAAAAACATGGTTGCAAGCAGGAAAGTGTGGTTCCGTGCAAGAGAAACTAATAGAATCGGGGGAATTACCTGATCCATTTTATAGCGAAAACGAAAAGCTTTTTTCTTGGATTGAAAAGTATGATTGGGAATTTAAATCTTCATTTGATTTAAATGAATTGCAGTTTGCAGAAAATTTCATTGAGTTGGATTTTCCAGGAGTTGATACTTACGCCAAAATCTACATCAATGACATGTTGGTTTTGAGCACAGATAATGCATTTCACCCCTATGTTTTACAAGTCAAACCATTTGTGAAATGTGGTTTAAACAGCATTAAAGTTATTTTTACTTCACCAGTCAATTTTCATAGAAAGGCTTTTGAAGCAAAATCGCCGAAACTTCCTGCACCAAATGATTTAGGCGAAATTGCAGTTTCATCGATGTCACGTAAACCTCAATATCAATTCGGATGGGATTGGGCGTTGAGGATGAACACGATTGGATTTTTGAAACCAGTTCAATTAAGAACTTATGCTACAAACAGAATTTTACTTCAAAAGGTTGCAACTAAAAGTCTGATTGACAATCAAGCAAAACTAGAATTGTCGCTGATTTGCGCAGTAAAGTCGACGCAAAGAATAAGATTTGAAAGCGAGGTTTGGGGAAATTTTGACAGTCTCAATTTGGTCAATGGTGAATTGAAAATTGACGCAGGTTTGTTGAATCCGAAATTGTGGTGGCCAAGAGGTCAGGGTGAACAATATTTGTATCACGATAAATGGAAAGTCTTTGATTTAGCAGGTAATTTGATTGATAGCTGTTCCGTTAATTTTGGAATCAAAACAAGTGAATTGATTCAAGAAAAAGACCAATGGGGAACGGCGTTTTATTTAAAAATCAATGGAAACCCCATTTTTTGCAAAGGCGCAAATTATATTCCACAAGAAGTTTTTCCTTCCAAAATTACAACAGAATCTATCCAAGAGTTAGTTGAACAAATGCGTGTTTCGAATTTCAATATGGTTCGCGTTTGGGGTGGTGGTTTTTATCCCGATGAAGCATTTTTTGAAGCGTGCGACCGAGCAGGAATCATGGTTTGGCAAGATTTTATGTTTGCTTGCGCGATGTATCCGGGAGATGATGCTTTTTTAGCCACGGTAAAACAAGAATTGGAATACCAAGTTCCAAGAATTTCAGCGCATCCATCTTTGGTGTTATTTAATGGAAATAATGAAGTTGATGTTGCGTGGAAAAATTGGGGATTTCAAGTTACTTACAAAATTCTGCCTAAAGCGCAGAAATTAATGGAGGAAGATTATAGAAAATTGTTCAAAGAATTGATTCCAAGTGTTGTTCATGCATACAGTTTTATTCCTTATGAACATTCATCACCGCTGAGTAATTGGGGAAAAGACGAATATTTTAATCATGGAACGCAACATTATTGGGGTGTTTGGCATGGAAAAGATCCTATCGAAGATTTTGGTTTGAAATCAGGTAGATTCAATGCAGAATACGGTTTTCAATCTTTCCCCGAATTCAACACTTTATTGGCTTTCAGTGAGAAAAAGGATTGGAATCTAGATTCAAATGTGATGAAATGGCACCAAAAAAGCTATGTCGGAAATGGAATGATAAAAAAGCAATCAGACATTTTATTTGGTGAGAGTAAATCTTTCGAAGAGTTTGTTTATTTGTCGCAACTGACACAATCAAAAGCGGTTCAAATTGCAGTTTCTAGCCATCGATTGGGCGCACCGAGATGCATGGGAACATTGTATTGGCAATTAAATGATTGTTGGCAAGCGCCGACATGGTCGAGTATCGATTATCACGGGAATTGGAAAGCATTGCAATACGAAGTGAAAAAGGATTTTGAAGATGTTGCTGTCTTGGAAAAAACTGAAAAAATTGGCAGTGAAAAATATTTTATACTTTCCGACCAAAGCGCAATTTTTGAAACGTCGTTGAGTTGTTTTGTCTATGATTTAGAAGGAAATTTGATTTTCAAAACATTGGACACATTGGAATTGAAACCAGGATTTCAGAAAGAGATTTGTGCAGATTGTCAATCAGATTCGATTCAAAAAATAAACTACATTTTGAAAGTGGAGTGGAGAAATTCCTTTGGAGAAGCTAAAAATAGGACTTTTGCACACTTGCCAATGCAACGTATAAAAGCGCAAGCAAATTCATTTCAAGTGAAATTATTGAATGTTGACGTATCGCAAAATACAGCATCGATTGAAATTGAAAATCAATCTTTTCTACACAATTTTTGGATCTACTCAAATAAAAAAGGTGTTCGCTTCTCAGAAAATTTCATCGATTTATTGCCTGGAAAACACACTATTGAAATCAAGTTTGCGGATTTACCAATAATAGAGGCTTTTGGTTTTCAATGGTTGTAATTTGAATTGAAAGTCAACTTAATATTGCCAAGAAAATAGTTGGACAAAAGACAAAATTCAAAAAAAATCACCTAAAAAAGTTGTAACCAAAAAAAATTATTACTTTTGGTCAACACGACAACACATGAAATTCGATATAACTCAACATACACAATACACTTTAGTTGAATCTAAAGTTGAAAAATTGGATGCTTCAAATGCTTCTGAGTTGAAAGTTGAACTCCAATTATTGAACAAATCAGGCGTAAATTCTATAATTTTAGATTGTTCTAAAACAAAATATTGTGATTCATCAGGTTTGAGTGCAATTTTGACAGCAAATCGTCTGTGTAAAGATACCAACGGAAAGTTTGTTTTGTGTGGTTTACAACCTAATGTAGCCAAAATGATTGGTATTTCTCAATTAGACAAAGTGCTTTCAATCACTGATTCAGCTGAATTGGCTCAAGAATTTATCTTGAATTAATTTGAATGAGTTTTGAAGTAACTATTCTTGGCTCAGGCTCTGCGCTTCCCACTTTAAGAAGAAATCCAACAGCTCAATACGTTGCTTGCAATGATCGTCATATTTTGATTGATTGCGGCGAAGGAACTCAAAATCAATTGCGAAAATTTGGAGTAAAAATCCAGAAAATCAATCACATTTTAATTTCTCACATGCACGGCGACCATTTTTTTGGTTTGGTCGGTTTGCTGAGTTCTATGCATTTGTTGGGAAGAGACAATGGAGTTACCATCTATGGTCCGAAAGAATTGGAGCAAATTATTCGTTTGCAATTGGAAATCGGCGGTGCCAAATTGAATTTCAACATGAATTTTGTTGTATTGGATAATTCAAAACCAACGGTGATTTTTGAAGACAAAATGATTGAAATTCATGCTTTTCCGATGAAACACCGCATTCCTGTTAATGGATTTAGGATACAAGAAAAGGCGAAAAGTTTTAATATTATTGGTGAAGTTTTTAAAGAATCGGGCTTGTCGTTGATGGCAATTCCTTTTTTCAAAAAAGGCGAAGATTTTGTAGATGAAAACGGTGAAATTCACTTTGCTGAGGATTTTGTGATGGCTAAAAAACAACCAAAATCTTACGGTTATTGTTCAGATACTGCATATTTTGAACCGCTGATTACATCCATTCAAGGAGTGAATTTATTGTATCACGAAGCAACTTTCGTGGAAAAATTAGCAGACAGAGCCAAAGCAACATTTCATTCGACGGCCAAAGAAGCCGCAACCATAGCGCAAAAAGCAAATGTCGGAAAACTGCTTCTAGGGCATTTAAGCGCCCGTTATGATTCTGGAGACGACCATTTAAAAGAAGCCCAAACCATTTTTGAAAACACCTTCGTTGTTGAAGATGGAATGGTTTTTCAAGTGTAATTTTTGATTGCTTTTTGAATACAAAAAGTTAAATTTCAAGAGCCTTTCCTTTTCCACGAAAAAAAGTTAAAAACTACTAATAACTTATTCAAAATCATTCGTCACGATTGATTAAATTTGCTAGTTATCGTTCACAATTTATTGTTTTTTTTGAATTTTAAAACTGAGTTTTTAATTTTCAAAACAAAGTAATTTTTAAAATTAGCGAGTTAAATGGCAGAAAATCAATATACAGAAGACAATATTCGGTCATTAGATTGGAAAGAACATATTCGACTGCGTCCTGGGATGTACATCGGTAAACTCGGCGATGGCGCTGCTGCAGACGATGGAATCTACATTTTGGTCAAAGAGGTTATCGACAATTGTATCGATGAATTTGTGATGGGAAATGGCCGTCGCGTTGATGTGAAAGTGAAAGAGGGAAAAGTAACCGTGAGAGATTACGGTCGAGGCGTTCCATTGGGGAAAGTAGTGGAAGTCGTCTCCAAAATGAATACCGGCGGAAAATATGATTCCAAAGCATTTAAAAAATCTGTAGGTTTAAATGGAGTAGGAACTAAAGCTGTGAATGCTTTGAGTAGTCATTTCATGATTTATTCAGTGCGTGAAGGTGAGAAAAAACAAGCCTCTTTTTGTCGTGGAAATTTGGTGGAAGAATCTGGCATTGAAAAAACAGATGAAGCCAATGGAACCTATGTTGAATTTATTCCTGACGATCAAATATTCAAAAAATTCAATTTCAAATCGCCGTATTTGATTAAAATGTTTTGGAACTATTGTTACCTAAATAGAGGTTTAAGCATTTATTTTAATGGCGAAAAATACCAGTCAAAAGACGGATTGAAAGATTTGTTGGAAGACAACATGGACGGCGATCCATTGTACCCAATTATCCACTTGGAAGGCGATGACATTGAAGTGGCTTTCACGCACGGAAAAACGTATGGTGAAGATTACTACTCTTTCGTAAATGGTCAACATACCACACAAGGCGGAACGCATCAAAGTGCTTTTCGTGAGTCGATTGCCAAAGTAATTCGTGATTTCTTTAACAAGAATTACGACGCTTCAGACATTCGTCAGTCTATCGTGGCTGCGATTGCAGTGAAAGTAGTTGAGCCAGTCTTTGAATCGCAAACCAAAACAAAATTAGGTTCTCAGGAAATCGAACCAGGCGGACAGTCAATGCGTTCGTTTATCAACGATTTCTTGAAAGATAAATTAGACAATTACCTCCATAGAAATCCGCAGGTTGCTGAAACGATTGAGAAAAAAATCAAGCAATCAGAACGCGAAAGAAAAGAACTTTCAGGAATTCGAAAATTGGCGCGTGATCGAGCTAAAAAATCGAGTTTGCACAATAAAAAATTGCGCGATTGCAGAATACATTTGACTGATATCAAAGACGCTCGACGAGAAGAAACAACACTTTTCATTACCGAGGGAGATTCTGCAAGTGGATCAATCACAAAATCAAGAGACGTAAATACACAAGGCGTTTTTTCATTGCGTGGTAAACCGTTGAACTGTTTCGGATTGACCAAGAAAATCGTTTATGAAAACGAAGAATTCAACTTGTTGCAAGCAGCATTGGATATAGAGGAAGACATGGACAATTTGCGCTACAATAACATCGTGATTGCAACCGATGCCGATGTCGACGGAATGCACATTCGTTTGTTGCTCTTGACATTTTTCTTGCAATTCTTTCCAGATTTGGTGAAACGAAATCATGTTTATGTGCTACAAACACCGCTTTTCAGGGTTCGAAATAAGAAAAAAACGATTTACTGTTATTCAGAAGAAGAGCGCCGAAATGCGATTGCTGAATTGGGCAAAAATCCTGAAATAACGCGATTCAAAGGATTGGGAGAAATTTCACCAGATGAGTTCAAACATTTTATCGGTGAAGAAATCCGATTAGAACCAGTAATTCTTTCCAAAGAAGCGTCGATTGAAACAATTTTGTCATATTACATGGGTAAAAATACGCCTGAAAGACAAGATTTTATCATCGATAACTTGCGTGTTGAGAAAGATTTAGAAGATGGTTTGAGCGCAGATAAAGTTGAAAACGACGAAGAAATAGATAAAGCTTCTTAAAAAATGGCTGAAGACGAAATTGAAGATCACACAGAAGATTTTTCAGAGGAAAATCCCTTTGAAAACTCGAGTGTTGACGATAAAATCATTCCGCTGAATGGTTTATATGAAAATTGGTTTTTGGATTATGCATCTTACGTAATCTTAGAACGTGCTGTTCCTGCTTTGTTTGACGGTTTGAAACCTGTTCAAAGAAGGATTTTACACTCTATGAAAGAGTTAGACGATGGTCGCTACAACAAAGTAGCCAATATCATCGGAAATACGATGAAATATCACCCACACGGTGATGCTTCGATTGGTGATGCTTTGGTAGCGCTTGGTCAAAAAGATTTGGTCATCGATTGCCAAGGAAACTGGGGAAACACATTGACTGGCGATGGTGCTGCTGCTCCGCGTTACATTGAAGCAAGACTTTCGAAATTTGCTTCTCATGTTGTTTTCAATCCAAAAACGACGAATTGGCTTTTGAGTTACGATGGTCGAAACAAAGAGCCAGATCAATTGCCTGTTAAATTCCCATTGCTTTTGGCACAAGGTGCTGAAGGAATTGCAGTTGGAATGGCTTGTAAAATTTTGCCACACAATTTTATTGAATTAATAGATCAGTCAATCAATCACTTAAGAGGGAAAAAAATTGAAATTTATCCCGACTTTTTGCACGGTGGAATGGCTGATTTCACCAATTACAACGATGGTTTAAGAGGTGGAAAAGTGCGTGTGCGCGCTAAAATCAAGAAAGTGGACAACAAAACGTTGGTCGTAACAGAAATTCCTTTCGGAACAACTACGAGTTCATTGATTGATTCGATTTTGAAAGCCAACGACAAAGGGAAAATCAAAGTCAAAAAAATTGAAGACAATACTTCTGCTGTTGTGGAAATTATCATTCACTTGGCGCCTGGAGTTTCTCCTGATAAATCTTTGGATGCTTTGTATGCATTTACAGATTGCGAAGTTTCGATTTCACCCAATGCTTCGATTATCGATGGTGAAAAACCAAGATTTATTGGCGTAAGTGAAATTCTTCGAATCAATACCGACAACACCGTTCAGTTGTTGAAATGGGAATTGGAAATTCGCTTGCAAGAATTGATGCAACAATGGCATTTCTCAACTTTGGAGAAGATTTTCATCCGTGAAGAAATGTATATCGATTTCAAATTATACGGCGATAAAGAGAATTTATATGCGTATTTGTACAAACGTTTTGAGAAATTCAAAAAGATGTTTGTGCGTGAAATCAACGATGAAGATTTACACCGTTTGACGCAAATTCAAATGATTCGTATCACGCGTTTTGACAGTGATAAAGCGGATGAATTGATCTTGAAGTTGGAAGACGAAATGGAGCAAGTCAAACAGAAATTGAGTAATTTGATCGACTATGCCATCGAATATTTCAAAGACTTGAAAAAACGTTTTGGCGAAGGCAGAGAACGCAAAACTGAAATCAAAGTTTTCGATAATATTACAGCGACGAAAGTAATTATTGCGAACAAAAAATTATACGTTGATCCAGAAGAAGGATTTATCGGTTGGGGATTGAAGAAAAGCGATCCAGTGAACGATTGTTCTGAAATTGATGACATTATCATTTTCTTCAGTACTGGAAAAATGATGGTTACGAAAGTTGCCGACAAAAAATTCGTTGGAAAAGGCATCGTACATGCAGATGTTTGGAAAAAAGGCGACACACGCACGATTTACCACGTCATGTACCAAGATGGAGTAGGTGGACCAACGATGATGAAACGTTTCTTTGTAAACAGCATCACGCGCGATACAGAATACGATTTATCGAAAGGTGCTAAAGGTTCCAAATTGCTTTATTTTGCAGTGCATCCAAACGGTGAACGTGAAGTTGTTTCCATCATGTTGCGACCACGTCCGCATTTGAAACGCTTGCGATTCGACATAGATTTCGGTGAACTTTTAATCAAAGGTAGAGCCGCTTCAGGAAATCGCGTTACGAAAGAAATCGTTCAGAAAATTATCCAAAAAGAAGTCGGTGGTTCCACGTTGGCGGCACGTAAGATTTGGTATGATACCGTTGTTGGTCGTTTGAATGACGAAGGAAGAGGTAAATTTTTGGGTTCTTTCAAAGGAAATGACAAATTGCTAACTTTATACAAAACAGGAGAATACAGACTTTCAAGTTTTGATTTAGCGACACATTTTGACGAAGACATGATGCACATTGAAAAATGGGTGCCAGACAGACCAATTTCAACCGTTTATTACGATGCGGAGAAAGAATTACATTACGTAAAACGTTTCTTGTGCGAAGTAACATCCGATAAAAAAGTGCTTTTCATCTCTGAATCTGAAGGTTCATACATGGACACGGTTTCAACTTCATACAGACCAGAAGTGCGCATTGTATACAATAAATTGCTCAGAGAAACCAAGAATTTGCCTGACAATGTGGTGAATATCGCAGATTTGATCGAAGTTAAAGGAATGAAAGCGCAAGGAAATCAAATGACGAAATTGAAAGTCAAAGAGATCATTTTAACGCACGAAATCGACGGCGGCGAACCTTGGCCAATCGAAGAAGGTGACATGCCAGCGTTGGACTTGGATGGAATCGTAGATTTCGACTCAGATTCTGACGGAGACTCTCCAACCATCGAATGGGACATTTTGCCCAAAAAAGATGATGAAGATGAATCTCAGATTAAGTTGTTTGAGTAGGAAAAAGCCAAAAATTAATTGGAAAAGCATCTTTGGCAACAAAGGTGCTTTTTTGTTTTTGAAAAATAGGTGATTTTGTTTTTTGAAGAAATCTATTTATTCTTAAGCTTCAACATCTCCATTTTCAACTGATTGATTTCGTCTTCGAGCCTATTCAATTTACTGTCATTTTCTTGGTAACTGATATTGAAACTATCAGAGGAAATATTATTTACGACAGAATTTGATTGAAGATTTTGAATGAAAGTTAGGATATCAAATTTGTAATTATTTAGCATTTCAAACAATCTAGAAACAGTCATTTCGGTTTCACCTCTTTCTAAATTGGAAAGTGTAGAAACGGATATTTTTAATTCATCAGAAACGGCTTCTAAACTCATACTTTTTCCTAAACGAATCATTCGAATTTGCTCCCCAATGCGCTTGTTTATTGACTTATCTTTCACAATTGTAAAGGTATTTTCAAATAAGTAAAGTTGTTTATTGAATAAGTGTAAAATTTATTAATTAGTTGTAAATATTTTATATATTTGGGAAAAAATATAAAAAATAAAATAGAATGTGATCAAATAGATTTAAAAATGAAATTTTGAATCACATAAGCATGATTAAAGAATTTATTAGAAATGAGGAATTTATTTAAAATAGTCTTGATGTTATTTGTTTTTACTAATAGCTTTTCAAGCAATGCACAACAGAAAATACTTGCAAAATTTGTTGTAACAGATGCGTCATCAAATGGAGTTGATATAACTCCAGAATCACTTGAAAATGGTCAATATATCGTTTTTTATACTGGTGATGATGAAGATGTAATCAATATGTCAAATTATTGGGAAAAGGTTGATTCTCAAAGTTACGGGCCTATGTATGCCACTAAAACAGATGAAATCAAAGAATCTGACGAAACATATAAAGCTGATATTTTCAATTTCAAATGGAGATACATAAATACCTATGATTCAAAGAAAGGCACGGCTTCGGTTACCTTGACAAAAGTATATAAGCCGCAAGGTGTCACATTCATAATTAAAATTATTCCAGAAAATTTGGACATTTTAATTTACAAAGGGTATATGGAGGGGACAATTGATTTTTCAAATTATTAAAAATCAATCAATAAATTTAAAACATATAAACAATAAATAATAAACTTTAAAATGAGTAAAAATAATACGATAACAGACCTATTCTTAGCAATTTTAGCCATAATGTTGATTGGTGTCAGTTTTTATCAAACTTGGTTAGGTTTGCAACAAATTTTTGGGGGAAGTTCGTTGATTATATCGATGGTTCTTTCACTATTACTACTTTTTCTTTTATGGCAGTTGCGATCAGCCAAAGTTAACGGTTCAGCTACAACTGGCCTCAAGAGTATATATATATTTATTGCATCTTTTTGTTTTATTGCCAATTTTAATGCTCTGTACACACGATTTATGAGAACTGATATTTACTCATCTGAATTAAGAGATATTAATGAAAAATTCAATAATCTTGAAACAGATGTTCAATCCAAATTAAATTATTCATTTGATCCTAAAATAGCATCAGAAATTGAATACGAAAAAAAGAATTTAATGAAGCAAATAATTAATGAAGGAGAGCCAGGAATAGGTAAAAAAGCAAGAATTATTATTCAAAGGATAGAAAAACTTACTGCTCCTAAGAAAGTTACTGAGTTACGTGTTATAGGGAATGATTATGTTTCATTAGCTGAACAAATGGGGGATCAAATTGATGATATGATTTCTCAACTTTCCCCAGATGAAAAATTACTTAAATCTGATATAAATAGCGCTGTTTTAAAATGGAATAGAGATGTTCCAAGATTACTATTACGTTCTCAGAAAGAAATTGATGAAATGGCACAGGGTTTAATTGATAAATCTTTAACTGACTATAATAAATTAGGAAATCGCGCTCATACAATTTTAGGTGATGAGAATTTCAAATTCACTTCTATTTATTCCAAAACACAAGAAGTTGGAAAAATCGGTTTTGCATTCAGCCATGCCTTAAACAATTTTGGAATGTATCAATTTGTTGTTTTGATGGGGTGTATATTGTTAGATTTTGGAATTATGATTATTATTCTATTAGTACCAACTGCTCAAAATAATGGAAAAGGAAACGGAGGAAGTGTTTTTAATCAGCAAAGAAAAGGAAAAACAATTATACCTAATTAAAACGTAAAACTATGAGTGAAGAATTTGAAGATTTAAAGCCTCTTTCATTTGAAGATGATACAGATACATTTAATACACGACCATTTGAAAATTTAAATGAAGAACCTGTTCCATTGATGGGATCTTCAAATGAGGTGAAAAATAAGGACAGTAACTTTGTGTTCTTTTTTGGTACTTCAGAGTCTGGTAAATCTGTTATTTTATCATCAATGTTGTATTACTTAAAATCACAAGCTGGTGATTTAAGACCTAAAAAAGGAAGTCCAAACACAACTGAAGCGGAAGTTTTATTGTCAGATTTTTTTGAAAATATAAGTCAAGGGATTTTGCCAAGTAGAACAACGAGAGATAAAGTCACTAGATTGGATTTGGTTTTTGAGCCGAATAATAAATCAAAAAAAATACAACCTATTAATTTAACTTTTCTTGAAACATCGGGTGAAAATCACAATGAAATTAGAAGAGGAGGGAGTTATCATAGTAGTATTGAGTCATATTTAAATGGTAAGATACCTTTAACTTTTATAATTGTAACAAGCTATGATACAGCTCATAAGGATGATAATCTCATCAACAATTTTTTTGATATTTTGGAAAAGAAAGAAAAAAATCTTCGATCTATTAATGTAATTTTAGTTGTCTCAAAATGGGACAAATCTGGAAAAATGGGAGTTGATTCAATTGAAGAGTTAGACGATTTTGTCAAAGTTAGATTAAAAATGACAAATATGAGACTAAATACTTTTGGATTGAGCAAAACTTTTTACACAATTGGAGATGTTCAAAGTAAAAATGGAGAACAAAAAATCGCTATGCTTAGTTTAGCGACAGCTGAAGTACTATCGAAATGGCTTTACGAAAGTATTCATGGATTACCATTGGATTATGAGGGGACTTTTTGGGAGCGTTTAAAATTTAGTTTTTGATAATTATGAATAATAACATAAACTTTCTTGCATTTGGTACTTTTGGAAATCCAAACGGTTTTAGGCAAACCGTTATCGATGGTAATAGTATGTTATCAAAAAACATAAAGACTTTTGATTTAAATACTAATGCAATAAAACTATTTCCTTCTAGTAAGGTTTATTCACTTAGAAAAGAGTTTATTAATAATCAGAAAAGTATTTCTTATTCGATTTATACTTATGCTAAGGAACAAAATTCAGATCGAAGTGGAACTTTTATTGGGTCTAGTATATTGTATCAAGATCTAATTGCAGATGAACTTATTACCATTAAGATATTAAATGATTTTCACAAGGAACTGGTTAATAAAAATGTTATAAGCGATGTTATTACAGTTAATCATTCAGATAATTTTAGTATTGCTAGGACAATAGATATCGAAAATATTGAATTTAATTTCAAAAAAATAGGTGATTTAAATTTTCAAACAAATTCTAATATTGTTGTTTATACTCAAACTAAAGAAGAAGTATTAAAAAAATTGTTTAGTGATTCATTAGAGTTATTAAATATTTATGATGTAATATACTTTACTGATAGTCCTGAAGTTGCAAAGTTTTCTCAACAAAAAAAGTTATTTAAGGTTATACCTCTTGATATTTTTAACAAAGAAATTGAAAATTTCAAAAGCGAAAGGAAAGCTAAAATTATCAATTCAATAAATGAATTTGATAATAAAATTCAGGAATTAGAAAGGGATAGGGAGCAAATGAAACAAGATTTTAATTTGCAAATTCAAAGGAATATTTCTCTACATCAAGAAAATGCTTCAAAAATCGAAGAATCTAAAAGAGATTTAGAAAAAGTTTTAGGATATTACGATGATTTTTCAAAAAAGATAAAAGAGCTTAATATTCAATTAAATTCAAGTAAAAACCCTGAAAAAGTTAGGGCGTTATTCAGTGAAAATAAGCGGATTTTTATAAATTCAATTGATCAACTTAAGAGACCGACTTTTGTTAATCATATTCAAAAAGCAAAACCAAAATCTAATTTACAAATTGATTCTATTCCAGTAAGCCGTCCTATTAATCGAAATTCCTATAAACAAGAAAAAGTAAGTGATGTAACAAAAGAATATTCCAATTTTAAGCTTTTAAATAAAGAAAATCTAATTATAGGTTTTATTGTTTTAGTTTTAATTATTGCAGTATATTCTTTAATTTCTTATGGAAACGATGATTTTGATGAAAATAATAATGATAAAAATATGTATTTGGAAGGAGATAACTCATCAATCATTTTAAATTCAGAAAAAAATGTGTCAAATGATATACTATCGAAAAATGACTACACAATCGTTGCCAAAAATTTAAAATTAAATATGAAGATTGATGAAGTAATTAGTGTAATTTTTGAGCTAAATCCAAATGAGATAAAAAAACATTTCTCTTCTCAAAAAAAAGATTATAAAATTGAATTGTTTAGTAAAAACAAAAAGTGTTTTGATATAAAAGATGGCGATACGATTTTAAATTATTCTGATACCCTGCGCGTTATTCCAATTCTCAAAACCCTTTAAATAAGATTTTAATATGAATCTTCATATTTATATTGTGTGCGTTATTTTTTCTCTATTTTCTTGTGAACATCCAGAAAGCAAGATTTATGAAAGAAATAGTGGTAAAGATTCGCACCTTCAAAATAGTGAAGAATTGAATTCAGAAGATAATTTATCTTATTCTGAAGATTCTAATATTATAGATATGGAAGTAAAGAACGGGGTTAGATATGTTTGGATTGAAATAAATGGTTTAAATCTGAAATTTATATTTGATACTGGAGCGAGTAATATTTGTATTTCTAGTGCAGAAGCAGCTGTTTTGTATAGACAAGGAACATTAACAAATGATGATATTTTATCAACTGAATTCTTCCAGGATGCTACAGGTAAGATTTCTGAAGGTACCGAAATTAATTTGAGAACTGTCAAAATTGGAAATGTCGTGTTAGAAAATATAAAGGCGACAATAATTGATAATCCCAATGCACCTCTGTTATTAGGTCAGACGGTATTAGAGCGATTTGGAAATATCGAGATTGATAATATTAATAATAGAATTATTTTAAAATGAATTTAATCAAAAAAACACTAATCCTCCTTCTCTTTATTCTCTCAAGTTTTGCAATAAAAGCACAAGCAAGTCTAACCATAAAAAACAACTCTGGTAGGTCGATGACCTTAAAGGTTATGAAGGGAAGCTATACAAATAATTCAATTTATGAAACTGTATACATAAGTGCTTACAGCGAAAAAACAGTAAAATTTTATGAAAGTGGAAATTATTTTACTAAGACTAAAGCCGTTTTAAAAGGTAAAGATCCTGTCTATCAAAAAGGTCAGGTTTTCTTTGTTACGAATGATGATTCGGGGTATTCAGTGTTGACAATCACATTTTCAATTACAGAATCAACAGTTCCACAACTTAGCGGAGGAAAACAGATTTCGAAAACAGAATTCGATAAAAACTAATTAAAATGCAAATAGCCCTAAAATCAATACTCGTTGTACTTTTACTTTTGTGTTTGGCAGACATGCCATACGCTTATTATGAAATCACGAGATTTATAGCGTGTATTGGTTTTGGGATTTTTTCTTTTCAATGTTTTCAAAATGAAAGACAAATTGAAGGTGTCATTTTTATCGTTTTGATTGTGCTTTTTCAACCTTTTGAAAAATTAGCACTTGGTAGAACACTTTGGAACATATTAGATGTACTTGTCTCAATATATTTGATTGTATCAATGTTTTTAGAATCGGAATCAAAAAAGGAAAGTTAATTTTTCGCCTCTTTATCAACTTCCTTTCTCCCTAAAAGAATCAGAAAACTCCATTCTTTTTCATAACTTAACAGATAAAAACCCAATTATTTTCCTTAAAAATCGGATAATTTTGTAATTGTTTTCCTCAAAAACCGGAAAATATCACCACATAAATTTGCCATTTCCCAAAAATCTAATTATCTTCATTCTAACCAAAAAACAACAACAGTGCATTTTTACAATTAAATCTAATTTTATGTATCCTTCGGGCAACAACCAAACAATCAAATCTTGGGCAGACGACGATCGACCTAGAGAAAAACTTCTCAATAAAGGAAAAAGTGCACTTTCAGACGCTGAATTATTGGCCATTTTGCTCGGTTCTGGAACAAGAGCGAAAACCGCTGTCGAACTAGCGCAGGAAATTCTGGAAACTTTTGACAATAATCTTAGTCATTTTTCAAAAGCCAGTTTTGCAACTTTATGCAAGTTTCATGGAATAGGAGAGGCGAAAGCAGTGACAATTTTGGCGTCGCTCGAACTTGGACGAAGGAGAAAAGAAAGCGAACCGTCAAGTCGCGTAAAAGTTACATCATCAAGAATCATTTATGATTATTTAAAGCCGATTTTTGAAGATTTGGAGCACGAAGAATTTCATATCATCCTTCTAGGAAAATCAAATGACATCCTCAAAACAATAAAAATTTCTCAGGGTGGAATTTCAGGAACTGTAGTAGATGGAAAAATGGTTTTTCGAGCGGCTTTAGATAATAATGCGCGTTCTATTGTGCTGTGCCACAATCATCCAAGTGGTCAAAATAGACCCAGTGGAAATGATTTGAAAATGACAAAAGACCTGTTTGCTTTTGGAAAAATGATTGATTTACAAATCCTAGATCACCTGATATTTACAGATAATGGTTACTTTAGCTTTTCAGATGAAGGATTATTACAATGATTAAGATTTTAACAGTAATTGGTGCAAGACCTCAAATTATCAAAGCTTCAGCACTTTCACGTGCGATAGAAACACATTTTTCAGACCAAATCACGCAATTATTAGTGCACACAGGCCAACATTATGACGAGAATATGTCGAATGTTTTCTTTGATGAAATGGGAATTCCAGCGCCAGACTTTAATTTGCATGTGGGAAGCTCTTCTCATGCTGTGCAAACAGCGAAAATCATGGAAGGAATTGAAGATTTAATTCTATCTGAAAAGCCAAATGCAATTTTGGTTTACGGCGATACCAATTCAACAATCGCTGCTGCTTTGGCCGCTTCCAAAATGGAAATTCCAGTCATTCACGTTGAAGCAGGATTGAGAAGTTTCAATAAATCGATGCCCGAAGAAATTAATCGCATTTTGTGTGACCACGTTTCCACTTTGCTCTTTTGTCCAACTGAAACAGCCATCAAGAACTTGTCAAAAGAAGGTTTTAAATTGGCTGAAAATGAAAAAGCAACAATAGATTCACCAATCGTTTTTGCTTGCGGCGACATCATGTACGACAACAGCCTGCATTTTTCAGAAGTTTCTGCCCAAAAATCGACCATTTTAGCTGAAAATGAATTGGTTCCAAATCAGTTTATTTTGGTAACGATTCACCGAAATGCGAATACGGACAGCGAAACAAATTTAAACGCCATTTTTCAAGCCTTGGAAAAGGTGCAAGTTGAATCTGGTTTAGACATCGTTTTGCCTTTGCATCCGCGCACGAAAAAGATGATGGAAACCTTGCTGAACGAGGATTTAAAAAATAAATTAGCAGACAATAAACATTTCAAAATCATTCCACCAGCTGGATTTTTAGACATCATCGCATTGGAAAAAAATGCGCGATTGATTATCACAGACAGCGGCGGATTGCAGAAAGAAGCTTTTTTCTTTGAAAAACCTTGTGTGATTTTGCGTCCAGAAACCGAATGGGTAGAAATTGTAAACAATGGAAACGCATTGCTAGCAGATGCAGACGAAGAGCGCATTGTGAGCGCAACTTTTCAACTCTTGAACAAAAAAGATTTCACATATCCTCCGATTTTTGGCGATGGAAAATCAGCTTTATTTATTGCGCAAAAAATAATCGAAAAGTTGTAAAATGTTGTTGATTTACGTCGATGAAGTAACAGAAAGATTGATTTACACCCTTGATTTTATTTTCAAGGACCGTGGAATTTATTTTAAAATTACAAACGACCCGATGTATTTTCAGCAAACGGAAGAAATCAAGTTCAATTACTCCAATCGTCATTTTGAAAATTGTGATGGAATCGCTCCAGCGACCGTTTTATTTGACGAAGGCATTTTTCCGTATTCGATTTCTGAAAATCAATTTGAAGATGAATTTTGCTTTTCGTTTGACAATATTGTAGATCCTTTTTCTTCGATATTTTATGTATTGTCTCGCATGGAAGAATATGTGAGTGAGAAACGAGATGAACACGATCGATTTGCTGCTCGATTTAGCATTTTACACAAATATGGAATTTTGCAAAAAACGATGTGCGACCGCTGGTCAGTGGCGATAATCAAACACATAGAGCGAAGATTAGGAGTTATGCTGAATCCATGGCCGATTGATGTGAGAATTGTTCCGACTTTTGATATCGACAATACTTATGCGTTCAAATGGAAGCAAAATTGGCGTCGTTTTTTAAGTACTTTCAAAGATTGGATAAAGAAAGACCACGATCGATTAAAACGCAGAAACGCAGTATTGAAAGGAGTTGAAAAAGATCCTTATGATACTTTTGATCAGATGATTGAAATTTTGCAAAGAGGTTTTGATGTGCATCTTTTTTGGTTGTTGGGAGATTATACCAAATACGACAAAAACATTTCCAGCATGGATCAACGCCACAAAAAGTTGATTTATGACATGTCGAAGCATGTAAAAATTGGCTTGCATCCGAGTTATCGTTCCAATGAAGCCAGTTTTTATTTAGAAAGAGAAAAATCGCGTATTGACGATATTTTAGGTCACGAAGTAAAATTTTCACGACAACATTTCTTAAAACTGTCATTGCCTGTAACCTATCAAAACTTGATTAAAAAAGGATTTACAGACGATTTCTCCATGGGATTTGCAGACGAAATTGGTTTCAGAGCAGGAACTGCAAGACCGTTTAAATTTTTCGATTTAAGTAAAAACTCAGTTACAGATTACACCATTCATCCATTTGCTTACATGGATGGAACGATTCACGAATACAAGAATTGGTCGATTGAAGAAAGTAAAATGGAAATTGAAAAGATTTACAAAGAAGTGGAAAATTTTGGTGGAGATTTTATTTGCATTTGGCACAATGAAACAATCGGAAATTTTTCAAAATGGAAAGGTTGGACTGAAGTGTTGGATTTTACTTTGAACTTAAACAAAAAGTAATGAAACTGAAACTCGATTTTGAATTTCAAGTCAATGCCAATAAAATTCAGCACGGCGATCAAATCATTTTGATTGGAAGTTGTTTTTCAAATGAAATGGGTTTACAGTTTGAAAATAATGGTTTTAAGGTGAATTCAAATCCTTTTGGAACGATTTTTCACCCAATTCCGTTGGCGAAGTTAATTCTAGATTCATTGAATCAAAGTCAAGAAAATCAAATATTTCCGCGTAAGGATTTATTTTTCTCTTGGGATGCTGCAGGATCTATTTTTCACTATTCAGAAGCAGATTTAAATGCGTTTTTAAATCAAATTAAAACGCAATTTCGACAAGATTTACTTGAATCAAAATACTTATTTATCACTTTAGGTTCATCGTTTGGATATGTTCACAATCAGTTGAATAATGTCGTTGCGAATTGTCATAAAATGCCATCAACTACATTTGAAAAATCGTTGACAGATCTAGATTCGCTGGCTGAGATTTGGAATGAAGCTTTAGTTCATTTGAAAGCATTCAATCCGAATTTGGAAGTGATTTTTACAGTCAGTCCAATACGTCACATCAAAGATGGTTTAATCGAAAACAATAGGAGCAAAGCCAGGTTATTTGAATTAATTGAAAAATTAAATACCAACTTTCCAATACATTATTTTCCTGCTTGTGAAATCATTTTAGACGAATTGAGAGATTATCGTTTTTTCAAAGCAGACGGTGTTCATCCGAATGAAATGGCGATTCAATATGTTTGGCAAAGGTTAACTGAAACTTTGATGCCAGCAGAAACACAAAAGCTTTGTCAGGAAATTGTGCAGTTGCGACAAATGGAAAATCACCATTCTTTGTATCCAAAAAGCAGCGAGCATCAGGAATTTGTTTTGAAAACGAAAGAGAAAATCCAACAGTTTTTAGCAAAACATCCATCCATTATGTGGGAAAAATAAAACCCTGAAAGTTTTCACTCCCAGGGTTCCAAACCAAAACTATATTTAACTATAGACTTTTATTCTTATCGAATTTCACAGTGTAGCTGAAATTTAAGGTTTTGCTTTCTTTGGTTTTCAGATTGATTTCCCATTCAAGCATTCCGGTAACTAAATCGTGTTTCGCTTTTCCAGTGTTTGTTGGTTCAATGATAATTTCACTATTCTGTGTAATTGGCATTTGATCCTGAACAACAATGGTCGCATTGGTTGATTTCAAGTTTTTGATTTCAATTTGGAAGTTATTGGTTCTTTCAATTTTGTCTCCAATCACTTTTTCTTTGCTTTCTTTTTTCAAAAGCGTTCTTTTCACAATTAAATTCGGGTCTTTTCCTAAACTTAAGCTCAACGTATCTTCCATAGAACTTGGGTCGATATATGTTTCACCGATATAACTTCCGTCGAAGAAAATATTTGCTTTTGCAGGCACAAGTTGCAATTCATCCAATTTTGAAATCTGCGCAACCAAATAAACCGAAGCGTCCATTTTGGGAACCGTGTAATATTTGTAGTTTGCCGCCAAATCTGTGTTTGAAATCAAAACCATGTGTTTTTCATTGGTTGATGGAATCGTGTATTGTAAATCAATTCTAAATTCAGCTGAAATCATTTGACTGATAATCTGTGTGAATTGCGCAGAAGTAACAGCATCTTCTTCTTGCATTCGATAAGAATCTTTTGAAGACGATTTTTCATAAGCACTGGAAGCATTTAATGTAACTGGTGCCATATAACCATTTGAATTTATTGAACCAGGCATAGGTCGTGCTTGATAGTAATCAATGTACCAAGGATTCAAAGTTGGTTTGATTTTGTTTTGAAATGGATTGTTGGTTGAAATCGTCAATTTCACATCTTCCCATTTTGAACCAGTGTTTTGGAATACCTGGGCTTTGTAATTCAAATTCACTTTCCCTGCTGCCAATTCGCTTCTAATATCATACAATGGAATCCAACCAGCGCCAGAAACTAGGTAAGAAAGTGTAATTTTTCCGTTTGTAATTTCTTTACTTGAAACGGTTACAATAATCCTGTGCGTCGGACCTAATTGTGGAATTTCTTGGTTTGAAGTGCTTTGGTAATTTTGAAGATTATTTAAGCGATTTTGCATCTCCGATTTTCTGATATTTTTTTCAGCCTTGCGACGATTTAATTTCAATAATTGCTTATTGATTTCATTCATTTTGATTGCGTAATAATCAACTGCTTGTTTCAAAAGTTGGATCGAATCATTCACTTTTCCTTGTCCGCGAATAGCACCGTTATTTGATAAGATACTTTTGGTTGCATTCAAAACATCAATTTCATCTTGAATTTCTTGAATTTCATAGCCAATGACCAAAATAGAATCTTCAACAAGGAAGATATCTTTTCTGATTTTCAACGGTAAACCGTCAACGGTTGAAGTTACTTTTGGTTCTGGATAAAACATGGAATATTTAGAATCCAAAATGACAATGTTTCCAGTTGCCTTCACTTGTAAACTTTTCGCATCAATCGTTGGACAAATTCCATCGATGATAATTTCGGTGATTCCAGGTTTTACATTGTAAGTTGCTTTTCTGAAAATTTGAGCACCTTGTGTGTAAACGGTTACATCTGTAATCGTAGATTTAACATTTTCTTTGTCGCCAGCAAATAGCTGTGATGCGAAACAAAGAATAAAAAGACTTGCAAATATTTTTTTCATAATTTCTGAATTTGGGGTAAGGTACAGCCAATGATTTTATCGGTTCAACAGGAATTGGTTTTTAGGAAAAAATTAACAAATGAGTTTATTTCAATTCAATTTCTTTGAAAAACTGATTCAAGAAATCTTCCATTACTTGATGGCGTTCATTGGCGAGCTTTTTGCCTGTTTCTGTATTGAAACGACCTTTCAAAAGTAGTAGTTTCTCGTAAAAATGATTAATCGTATGACTTTTAGAAACTGCGTATTCTTCAAAAGAATCATGAAGTGTTGGTTCCACAGTTGATTGATAAATCGGACGATTTTTGTTTCCTCCAAAAGCAAATGCACGCGCAATCCCAACAGCACCAATCGCATCCAAGCGATCTGCATCTTGCACAATTTGCTGTTCTAGACTGATTTTTTTGTCCTCAACCAAAGCGCCTTTGAAAGAAATATTGTCAACTAAAGCAACGACTTGTTCAATTATTTCAGTAGAATAATTTAATTCAACCAGTATTTCTTTGGCTTTTACACCGCCGTGATTTAAAATTCCGCCGTTCATTTTATGATCTGAAATATCGTGTAACAATGCACCCAAAATCACAATTTCTAGGTTTCCACCTTCCTTGCTTTGGATGAATTTGGCATTGTTTAAAACACGCAAAATATGATCCCAATCGTGACCTGAAAAATCATTTTCGAAATGTGATTTGATTTTTTCTATAAGTTTGTTGATTTTATCGTCCATGTTAAGATTTTAATTGAACAAATGTATGTATAAATTTAGCTTTTGTATCGCGGTTTTAATAAGTGGTTTTTCATCGTTTTCACAAGGACCAACCATATCAGCTTTTGCTGGTTATGGATTTTCTGCGCCTTCTGATGTTTTGGGAATTCAGATTGAACCAGAAAAAACGACCAATATTTATGGAACATTGGGTGCAGGAATGAACTATAGTTTGAGTTCGTCCTATATGCTAAAGCCAAATTTTGGAATGGAATTGGGGTTTTGTTATTTCCAAGGAACGAAAACCTTGACTTCTCGCGTTAAAAATGATTTTGGAGTCTATGAATCATTTCAAAATTCAAATCAATTTCGAATGATGCCGAGTTTGATTTTACAACATTCGGGAGAAAAATTAGGTTTTTATTTCAAGCCTGGCTTGCTTTTGCCAATTTCAAATGTTTCAAATGTAGAGGAAACAGAATCTGGTTCAGGAACTATCGCTCAAATCGGACAAACAGTTTCGACGAAAAGTGAAACAAAATATTTTTTCGCAGTTGGTTATTCAGCCTCAATAGGTGGAACAGTAAAGTTGACGAAAAAACTTTCACT
Organism: Crocinitomicaceae bacterium; assembly: GCA_044361165.1. Taxonomy (GTDB): domain Bacteria; phylum Bacteroidota; class Bacteroidia; order Flavobacteriales_D; family Crocinitomicaceae; genus JAQVCM01. The sequence continues at coordinate 27,964 of JBIKJE010000004.1, read as the reverse complement.
TTTTGGTGAATTGAACGGAATATCGTTGAAGATCCTTACCAAATCGAAAACGATGGCGTCCTATGTTTACAACGGAATTGAAGATATTGATAACATCAAAACGGTTGATAAAATCACAACGTACGATGATCAAATCGATACCTTTGTCAATAATGATGAGAATGTATCTAAAAAAGCCTTGTCGTTGAAACACAGCTACAGTGCAATTTTCTTGAACGTTGGATTGAAATTTAGTTTTTAAGTTTTCGAGTATTACTAAGTCTTAACATCCTAATATCTTAAAATCCTAACATCTAGTTTACCAAAACTTGCATCATAACTAAAATATACTTACTTTTGCACCCTTAATTAATTATTAACTGGAGTTTCGTACTCCAACTTATAAACAAAAAATGGCAACACGTATAAGATTGCAAAGACACGGGAAAAAATCAAAAGCATTTTTTCACCTTGTAGTCGCTGATTCAAGAGCGAAAAGAGATGGTAAATTCATCGAAAAATTGGGTACTTACAATCCAAACACAAATCCTGCAACAATCGAAATCAATTTCGAATCTGCTTTGCAATGGGTTCGTACTGGAGCTGAAATGTCTGACACTGCGAGAGCGTTGTTGTCTTACAGAGGTGTATTGTACAAAAACCACTTGATCAATGGTATCAAAAAAGGTGCTTTGACTGAGGCTGATGTTGAAACTAAATTTGCTGCTTGGGAAGCTGAGAAAGCAAACAAAATCAACAACAAAAAAGATGGTTTGGCAAACAGTGCTGTAGCTGCTAAGGCTGCTGCTTTGAAAGCTGAAGCTGAATCAAATGCTGCAAAAGCGAAAGCAATTGAAGCAAAAAATGCTCCTGAAGTGGAAGAAGTTGCTGAAGAAGTAGCTGAGGAAACAACAGAAGAAACTGCAACTGAAGAAACTTCTACTGAAGAAGCTTCAACAGAAGAAGGTACAGAGGAAACTCAAGCATAAGAACAAAATATTTAAATGAAAAAAGCAGATTGCTATCATTTAGGATATGTAGCGAAACTTCACGGATTCAAAGGTGAAGTTTCGTTTTTTTTAGACGTTACTGATCCAACTGAATATACCAAATTAGATTCGGTTTTCATTGACATTAACGGACAACTAACTCCTTTTTTTGTAGAATCTTTCCAACTCAAACCGCGCGGTTTTGCTGCTGTTAAATTGGAAGGCGTAAACTCTGAAAACGACGCAAAAGTGTTGATGAGAAAAAATCTTTACTTGCCTCTTTCAGAATTACCAGAACTTTCAGGAACTCAATTTTATGACCACGAAGTCGTCGGTTTTGAAGTCGTAGATGATAATTTCGGTCCGGTTGGAATTTTAGAAACTATTGTAGATTTACCAGTAAATCCTTTGATTCAAATTAAAAATCCAAATGGGAAAGAAGTATTGATTCCATTCGTGAAAAATCTAGTGCAAGAAGTAGATCGAACAAATCGAATTTTGAGAGTCAATGCTCCTGATGGATTAATCGCTATTTATTTGGGCTGATGTCCATTTTTAAATTTAAACATTTTGAAGTAAATCAATCGAATTCGGCCATGAAAATTGGAACCGATTCAATGGTCTTTGGCTCTTTGATTGATGTTGAAGGAAAATCAAACGCACTTGACATTGGAACCGGAACCGGTGTTTTGAGTTTAATGACAGCACAACGAAATCCTTCCCTAAAAATAACTGCTATTGAAATTGAAGCAGATGCTTTTGATGAAGCCAAAATAAACTTCGAAAATTCATCTTTTCAGCCTCAATTGACTGCCTTTCATGTTGATTTTTTGGATTTTAGTCCAGATTCTAAATTTGATCTCATTTTTTCAAATCCGCCGTATTTTGAAAATGCTTCTAAATCGTCAATCCTGCAGAAAAACTTAGCACGACATGATGATAGTTTGCCATTGAATGTACTTTTTGAAAAAGTAGCATTGCATTTGACTGAAAATGGTTTGTTTTGGGTAATTCTTCCCAATTTGACTTTTGATACTTACTCGGAATTTGCATCCAAAATCGGACTTCATTTAGTTAAACAAATCGAAATCTTCGGCAAAGAAAATCAGTTGGTAAGAAAAATCGGTGCATTTTCAAAAATAAATAAATCATTAGATCATTCTCGTTTGATCATTCGGAAAAACGATGGAAATTACACCGACGAATATAAAGAACTTACGATTGATTACCACTTTAATGTTTTGAAATAAAAAAAGCGATGAATTTCACCGCTTTTAATGATCTACAATGTCTGTTTGATTAGATTGTCTAGTTCTTTTTGTAAACTCACTCCAGCATCTTGATTATACCAATTCTGCAAAGCGATTTTTATCTCTCCAAACTCAGCGCCATCCGCTTTCAGTTGGTTAAATATTACTTGACAATCTGCTGGTCGTGGACCCCAAACTGCTAAATCTTTCCCGTTTTCATCTCGGATGACTAAAATTGGAATTGATTTTCCGCCGTTTGTTAAATATTTTTCAATTTCAGAATCAGCATCACGAAGTTGAATTTCAAGTTGAATATTGTCATTCAATTCGCTGATCAAATGGATAAAAGGAACACTGTGTGCAGCATCTCCACACCAAGGTTCGGTAATCAAAATCCAATGTTGCGTTTTATTAATTTTACCAACAGTTTCAATAATTGATTGGGCAATTTCACCCGTTTTCATCCAGCGTTTACTTCTAGTCTGATTCATTTTAGTGTAATCTAAAAAATCAGGACTATCGTAAGGTGCTTTTGGATTTGTGTTTTGTAAAATTTCCTCGAAGTAATTGTTGTATTCTGTCCACTTCATGTTGTTAATTTATATTGTTTGAGAGGACCAAAGATACTGATTTATTGAGGATAACAAGTTACAATTCTTTCAAAACTTTTCAAAGTTCCATCATGGTCAATAGCAACTTCTACTGTAATTTTCATTTCTGAGGTATCAGCAACAGTGTTCTTCCAGGCTTCGTTCATCGTATATGAAGATTGATGTAAATGATAACCCTGATTTACAACGTTCATCCCAGTTTTCATGTTTTTGATTATAACATTGTAGCCATGCATGTCGTAGTCAGCTGTTATATTTCCAATTACTTTGATTGTATCACCGAAATTGTAAGTTTCGTTTAAAACTGGCGAAGTTAAATTGAATGTTGGATCCGCAATTACGGTTGGTTCTGCAGTTTCTTTTTTACATGAAATTACTGTTAATGAGATAATTCCTAAAAATATTATAAATGATTTTTTCATTTTTTTGTAATAAAATAATTAATACCAAAACGGAGTGCAGTTTTTTGAACTACATATCCATTTCCTAAATCTTGATACACTGGTGCAAAATAATTGGCTGAAAACATCCAATTTTTAAAAATCGCTGCCACTGTAAATTGGGCGTTTAAAATTGTTCCTCCGTTGTAAGAATCATCGGTAACTTTTCCTTTGATTCTGTCTCTAAAGTTGTGGTTATAATTCAATCCAACTTGCGGAAGAATCCTGAGATTCTCGTTCAAAACCCAACGATAAAATGCCAAATGAGTTGTTCCCAAGGCATGACCAAATTGGTAATCGTATTTGTTTTCAGTCTTGTAACTAAAACTAGATTCTGTCAAATATCCCCAACTTCCTTTTTGAATGGAATAATTCAAGGAAGCAATGAAATCGATTGTCCCTGTGCCAGGAAGCATGTTGCGATTGTTGACATTGGTATTGTCAAATTTCCCAGTAGGAAGTTTTGCACCAATTCCAAATGTTCCTGCTTGTTTGAATTTTCTTGTAAGTGAATCTGTGTTTTGAATAAAAACATAATTTCCCATCAAAGTTATGTCTCCCAAACCTTGATTTGTAATCGTAGTTTCCGTCGTTTTCTGTGAATTATAAACATAAGGAACTACCGCCATTAATTGAAAGCGATGATTTATTTTCCACCTTCCCATCAAATCAGTTGATGTAAAAACTTCATCCGTCGATGGTTCTTGAAAGCCAAAAAGTGGTGGATGTGTAGTTTGAAAGGTTCGAATATTGGATCTAATCCCAATAAAATGATGGTTTGAACTTGGTAACAATCCCAATGAAAACGAACTTGCAGCACAGCCACAAACATCACAAGCCATTGATTTATTTGCCAATAATATCAAACCGAAAAACAAGATGATTTTCTGCATGATTTAAATAATAAAATTGAAAACTTAAATTGTCAACAGAACAATTTATTTAATAATCAAATTATTATATGCGATGGCGGATGGAAAATACAACCTGAAAATTCGTTAACAGCTTGAATTTTATTTTGGAAAATATCTTTTTCTTTTGATTCAATTGCAGCAAAAAGCAAATTTATTTCAAGTGGAGTAGGGATGTACTCAAATTTTATATTGTTGTTGAAAGGATTGGTTTTAGAATTGTGATTTTGCTCTTTTTGTTCCAATTTTTCCAATTGCTTTGAAAGATAACATTTACCGTTACAATGCAACATTGGCGTAGCTTTATTTTCACATTTTTCGGCGATAATTTGTTCTTGATTGACTTTAAACCATATTTCCCAACCCAAGCGAGCAATGTCTTTCGCAAGGAATCCAGTAATACAGAAAATGACAATCAATGTTCTCATTTAATTAAAAAAATTAAGTCCGAAAATAAATCATCTTCGGACTTCGAATATCAATATAAAGCTGGATATTTTGAAGGAGAAACCTCACTCATCATTCCATAAACTTTTTCAAAAATATCGTCAATACTTGGTTTAGAAAAATAATCACCATCTGAACCATAAGGCGGTCTGTGATCTTTTGCGCTCAATGTTTCAGGTGCAGAGTCTAAAGTAAAGTATGATTTTTGTTCTACCAAAATTTTATCCAACATGTAAGCAGTTGCTCCTGAACTAACATCTTCATCAACAATCAACAAACGATTTGTTTTTTGCAACGATTTACCAATTAAATGGTTGATGTCAAACGGAATTAACGTTTGTGCATCAATTAATTCTACTGAAATATCATGTTCAGCCAACAATTTACAAGCTTGCTCACACAAGTTGAAAGTTGAACCGTAAGAAACTAAAGTCAAATCGGCACCTTCTTGAACAATTTCAGGAATTCCCAAAGGCGTTTTAAATTCACCAATATTGGTAGGAATTCGTTCTTTAGTTCTGTAACCATTCAATGGTTCAATCACCAATGCAGGCTCATCTCCTTGTAACAATGTATTGTAAAATCCAGCAGCTTTGGTCATGTTTCTTGGCACACAAACATACATTCCACGCAAGGAATTAATGATCATTCCCATTGGACTTCCACTGTGCCAAATACCTTCCAATCTATGACCACGAGTACTCACAATCAAAGGTGCTTTTTGACCGCCTTTGGTTCTGTATTGAACAGTTGACAAATCGTCAGACATAATTTGAATGGCGTACAACAAATAGTCTAAATATTGAATTTCAGCGATTGGTCTCAAACCTCTCATCGCCATTCCAATTCCTTGTCCGATAATCGTACATTCTCTAATTCCAACATCAGAAACACGCAATTCACCAAATTCTTCTTGCATGCCTTCCAAACTTTGGTTTACACCACCGATTTTACCAGCGTCTTCGCCGAAAATCAATGTTTGAGGATATTTTTTGAAGATTTCTCTAAAATTATCTCGCAAGATAATTCTTCCATCTTCCAATTTTACTTCGTCAGCGTATTGAGGCTCTACACCTTCAATTTTTACTGCATTGAATGCTGATTCAGAATAAAGATGTGAACTATATCTTGACTTATTGTTTTCGATTTGCAACTGAATCCATGCTGCAAGCATCGATTTTGAAGCGATATTTTCAGTTTTGATTGTACGCAAAACTTTTCTTGCTGAAGACAAAATATCTTTGCGAATTGGGTCCATTGCTTTTTGCAAGGTAACAATTTCAGCTTGGATGAATTCAGTATGTTTTGTTTCAGACTCAATCGCTTGGTATAATTGAATAACTTCAGCCAAATCATCTTTCAAACCGTTAGTGAAATCTTTCCATGCAATTGATTTGAAATCACGCACTTCTTTTTTGGCATCTTTCTCAATGTTTTCAAGATCTTCTGGAGTGGCAATTGCATTTCCGTCAGCATTGAAACTTAAAATCCATTCTTTGAATTTGTTGATGCAATCAAATTCAGTTTCCCATTTCAATCTTTCTTCAGACTTGTAACGTTCATGAGAACCAGAAGTGGAATGTCCTTGCGGTTGATTTACTTCTTGTACGTGAACCAATACAGGAACGTGTTCTTCACGAGCAATGGCTACTGCTTTTTCGTAAGTTTCAACTAAATGCGCGTAATCCCAACCTTTTGTAGTGAAAATTTCATAGCCAGGTTTGTCAGCAGTTCTTTGCATTCCAGCCAAAGCTTCTGAAATACTTCCTTTCGTCGTTTGTTTGTCTCTTGAAACAGAAATTCCAAATCCATCGTCCCAAACCGACATTACCATCGGAACTTGCAAAACGCCTGCAGCATTGATTGTTTCCCAAAATGGACCTTCAGATGTGCTCGCATCTCCAATTGTTCCAAAAGCGACTTCATTTCCACCATTGGTGAACTTTTGAAAATCAGCTAATTCTTTTAATTCAGGATGATTTCTGTAGACTTTCGAAGCTTGAGCCAAACCGAGTAAACGCGGCATTTGACCAGCAGTTGGTGAAATATCGGCAGAACTGTTTTTTTGTTCCATCAAATTTAACCAATTGCCATTTGCATCTAAATTTCTGGATGAATAATGTCCACCCATTTGTCTACCTGCAGATTGCGGTTCCAAGTCAAGGTTTGTTTCACCGTATAATCCTGCAAAATATTGTTGAATGTTGAGTTGACCAATAGCCATCATCAACGTTTGATCTCTATAATAACCAGAACGGAAATCTCCATTTCTGAATTGTTTTGCTAAGGCGATTTGTGCTAATTCTTTTCCGTCACCGAAAATTCCAAATTTGGCTTTTCCAGATAAAACTTCACGTCTTCCTAACAACGATGCTTCGCGTGATAAACAAGCCAATTTGTAGTCTGCAATCACTTCATTTTTGAATGTTTCAAAATCTACAGGGGTAACTTCAATTTCAGTCGATTCTTTTGCCATAGCTTAAAATAATGAATTGCAAATATACTATTTTCGACTCTTTTTTTCAAGTTGAAAACAGAGATTCTTATCAATCATTCATTGTTTATAAAAACTGGCTGGATAAATGAATTTTCAAAATTCAAATATTGGGAAATAAAAAAGATTCAATCCATTGTATTTTAGTCGATTAATTCGACTTTGACAATTCCGTCTCTATCAATTTCAGCTAAACGAACTTTGCGAAATTGATTGATTAAATTTTCATTAAATGGGATTTTTACTTTGACATAATTTTCGGTAAAGCCGTGCATTACGCCGTTTTCTTCTTCTGATTCAAACAAAACAGTGCGTTCTGAACCTAAATTTTGCTCGTAAAAGGCTCTTTTTTTCTTGTCAGAAAGAATATGCAACATTTTGCTACGCTCTTTTCGTTTTTCCATTGGAACAAATTCGCCCAATTTTGGCGCGCCAGTGTTTGCTCTTTCCGAATAAGTGAAAACATGCAAATAAGAAATATCAAGGTCCTTGATGAAATTCAAAGAATCCATAAATTCTTCATCCGTTTCTCCAGGAAATCCAACGATTACATCTACGCCGATGCAACAATCAGGTCGAAGTGATTTGATTTGAGCAACTCTTTCTGCATATAAACTGCGCTCATATTTTCTGCGCATGGCTTTCAAAATGCGGTCGTTTCCAACTTGCAAAGGAATGTGAAAATGTGGAACAAATCTTTCGGCTTTGGACAAGCAAAAATCAATGATTTCATTGCTCAATAGGTTGGGTTCAATGGAAGAAATGCGAAAGCGATCAATGCCGTTAATTTTATCTAATTCCTGAACCAATTGATAAAAATTCTCATCACCACCTTGACCAAAATCGCCAATGTTTACGCCAGTTAAAACAACTTCCTTGATGTCGGTTTTAGCAATTTTCTCTGCTTCAATCAACGTCGAGGCAATGCTTGCATTTCTGCTTTTTCCTCTTGCTAAAGGAATGGTGCAAAAAGTACAGAAATAGTCGCATCCATCTTGGATTTTCAAGAATGAACGTGTTCTATCTCCAATGCTAAATGAAGGAATGAAATCTTTGGTCTCTTTGATATTTTTGAAAGAAATCTGGGCTTCCTCTTTTTTGTCAGATTCGGCGATGTAATTTAGAATATCAAATTTTTCATTGGCTCCTAAAACCAAATCTACACCTGGGATTTGACCAATTTCAACTGGTTTCAATTGCGCAAAACAACCAATTATCGAAACAAATGCATTTGGGTTGATTTTGAGTGCTTTTTTGACCAATTGCTTGCATTTCTTGTCTGCATTTTCGGTTACAGAGCAAGTATTGATTACATAAATATCTGGAGTATCTTCAAAATCTACCTTGGCAAATCCAGCATCTTCGAAAAGACGTGAAATGGTGGAAGTTTCTGAAAAATTTAATTTACAACCAAGCGTGTAAAAAGCTACTTTTTTATATTGAATCATAATGCAGTTGCAAAGTTATTGAGAAAATTTGAAAGTGAAAATTTTAGAAGAATTTAAAACGATTGAAAAAAGTAAAAGTATGCAGTTTGGAATAGTTTATTTCTCAGAATCCGCCAATTGCTTTTCATACATTTCAGAATAAATTCCTGCTTTGGAAATCAATTCTTCATGCGTTCCTTCTTCAATCTTAGCACCGTTTTCGAGCACGATGATTTTATCTGCGAATCTCAAAGATGAAATTCGATGACTTACAATTACCGTCATATTTTCTTTGGATTCTTCAGCCAAAGAGCGCAAAATAATATCTTCAGTTTCAGTATCAACAGCTGATAAACAATCGTCCAATAAGAGCAAATTTGGTTTTCTCAATAAAGCCCGTGCAATGCTAATTCTTTGCTTTTGTCCACCACTCAGATTCACACCTCGTTCACCTAAAATAGTTTCAAACCCTGTGCTAAATTCTTGAATGTTGTGATAAACATGCGCTTTTTTAGTGACTTCTATCAATTCCTTTTCATCAACTTCGCGCTCGTTTACGCCAAATTTGATGTTGTTTCCAATTGTGTCAGAAAATAAAAATACTTCTTGAGGAACAACGCCTGATTGTCTTCTGTAAGCATCCAAATTGATGTTTTTCAGATTTTCACTATTCACTAAAATTTCACCAGATGTTGGATCTAGTTGTCGCATGAACAGATTCAATAAAGTACTTTTTCCACTTCCGGTGCGACCAACAATTCCCAATGTTTCTCCCGATTTAAGCGTGAAACTCAAATTAGAAATTGCATCAATTCCTGCATTTTCATGTTTGAATGAAACATTTTTGAATTCAATCGATGAAATTTGACTTAGAGGTGAATCATTTGTATTTACGATTTCAGGCTGAATTCTGAGAAATTCATTGATTCTTTCTTGCGACGCAGCAGCACGTTGATTGATTGAAGTAACCCAACCAACACTTGCAAATGGCCATGTCAACATGTTTATAAAGTACACAAAGGCAACAATATCACCAGGTGTAATTTGTTTTGAATATGTCAACAAACCGCCGTAATAAATGGCCAATAAATTACTTAGTCCAATTAAGAAAACAATTGTAGGCATGAATAATGCATTCACAATGACCAATTTCATCGTTTTAGCTTTGTAATTATCTGCAGATTCATTGAATTTTTGATTCATTTCCTTTTCACGCAAATAAGCTTTGATGACCCGAATTCCTGAAAAAGTTTCCTGTACAATTGTTGACATCAAGGATTGTTCAATTTGTACAGATTTACTGTAAGCATTCATTTTACTAGAAACTTTGTAAATCAGAAAGGACAAAACAGGCAATGGCGCCAATACGATTAATGTCAAGCTCACATTAATGCGCAACATTGTAGTCACGCATAGTGCAAACAAAATCACCAAATTGATTGTGTACATTAATCCTGGGCCCAAATACATTCTCACTTGAGATACATCTTCAGAGATTCGATTCATCAAATCACCAGTTTTTGATTTTTTGTAAAATGAATAATTCAGTTTTTGATATTGTTCATAAACTTCATTTTTTAGGTCATATTCAATAAATCTTGATACAATGATGATGGATTGACGTGTTAAAAAAAGAAAAAATCCTTTGCCAAGAGAAAGCAGCATGTAGAATCCAAATAATTTCAAACTCAAATAAGCAATATTCTTGAAAGTCTCATTGGGATTGATTTTTCCTATAAAATCATTGACTGCACCTTTGACTATTTTGGGCATTTCAACACCAAAATAATTAGAAGCAATGATGCATAGCACACCAAAAAGTAGGCGCCATTTATATTTTATTAAATATTTGTTGAGATAGCTTAAAGACTTCATGCGATAAATTCCTACTTTTGCAACGCTATTTTAATTTGAAAAACAAAAGTAGCAATTAGTAATGAATTTTCGTTCTTAATACTTATCGAGAATATGTTTGAGGTTAAAGACATCAAAGACACAAATCTGGCTGAAAATCCAGTGATTGCTCAAATGAGCAAATACAACCACGAGCAGTTGTTGTTTTGTAACGACAATGCCACAGGTTTAAAAGCAATCATCGCAGTTCATAACACCGTTTTAGGACCAGCTCTTGGAGGAACAAGAATGTGGGCTTACAACAACGAGCTTGAAGCTTTGAATGATGTTTTGCGTTTATCTCGCGGAATGACTTACAAAAATTCTCTTGCTGGATTGAATTTGGGTGGCGGAAAAGCGGTAATTATTGGCGATTCTCGTACAATGAAAACAGAAGCTTTCATGAGACGTTTTGGTAAATTCGTAAACAGTTTGGGTGGTAAATATATTACTGCAGAAGATGTTGGGATTGGAACTGCTGATATGTCATGGGTAAACATGGAAACTGATCACGTGGTTGGTTTGGCTGGTAAAAGTGGAGATCCTTCTCCCGTTACTGCACACGGTGTTTACGTTGGGATGAAAGCTTGTGCTAAGGAACAATTTGGTTCTGATTCATTGGCTGGAAAGAAAATTGCTGTTCAAGGTGTTGGTCACGTTGGAGAATATTTGGTTGCTTCTCTTGCCAGAGAAGGTGCTGAAGTTTTCATTACAGACATTCACCAAGAAACGTTAAATAGAGTTTCAAAAACATACGGTGCTAAAATCGTTGGGTTAGATGAAATATACGATATCGACATGGATATTTATGCTCCTTGTGCGCTTGGTGCAACAATCAACGATGAGACTTTATCTCGATTGAAATGTTCAATCATTGCTGGTGCCGCAAACAATCAGTTGGCAATCGAAAATGTACATGGTCAAGCTGTGATGGACAAAGGAATTATCTATGCGCCTGATTATGCTTTGAACGCTGGTGGTGTAATCAATTGTTATTCTGAAGTGAAATCTTTGTCTTCTGAATGGGCAATGGGTAAAGCTGAAGAGATTTATACAACAATTCAAAACATTGTTCGTCGTTCAAAAGCGGATAATATCCCAACATACCAAATCGCAAATAAAATGGCAGAGGAAAGGATTGCCGCTATCGGAAATGTTAAATTACCGATGTAAAAAACAGATATGCTAAATAGAAGACATTTAAGAATCAAAGTATTACAAGCACTTTATGCTTATTTTCAGTCCGACGAGGAAAATTATAGACGTACTGAAAATGAAATGATGGATAACATAGATCGCATTTTTGATTTATATTTATTCTTATTACTATCTTTTGGTGAATTAAAGGAAATTGAGTTGAGAAGATTGGAAGAATTGAAATCTAAAATTCGTCCAACTGCAGCTGACTTGAATCCAAATTTGAAGTTTGTTGAAAATAAAGTTTTCGAACTGATTGATACAAATGCGCCTTTAAGAAGAGCTTCTGAAGAGAATAAAGTGAATTGGTTGGGTGACGAACACCAAGAAATGTTTAGAAAAGTGATGGCCCAAATTCGTGAAAGTGAAACTTACTTTGCATACATGAGTCAAGAAGAAAGCAATTTCGAGAGTGACATGGAATTTGCTTGTTCACTTTTCAAAGCAGAAATTGCCAATTCGCCTTTGATTTACAATTTCTTTGAAGAAAAAAGTATTCAATGGTTGGATGATATCGATCTTGCTTGTTCTATGGTGTTGAAGACAATAAAAACTTTTTCAGTAGAAGGGAAAAATGAGATTTTACCTTTGTACAAAGATCCTGAAGATGAAAAAGAATTTGTCAGAATTTTGTTGAGAAAAACAATCGACAAAGACCAAGAAAATTTAGCTTTGATTGATGATTTGACCAAAAATTGGGAGTTGGATAGAATTGCCAAAATGGATATTATCTTAATGAAAATGGCGATTACTGAATTGCAAGAGTTCAATAACATTCCTAAAAAAGTTACTTTAAACGAGTACATCGAAATTTCGAAATATTACAGTACTCCAAAAAGCAACGGATTTATCAATGGTATTTTGGACAAAGCAGTTGATAGATTAGAAAAAGAAAATAAAATTTCCAAAATTGGAAGAGGTTTAATGGATTAATACCAAATATTATGAATAAAATTTTCGCGAGTATTTGTTTGTCATTTTTATTGTTTGCTTGCAGCGACAGTGAAAACGTTGAAGTTGGAAATAAAACAGAAATGGAAGTTCAATCCGTTGTAGACGCTGGAAAAGTAATGTTAGGCGAAATCGTTCACGCATCTTTTACAGTCAAAAATACAGGAGATTATCCATTGATTTTAGCTGAAGTGAAAGGTTCGTGCACATGCACAGTTGCTGAGTATCCAAAAGATCCAATCGCTCCAGGTGAAAGTGCTACAATTAAAGCAAATATCAAAACCGAAAGAGCTTCGCCAGGAACTTTGAGTAAAGAAGTAAGAATTGTTGCAAATACAGATCCTTCAATTACTCCAGTTTTAATCAAAGCGAAGGTAATTAGAAAATAAAAATAAAAACAATAATTTAAATCAAATAAAATGCAAGGAGGAGGATCAATGAATGTAGTAATGTTGTTAATGATTGTGGTAGTTTTTTACTTTTTCATGATCAGACCACAACAGAAAAAACAAAAAGAGCAGAAAAATTTCAGAGCAAATTTAGCTCCTGGAGATAAAGTAGTTACAATTGGAGGAATCCATGGTAAAATTTTAGAAGTTACTGATGCTACAGTTTTGTTGAATTGTGAAGGCAGTAAAATTCGTTTTGCTAAATCAGCAATAGCTCAAACAGCTAGCGATCAATTAGAAGCTTAAGTTTTTCTTTTTTGAAATTGAATCGGGTCATAGATAAGTGGTCCGATTTTTTTGCTATTTAACTAATTTAGCTTTTTGAGTTTTTTGCTTTGCTTCTCCACTTCTTTTTGCTTTTTTCTTAAAATTTTCACTCTTTTTCTGGATTCTTTGACATCTTCGCGATACGCTTTCATATTGATTTTGTATTGTTTTTTGTCAATCATTTGTGGACTTGGATTAAATTCCAATACATCATCTTGAATTTGCAATATAATTTGCTCAGTCATATAATCTTCACCTGCAGGTTCATATTTGACATTGAAATTTTGTTCCCAGATTTTCCCAATCTGCTCAAACCATTCAGCCTGAAATTTCCCGCGGTATTTTTGAATAATTGCACTGGCTGTCAATCCTGTTTCTCGGTGAATTAATTTCATCAACAAAACACCATCTTGACGATACAAATCTCTGATTACATAAGTGTAATCTTCTTTGAGTTTTTCATGCGCTTTCTTGTTGTACTTTTTCTTTTTTCGTTTGGAATCGATTTCAGCAAGTTCGGCATCAAATTTCTTTAGTAAACTCGCTGCATGCAACGCATAGGGATATAGTTTTCTAATTTTTTCGACTTGTCTTTCAAATGCCCATTTATTTTGGAAAACCGTCAATTCACTTAATCTTTGAATATGCAAAGTGTCCTTAACTTGAGCGTTTATGCTAAAACTGCGCATCAATAAAAATCCAATAAGAAAAATTGTAAATTTCATTTGACCGAAAATTAATTATATTGAATCGACAATTTAATTGATCCAAAAATCTTTGTTATTTTAGCAAATATATTGCCATTTATTCTTTGTTAATGAAAAAAGTCCAAGTCTTATTTGTTTGTTTTCTGATTTTAGCAAGTTGTGATTCAAATAAAACTGAATCAAAACCAGTAGATAGGTCAAAGCAACAAAAAGAAATAGTGGAAAAAAAGACAGGTGATAATTTGTTGAATGTCAAAGAAAAACCAAAAAGAAATTTAAAGGAAAAGCAAGTAAATCATGAAAAAATTGTTTCAAAATATGGCGAACAATGGGATTTTTGCTCTTGCGTTCAGGCAAATGATTCAATCAATCGCGCTTCACAAAAAGGCTTGAATGAAAAGCAAGCAGAATTATTAATGAAACGTTGGGAAGTGGTTGAAATCAAATGCAAAGAATTTTTGACCAATCCAAATCGAACTCCTGAAGAGCGTGAATTGCACGAGAAGAAAGTCGCAAAGTGTTTGAAAGAATCAAAAAAATAAAAAAGGCTTCAAGTTTCCTTAAAGCCTTCAAAACATTTCGTGAATTTTGTTATTTCTTGTAGAAAGGCAATTTCACCACTTTTGCTTTGATTCCTTTTTCTCTAATTTCTACAAAGATTTCAGAATCTAAAGCTGTAAATTCGGTATTCACATATCCTAATCCGATTGCGATTTTCATTGATGGAGATTGTGTACCAGAAGTTACTTTTCCAATCACATTTCCGCTTGCATCCAAAATTCTATAATCATGACGAGGAATTCCACGGTCAACCATTTCAAAAGCAACTAGTTTTTTAGATACGCCAGTTTCTTTTTGATTTTTCAAGAATTCTGAATCGATGAATTCTTTATTGAATTTAGTAATCCAACCTAAACCAGCTTCCAACGGAGAAGTTGTATCATCAATGTCGTTTCCATACAAGCAGAATCCCATTTCTAATCTCAAGGTATCTCTCGCCGCCAATCCAATTGGTTTGATTCCAAACGATGCACCTGCTTCAAAAACCTTGTTCCAAACTTGTTCAACTTCGCTATTTTTACAGTAGATTTCAAAACCACCACTTCCAGTATATCCTGTAGCAGAAATAATTACGTGCTCAATTCCAGCAAAATCTGCTACTTCAAAATGGTAATATTTAATGTCAGCTAAATTTACGGAAGTCAATGATTGCATTGCTTCCACCGCTTTAGGACCTTGAATTGCCAACAAAGAATAATCGTCAGATAAATTGCGCATTTCAACTCCAAACGAATTGTGTGAAGAAATCCAATCCCAATCTTTATCAATATTTGAAGCATTTACTACCAATAAATACTGCTCTTCTTTCATTCTGTAAATGATCAAATCATCTACAATTCCACCTTTTCCATTTGGCAAGCAGCTATATTGTGCTCTTCCAATGGTTAAAGTTGAAGCGTCATTTGTTGTAACCTTCTGAATCAAATCCAAAGCATTTGGACCAGTTAATAAAAATTCTCCCATGTGAGAAACATCAAAAACGCCTACAGCATTTCTTACTGTTTCATGCTCTGCATTTACACCTTCGTATTGAACGGGCATATTGTAACCTGCAAAAGGAACCATCTTCGCTCCAAGCGCAATGTGTTTGTCTGATAATGCTGTGTTTTTCATTTCTAAAATTATTTTTTGTTCGAATTTCTAGCGCAACAAATGTAGAAAAAATAATGAGATTTCATCGATTTTACAGTTTTAATCTTGCTTTCACGGACTTACTAAAGTCTTAAATTTTAACACAATTCTACAAGTTGAAATAATTCACCTTTCTTTAATAAAAAATGAAAAAAAGCAATTTTTAATTGATTATATTTGGGAACTTAAATTTGAAAAATTCATGGCAATACCCCAAAAAGAACTCGAATTCAATATGAACGAAGACCAAATGAGATTAAAAATCTCTCGTTTGGAACAAGAATTGGCAAAGATTTATGAAGGTGGCGGAAAAAAACGCATTGAAAAACTTCATGAAAAAGGAAAACTTTCTGCTCGAGAACGCATTGATTTACTGCTTGATGAAAATACTGAACGCATTGAAATTGGCGCTTTAGCTGGTTATGGAATGTATGAAGCAGAAGGCGGTTGTCCTGCTGGTGGAGTAGTAGTTGTTATTGGTTATGTTTCTGGTAAACAATGTATTGTTGTAGCTAATGACGCAACCGTGAAAGCAGGAGCTTGGTTTCCAATCACAGGAAAGAAAAATCTTCGTGCACAGGAAATTGCAATGGAAAACCGTTTGCCAATCATTTATTTAGTTGATTCTGCAGGTGTTTATTTGCCAATGCAAGATGAAATATTCCCTGATAAAGAACATTTTGGTCGTATTTTTAGAAACAATGCCATGATGAGTTCGCAAGGAATTGTTCAGATTGCTGCCGTGATGGGAAGTTGTGTTGCTGGTGGTGCTTATTTGCCTATTATGTCTGACGAATCACTGATTGTGAATGGAACAGGAACAATTTTCTTAGCAGGTTCATATTTAGTAAAAGCAGCCATTGGTGAAAACATTGACAATGAAACTTTAGGCGGAGCGCATACGCACACGGAAATTTCTGGAGTTTGTGATTATAAAACTGAAAATGATCAAGAATGTTTAGCTACAATCCGCGATTTAATGGACAAAATTGGTCATTCTGAAAACGCTGGATTTGACAGAAAAGAAAGTATTCCTTCTCAAGTAAATGAAAGAGACATTCATGGAATTTTCCCTGCTGAAAGAGGAAAGACATACAATGTCAAAGAAATAATAAAATGGTTGGTTGATGATTCTCAGTTTACGGAATACAAAGCCGATTATGGAAAAACCATCGTTTGTGCTTATGCAAGAGTCGATGGTTGGAGTGTCGGAATTGTCGCAAATCAAAGAGAAATTGTAAAAAGTGCCAAAGGCGAAATGCAAATGGGCGGCGTTATTTACAATGATTCTGCTGACAAAGCTGCACGATTTATTATGAACTGCAATCAAAAAAATATCCCTTTGGTTTTCTTAACTGATGTAAGTGGATTTATGGTTGGTTCAAAATCAGAACACGCTGGAATCATCAAAGACGGTGCAAAAATGGTAAATGCCATGGCAAATTCTGTTGTACCTAAATTCTCAATCATCATGGGGAATTCTTATGGAGCAGGAAATTATGCGATGTGCGGTAAAGCTTATGATCCAAGATTGATTGTTGGTTGGCCAACTGCTGAAATCGCTGTGATGAGCGGTGCTGCAGCTGCAAAAACGTTGCTTTCCATTGAAATTGCATCGTTGCAAGCCAAAGGTGAAGAAATTACCAAAGAAAGAGAAACAGAATTATATAATAAAATCAAAGACCGTTACGATTCCCAAATTTCACCCTACTACGCTGGTTCAAGATTATGGGTTGATGCAATTATTGATCCTGTTGAAACCAAGAAAATTATTTCTATGGGAATCGAAATGGCGAATCACAAAAGAGCGGAGAAACCTTACAATGTTGGTGTAATTCAAACTTGATTTTGGAAGATGATTTTAGATTGGCAAATAAAGCACTTTAGTGAAATTTCAATTGCTGAATTTCATGATTTGATTGCATTAAGAATTAAAATTTTTGTGGTCGAACAAAATTGCCCGTACCAAGAAATTGATGGAAAAGACAAAAAAGCATATCATTTAATTGGCCGTGATGGTTTTGGAAATGTAGTTGCAACCGCCAGAATTTTACCAAAAGGAATTTCTTACAAAGAAGTATCTATTGGTAGAGTTGCCATTGACGAGAGTGCTAGAAATAAAGGAAATGGACATGTATTAATGGAAAAATGCATGAAATATATTGATGATGAGTTTGGTGCAACCAATATCCGCATTTCAGCGCAAAGTCATTTAGAGAAATATTACCAAAAACATGGATTTGTATCAACAGGAAAAAATTATCTTGAAGACGATATTCCACATGTTGAAATGTTATTCGAATTAAAATAATAGAAATAAATAATATGATTAAAACAAATAGAATTTTTCAGTCAGCCATGGTTTTAGCAATTGCTTCAGCCTGCACGACTTCAAAAAATGTCGAGAACGATAATGATGTATTTGGTGTTCCTTCACAAGAAGTTAAAAGAGGAGCCAAAACCATTGATTTGTCTTATTTAGATAATACTGTAAAACCACAAGACGATTTCTTTAATTTTTCAAACGGTACCTGGGTGAAAAATAATCCCATTCCACCAAGTGAATCACGTTGGGGAAGTTTCAATGAACTTGAAAAATCAAATCAAACCAAATTAGTTGGAATTTTGAATAAGGCCAAAGATGGTGGTTATTCGAATGATACTACCGCACAAATTTTGGGAAATTATTATGCTTCCTATATCAACATGGAAAGCAGAAATAAATTGGCCTGGTCGCCTATTAAAGCAGATTTGTATAAAATAAAGGATATTGTGCACTTTAAACAAATAGTTGATGTTGTTGCTTACCAGCATAAATATGGTATAAACAGTCTTTTTGGTTTTGGTGTTGGACAAGATTTGAAAGATGTCAACAAGAATATCACTTATTTTGGTCAAGGTGGATTAGGTTTACCAAACAAAGATTACTATTTCCAAGAAGATAAAAAAGTAATAGTTAAGGCCTATAGAGATCATATTTCTGCAATGTTTCAGGAAATTGGAAATTCCAAAGAAGAATCAATTTTAGAAGCTGAAAATGTGATTAAGTTTGAAACCATGTTGGCTGAAAAAATGATGTCTCCCGCAGAATTAAGAGTTCCTGAAAACAGTTACAACAAAATGTCAAAAGATGAATTTAAAAAACTATTCCCAGCTTTTGATTTTGAAGTTTATCTGAAATCAGTAGGAAGTCAAGATTTTTCTGAAGTCGTTGTTGGTCAAAAAGATTACCCTAAATTAATCAATGATTTATTGATCAAGGTGGATGTAAAAATTTGGAAAAGTTACTTGACTTGGAAAACATTGAATCATTATGCCGGTCATTTAGATGAATCTTTTGTAAAATTGAATTTCAACTTTTACCAAAAAGTATTGACAGGAAAAACACAAATGAAACCAATTGAAGAGAGAGCTGTAAATGAAATCACTCAAATGACAATCGGAGAAGGTTTGGGTAAATTGTTCGTAGATCAATATTATTCTGAAAAATCACAAGTGAGAGTCAACACGATGGTGGATAATTTATTATTGACTTTTGAAGAGAGAATCAAAGCGTTGCCTTGGATGTCTGCCGAAACGAAAAAAGAAGCTTTGAATAAATTGAAATCTATTGGTAGAAAATTAGGTTTTCCATCAAAATGGGAAAATTTTGGTGATTTGAAATTGTCTAAAACGGATTACGTTGCAAATATCAAATTGTGTTCTGTACGAGATGTTAAAAAGAATTTTGAGGAATTGTCTCAACCTGTTGACAAAGCGAAATGGGGAATGCCAGCGCACATGATCAATGCATATTATCATCCATTATTAAACGAAATTGCTTTTCCAGCAGGAATTATGCAAGCACCATTTTTCGACGTTGACGCTGAAGATGCTGTGAATTATGGAAGAATCGGAATGGTAATCGGTCACGAATTCACACATGGTTTTGATGACATGGGTTCTAAATTTGCAGCTGATGGAAGTTTCACTAATTGGTGGTCAGAAGATGACAGAAAATTGTTTGAAGAAAGAACAGCTAAACTGGGTGCGACTTTCGCAGGTTTTTGTCCAATCGATGGACATTGTGTGAATCCAGATTTGACAATGGGTGAAAATATTGCGGATTTAGGTGGAATAACGTTGGCATATTATGCTTACACCAAAACAGAAGAATTTAAATCTGGAAAAGTGGTTGAAGGCTATACACCTGCTCAAAGATTTTTTATCTCTTTCGCACAACTATGGAAAATCAATTATACAGAAGCAGAATTGAAAAACAGAATTGCCAATGATCCACATTCACCAGGAATGTATAGGGTCAATGGTCCACTGATGAACTGTCCAGAATTTTTTGAAGCATTCAATGTAAAAGAAGGCGACAAGATGAGAAATTCAACAGTGAAAATTGCCAAAATCTGGTAAATAAAGCAAAGAAAAGACGTCAGCAATGGCGTCTTTTTTAATAATATCCAATTGCTAAATCAATGGAGAATTCCAAGCGTTTACTTATTATCGGTTTCGTTTTTCCTGAGCCTGCATCTTCTGCTGCAGGAACTAGAATGTTGCAATTAATTGATTTGTTTAAGTCACAAAACTTTGAAATAACTTTTGCGAGTCCAGCTTCTGATAGTGAATTTGCTTTTGAAATTGAGAAACTTGGAATTGAAAAAGTTTCTATCGTTTTAAATGATGCTTCTTTTGATGATTTTGTAGTTCAATTGAATCCCGAAATTGTTTTGTTTGATCGTTTTATGATAGAGGAACAATTTGGATGGCGCGTTTCAGAGCATTGCCCCAATGCGATCAGAATTTTAGATACCGAAGATTTGCACTGTTTGAGAATGGCTAGACAAAATGCCTGGAAATCAAAAGTAGAGTTTCAAACTGAAATGCTTTTTTCTGATGTTGCAAAAAGAGAAATTGCGAGTGTTTTACGATGCGACTTGAGCCTTATGATTTCAGAATTTGAAATGGAAATTTTACAAAATGTGTTCCATATTTCTCCAGCAATTTTACATTATTTGCCACTTTTTGTTGATGAGCATTTGCTAAATCGGAGACAATATTTGCCAACTTTGACTGACAGAAACCATTTCATTTTTATTGGTAATTTTCTGCATGAGCCCAACTGGAATGCGGTTTTGTACTTGAAAGAATCTATCTGGCCTAAAATCAAAGAAAAATTACCAGAGGCAGAATTACATATTTATGGTGCATATTCATCCCAAAAAGTTTTCAATTTGCACAATCCATCACAAGGTTTTCTAATCAAAAGTAGGGCAGAAGCTGTTAGTGAAGTAATGAAATCTGCTAAAGTTTGTTTGGCTCCTTTGAGGTTTGGCGCAGGAATAAAAGGAAAATTGTTGGATGCCATGCTTGCTGGAACTCCCAATGTTACTTCAACAATTGGTGCGGAATCCATGCATGGAATTATGGATTGGAGCGGATTTATTGCGGATGAAATTGATGATTTTGTGCGCGTTGCAATAGAATTATATACCAATGAATCATCTTGGAAAAAAGCACAATCCAATGGATTTGAAATTTGTGAAAAAAGATATTCGAAAACAAACTTTGAAAGTGATTTTGCGCTTTTAATCAATGAAATTCAAGAGAACATATCTAAACGACGAGAATTCAATTTCATTGGAGAGATTTTGAAACACCACACGCTCTCAAGTACCAAGTTTATGTCTAAGTGGATTGAAGAAAAGAACAAGAAATGATTTGTTTTTAAAGCAATTTAGCGACATCTCTTCCGACGACACTTCCAATTGCAACACCCATTCCGCCCATTCTTACTCCGATTGCAATATTTGGTTTTACCAATTCGATGATTGGCTTTTTGGTTTTGCCAACTCCCATAATTCCTGACCAAGCATAATCGATTTCAAAAGCTGTATTTGGTAAAATAATTTCTTTTAATAATTTTTCCAATTGATTCAAAATGATATCCGAATTTTCAATTTCCGTGGTTGTTTCCCCTGCAAAATCTAAGTTTCGTCCTCCGCCAAAAAGTACGCGATCGTGGATGTTTCGGAAATAGTAATAGCCTTCTTGATAGTGAAAAGTTCCTTTGAAAGGCAAACTAGCTATTTTTTTGGTGATGATTACTTGCGCTCTGGCAGGCAAAATATCATTTTTAGGAAGAAATCTTTGCGCAAAACCATTGACACAAATCGCAACTTTTTTGGCTTTAAAATTTCCAATATTGGAATGAATTAAAACTTCATTTTCAGTTGATTGTAGTTCCGTTATTTCAATTCCAGTCAATAAGTGAATTCCTCGCTCAGACAATAATTGATGAAATTTCATCATCATTTTTCCAGTGTCAATTTGACCCTCCAATAAGTTGTGAAATCCAGATTGAATACTTTGAAAACCAAATTTTTCCCTAATATTTTTGTCTAACGAATACACGTTTTGAACACCAGTAATAGCTTCAATCTTTTGATTCAAATATGGCAAAAGTTCAATGCACTTTTCGAGCGTCGAATTTTCATCATTTCTAATTAAATCCCAAGAACCCAATCCTTGAAAATCTAAATTTGTGTCGCCAATGATTTCTCGTAAATATTGCAATCCTTCCCAGCGATTAGAAACTGTTTCCCAAACTTCGTTTTCCGACATTTTTGACAAATCATCTATCAATTCTGTCACACTTCCAAAACAAGCAAAACCCGCGTTTTTCGTGCTTGCTCCTGCAGGCAAAAAGTTTCTTTCAACCACCAAGATTTTAGCAGTTGGATAATCTTTTCTGAGATGTAAAGCGGTACTCGAACCAACAATTCCAGCGCCAATCACAAGAAAATCCAATTCCTCGAAATAGGTCTTTTTTTCCCAATAACTTAATTGTTCTAGTTTTAGCATCCTTTTTGGTGAATATTAGCGTCTTTTTTACGATATTTGTTCTGAATTTTTAATCAAAATTAAACGAATTCTGTAACAAGTTGTACAGCGTGACGTTTAGATGCTAGATATGAAACGTTTTTTACTATTATTTCTCCTTATAAGTAGTTCTTTTTCTGTCATTTGTCAAGTTCAAGTTGATATTGATGTTATGGCAAAAGATTTGAAATTGGGCAAAAAAGAAGCCGGTGTAACTGTTCGAGTTTACGAAGGTTCAAAAGTTGTTGCTTCGGGCGTTACAGCCGCGAGTGGTAAGGTTTTATTGAATGTTCCATCAGAAAAAAGCTATAAAGTTGAGTTTTCTAAAGCGGGAAAAGTTACCCGTTACGTCAATCTAAATGCTGGTAAAATTGATGTTGAATTATTGCAAGGAGCCTCTAGTCCTTTGATGTATTTTGAGGTAAGTATGTTCGACGAAGCGCCGAATGTAGATTTCAGTTACATTAAAAATAATCCAATTACAGAATTCTACTTTGATGGGAAAAACCCCAAATTGGCTTACAACGCTAGTTCTTCCTCTAAAATGGAAAAAGAAGTGGAAAAAGCCATGGCAGCTGCTCAAAATGCTTCAGGGAATGTGGAAGCGCAATTTCAGGCAAAAATGCAGGAAGCCGAAGCTTTAGCGACACAAAAAAAATACATAGAAGCTTCAAAGAAATTTGAACAAGCACTGTTTTTTAAACCTACAGATAAAGTAGCCAACAAGAGATTGGCTGATATGGATGCCTTAATAAAGGCGGATAAAGTTTCTCAATTAGATGGTCAAGCGCTAAGCAGTGAATTTGATAATTTGGTGAAAGCGGCAGAAATGTTGAAAGCTCAGAAAAAATGGCAAGAAGCGATAGATAAGTATGAGGAAGCTCTTGAAAAGAAGGATGATCAGGCGGTAAGTGATGAAATAGATGACTTAATGGCGATTATCAAAAAAGAGAAAAAAGAAAAAGACAATGAATCTGCCTACGTAAATGCCATGACTGCTGCGGAAGGTTTAATGAAACAAAAAAGTCATCAAGCTGCGCTTGATCAATACAATATCGCTTTGAAAGCTAAGCCTGCAGATCCAATCGCCACTAAGAAAAAAAGTGAAGTTGAATTGCTATTGAACGCAGCAAAAGGCGAAGTGGAAAAAAAGAAAAATTACGAATTGGCAGTCGCTGCAGCTGATGAACTGTTTAAAGCTGAAAATTGGAATGATGCCAAAGTAAAATACGATGAGGCGTTGAGTTATCAACCTGTTTCAACATATGTTACGGGTCAATTAAATGCCATTAAAGCAAAATTAGAAGAAATTGAAAAAGAAAAACAAAGGGTTCAACAAGTTGCGAATTTATTAGCCGAAGGAACTACTGCAATAAATGCAAATCAATGGGAATTGGCAAAAACCAAATTTGAAGCAGTTCAAAAAATCGACGCTCAAAATCTTACAGCAATTGATAAATTGAAAATTATCAATGCAAAAATTGAGGAAAATAAGTTAAATGCTGCAAATGAAGCAAATTTTAAAAAGTTTGTTGATGAAGGTGATGCTTTAGTAAAAACAGCCAAATATACTGAGGCAATTGCGAAATATGATGAAGCACTAAAATTGAAAGCCGATGCAGCTATTACTAAAAAGATTGAGGATGCAAAATTGGAAATTGAAAAAATCAAGAACCAAAAAGAGATCAAGGAAAAGTTCGATTTAGCAATGAAAGATGGTGAAACAGCTTTACTTGCAAATAAATTAGAAGAAGCGAAAATTAAATTCACTGAAGCTAAAAATTTAGATGACAAAGCGGAATTACCTAAAGCAAAATTGAAAATTGTTGAAGATAAAATTTTAGCTGAAGAAAATAAAAAGATGGCTTCACAGAAATATACTGAAGCCATGGCAAATGGTGAAAAATTATTCGGTGAAGGAAAATTAGTCGAAGCAAGAGCGGAATTTTTCAAGGCCAAAGATTTTGATAAAACACAAACAACACCCGATATCAAAATAAAATTAATTGATGATCAATTAAAATTGGAGGTTGCAAACAAGGAAAAAACTGAAAAATTCAACGCTGCAATGAAAGCTGGTGATGATTTTAGAGGGACAGGAAAATTAAATGAAGCTATTGTAGAATATAAGAAAGCAAAAGTGATTGACGGTTCAAAACCTGAACCAGATGCTAAAATCAAAGAAGTAGAAACAGAAATATTGACGCAAGCAGATGCGAAAGCGCAAAAAGAAAAAGCAGATAAATTTACTGCAGCGATGAAGGCTGGTGATGATTTGAGAGGAACTGGTAAACTCACTGAAGCAATTACTGAATATAATAAAGCCAAAGGGATTGATGGTTCTAAGTCAGAACCTGATACTAAAATAAAGGAAGTTGAGGATCAAATTATAAAAGAGAAAGAATCAAAAAACAAGCAAGAAATCTCTCAGAAATTTGATGCTGCAATGAAAGCAGGTGATGATTTTAGAGGAACAGGAAAATTGACTGAAGCCATTACCGAATATAACAAAGCAAAGTTAATTGATGGAACTCAAACTTCACCAGATACTAAAATCAAAGAAGTTGAGGCGCAAATCTTAAGTGAAAAAGAAGCCAAAAACAAAAAAGAAATCGCAGATAAATATAATGCTGCAATGAAAGCTGGAAATGACTTCAAAATTGCAGGTAAATTGTCTGAAGCAAGAGCCGAGTTTGTGAAAGCAAAAGGAATTGATGGAAGTCAAACTGAGCCGGATAAAAAGATTTCTGAAATTGACAATGAACTTGGCACGCAAGCAACATTGGCTGAAAAGAAAAAACAAATTGACGGTCTTCTAAAAGATGCTGCTGATTTAGAATCTAAAAACGAATTAGAAAACGCAAAATCTACATATTCATCAGTTCTCAAAATTGATGACAAAAATACCGAGGCAATCAAAAAAGTAGATGAATTATCTAAAAGAATTGAAGCAGAAAATGCTCAAAAAGCCAAAGATAATCAATTTGCTACTTTGAAAACACAAGGCTTAGAAGCGTTTAATGCATCAAAATGGACAGAAGCAAAAAAAATATACACAGATGCAAAAGCAATAAAAGCAGATCCAGAAGTAGAACAAAAATTAAAAGATATTGAGGTTAAAATTGCAGAAGAGCAAGCGTTAGAAAGTGCTGATTATCAGTATAATGATTTAATTTCTGAGGCTGGTAAACTAGAAGCAAGTAAAGATTATGATGGTGCAATTAAGAAATACAAAGAGGCATCAGTTAAGAAGCAAAATGAAAAACTACCTAAAGATAAAATTGAAGAATTAGAAGGACTTAAAAAACTTGCAGCAGCTCAAAAAATCATTGATGATAATTACAATGATAAAATGAAAAAGGGAAATGATGCAATCAATGCAGAAGATTATCCTTTGGCAATTAAATTTTTCAACGAGGCAAATGGTATTAAACCAACAGAAAAAGAGCCTGTTGATAAAGCTGAAGAGGCAAGAGTAAAATACGAGGCTCAAAATATCGATTTTAAAATAAAATATGAGAAAATGCTGGTCGCTGCTCAAAATGCAATTGATGAAAAAAATTGGGACAAAGCGATAGATTTATATAATAGGGCCTTAGTAATCAAGAAAGATGATCCGCTTCCAAAATCTAAATTGGCAGAAATTGAAACGGCAAAGAAAGCAGAAGAAGAAAGTAAATTAGCGCAAGCTCAAATCGATAAAAATTACAATTTAAAACTTTTAGAAGCCGAAACAGCTGTAAAATTGAAAGAATATGATAAAGCCATAAGTCTTTTCAATGACGCAAAAAAATTGAAACCAACTGAGACTTTGCCTGATGCTAGAATTGCTGATGTAAACAATTTAAAGTCTGAAATATTGAACGTTGCTAAGGTTGAAGAAGCTTACAAAAAAGCGATTTCAAATGGTGACGCGGCAGTTAAATTGAAAGAATACGATAAAGCAATCTCAGAATATAACAATGCTTTAAATGCAAAACCAGGAGATAAAATAGCAGCCAATAAAATCGATGAAGTTGAGCAGATTATTGACAATCTTACCAATACGGCAAAACAACAAAAACAAAAAGAGGAGTTTGATGCTTTGGTAAAAACAGCCGATAATTATTTTAAATCTTCAGATTGGGCAAATGCTAAAAACACTTATAACGAGGCTTTGTTGATTCAAAAAGATGCCTATGTTGCAGGACAAATTAAAAAGTGTGAAGTCAATGACAAAGCACAAACGGAAATTGAGGCAAAGTACAAAAAGGTAATTGCTGAAGCAGATGACAATTTCAATAAAGCTGAATATGTTAAGGCAAAAGAACTTTATACGAAAGCGCTTACAATTAAAAAAGAAGATGAATATCCAAAACAAAAATTGGATCAAATTGAAGGAATTTTAAATCCGAAAATTGTACAAGTTGGATCTTTGCCAGTTTTAGGAACACCAAGTAACAATTCAGTTTTAGAAGCTGAAGCTTTATTGGCTAAAGCTGATGCGCAAAGAAAAAACATGGTAACAACCAAGATGAGTGAGGAGGTAAAATCACAACAAGAATTGGTATCAACTAGAACGGAAGAAAGAAATGAAGTCAATTTAGCAATGACTACAGGAATTCAAGAGATTGAAAAGCAACGAACAATCAACGCTCCCTCAGACGATGAAAACCGATTGAATATGGTGAATGATGTTTTTGAAAAGTCAAAAAATCTAGAGAAAAAAGCAACTGTTGAAAATAATTTTGAAAATGGCGAGTTCATAGATTTACAAAGTAAAGTGCTTGCTGAAAAACAAACAGTAGATCAAAATTACATTGAAAAAGAAGATGTATACAATCAAAATACCAGTACATTGAAAGTTTCAACTTTGGCTCTTGATGACAAATTTCGCAAAGATTTAAATGATGTTTACCAAACAAATTTAGAGTCTCAAGTTCTTTTAAATGGGGTCGTCATTAAAGTTTCTGAGAATACTTTTGATGATTTAGAGTCCAGAAAAATAACCGAGCTTGATGTCAGAACGGCACAAAGATCTGTTAATAAAATTGAAGATGAAAGATACGTTGTCGCATTTGAAAAATCTAATGAAATTAGCAAAGAAGTTATCAAACAAAACGATATTAAAACAAAAAATGACGAAGAAGATTCTAAATTAGCAGCTGCTAATAAAGAGGATTTGAAATTGGTTGAAAACAATATTTTGGATAAAGATTTTAAGTCTTTCAATAAAAATGTTCAAGCTAATTATGAAACAGAAACCAAATTAGATAATCAAAGAGCTGAACTTAGTAAAACCAATGATGAGAGAGATGATAACCGTTTAGCTGATGTTGAGGCACTCAAAAAGGGAAATACGGAATTGGATGAAAATAGGAGAAATGAATTCAACAATCTTTTTGTTAAAT
>JBIKJE010000156.1:0-4123 GCA_044361165.1 Crocinitomicaceae bacterium | reverse complement strand
TGTTAAATCCCTAAAAAATCAAGAGAACATTTCAACTGAGAAAAAAGTGAAGGATGGTGAAGTAATCGTTAAAACTGAAAAACAACAAGGTGATTACAATGTAATTTCAAATGTTGACAAAAAGATGAGACTTCAAGGTGAAGAAGTCACTTTTAGTGACGAAAATCAGCGCCTAGACGCAACTGCTAAGATGTCGAATGAAGCAGTGAAATCAACAGTTGCAAATGCTAGGAATGTTGAAAAGCCGAATGAAAATAAAGAAATTCTGAAAAAATCAGATGCCATCAGTAACGATAAAGATGCGTTGGAACAGGCAAAACAAGTGGAGAAGAATTATAACGCCAGAAAGATAATTGATCAGATTGAAAGTAAAGCTGTTAAGTTTGACGAAGCTGCTGCAAATGAGTTAGGCGCAGCGTATCCCGAAGGTGTTTCTCAAGAATCTTTTAATCAAAATGGAAATGATGGATTATTAGTTGCAGTTGTTACAAGAAGAATTGTAGTTACAAATGGTCATGGGGCTATTTATGTTCGAAAGCAAACTTTGACTGGAATCACCTATTCCAAAAATGGAGAAGCATCAACAGAGTATATTTGGCAGAAGGAAACAGCCGATGGTAAATTGAAAAAGAATTACTAGAAGTTTTTTAAATAGATAAAAAGGCAAAGTAATATTTGCCTTTTTTTGTTTTCTGCAATTATGTCAGTTTTCTTAAAAAGGTATAAATATTGTGAATTGCGGTCAAATTGTTCCTGTTTAAAACTTGAAAACAGTACATTTGTAACAGTACATTATTCCAAAGTTCAAATTGAAAATTATTAAGTCAAAATGAGTGAAGTTATCCGTTTATTACCCGATCACATTGCAAATCAAATTGCTGCTGGTGAAGTAATTCAACGACCAGCTTCAGTCGTAAAAGAATTAGTTGAAAATGCAATTGACGCTGGTTCAATTCAGGTTGATGTTTTCATTAAAGATGCTGGAAAAACACTCATACAAGTACTTGATAATGGTTGTGGAATGTCTGAAATGGATGCAAGAATGGCATTCGAAAGACATGCAACAAGTAAACTAAGTTGTGCTGAAGATTTATTCGCTTTGCACACAAAAGGGTTTAGAGGCGAAGCTTTGGCATCAATTGCAGCCATTGCACATGTCGAATTGAAAACGAGAATGACAGATCAAGAATGGGGTACTTCAATTACAATCGAAGGAAGTAAGGTCATTGACCAAATTCCAGTTACTTGTAAAACGGGTTCCTCTTTCGAAATCAAGAATCTTTTTTTCAATGTTCCAGCGAGAAGAAATTTCCTAAAATCTGATGCTGTCGAATTCAAGCACATCGAAGACGAATTTATCAGAATTGCACTTGCACACCCAGCGATTCATTTAACTTTACATCATAATGGAAACAGATGTTATCATCTCGAAAGCGCCAATTTGCGCAAACGCATTGTTGATATTTTTGGTCGCTCTTTTAACGATAAATTAGTCCCAGTGGAGGAAAATACTGGAATTGTAAAAATTATTGGATTTGTTGGAAAACCTGAATTTGCTAAGAAAAGTAGAGGAGAACAGTTTCTTTTCGTAAATGATCGATATTTTAGAGATTCTTATTTCAATCATTCAATTGCACAGGCATTTGACGGTTTGTTGGTGTCAAAAACTTTTCCTTCCTATTTTTTATATCTGCAAGTCGATCCTGCTTCAATTGACGTAAATGTGCATCCGACCAAAACTGAAATAAAGTTTGAAGACGATAAAGAAATTTATGCGATTTTAAGGAGTACAGTTAAACAAGCATTAGGGAAATTCAATATTGCACCAGTTCTTGATTTCGAGCAAGAAACGAGTTTTGATTTACCTTGGGAGATGCGAAATCAGCCTGCCATAGAGCCAGTAATTAAAGTCAATCAAGGTTATAACCCGTTCGATGTTTCTAGTCCCTCCAATGCAGGTTCTGCAGTGAAATCTGGAAATTCAAAAGCAATGCAAAGTGCTGGTTTCGGTGCAAATGAGTTTTCTAGTAAGGATTGGGAAACTTTTTATAAAATAGATGATGTACCTGAAATAGAAACACAACAATTATTGATAGAAGAAAGTGAATGGTCACAGCAAAAACAATTTATCTTTCAAGGTAATTTCCTTTTTTGCCCAGTAAAAAGTGGTTTGATGGTCATTCACAGCAAAAGAGCAAGAGAACGCATCATTTACGACGAAATCATGCAAACTTTCATCTATCAATCTATTCTATCGCAGCAGCTTCTATTTCCCGTCATTTTCGAAATTTCACCTGCTGAAAAAATGATCTGGGAGGAAAATCAAAAGACTTTGGAAAGACTGGGATTTAATTGGGAGATTTCTGATACTGGGCTAAATATTCAGGGAGTTCCCGCACATTTAACAGAAGAAAATATCCAAGAATCAATCAATAATTTACATATAAATTTAGGCCTTTCACAAATCGATAAAGGCGAAATTGCACATAAAATTGTCAGCGCGATCGCTTCCGCTGCAGCTAGACAAAAAAACAATTGGAACAATGAATCGGCAAATCAATTGCTTGAAAGTCTTTTTCAATGTGCTGATCATCAATATTCACCCAAAGGGAAGTTAATTTTGAACACTATTTTATCGTCTGATATTTCACAAAAATTCTAATATGTTTAATTCATTAAATAATTTGCCAAACGTCACAAAAAACTTATTGATTATCAATGTGTTGTTTTTTATTGTGACCTTCGTTTTCAAAATGCAAGGCACTGACTTGATTTCAATTTTGGGCGCGCATTACATAACCAGTCCGCTTTTTCAACCTTACCAAGTGGCTACGCATTTCTTTATGCATTCTCAAGAATCAATCTTTCATTTGGTTTTTAATATGTTCGGTTTGGTGATGTTTGGTTCAATTTTAGAAAAAGTTTGGGGACCAAAAAAATTCTTGTTCTTTTACATGTCTTGTGCCATTGGGGCATTCATTTTTTACAATTTTGTTGGTGCTTATGAATTGTGGAATTCGAAAAATCAATTGATACATTTAGGTTATTCCATGGAAGAATTGATTGCCTTTTTGAGTGAACCAAACAATTTATTAGTTAGAAATCAAACTGATATTCCTATACTTCAATTATTCTATGAGAAAAACATACCAATGGTTGGTGCATCGGGAGCCATTTTCGGGATCATGGCAGGCTTTGCTTTTTTATTTCCGAATACAGAATTGCAGATACTGTTTTTTCCTATGCCAATCAAAGCAAAGTATTTAATTGGTGTATATTTTTTAATTGAATTATATTCGAGTTTTCAGCAAATTCAAGGTGACAATGTCGCGCATTTAGCTCATGTTGGCGGCGCTGTAATCGGATTTATCTTTGTTTTTATTTGGAATAGAAATCGTAAATCATTTTATTAATAGTTATGCAAAGCGATCATAATTTAATTGAAGATTTAAAATACCGTTACAAAAACGGTGGCATGCACATGAAATTGATTTTCATCAACGCAGCAGTTTTTCTATTAATTGGATTATTAACTGTTTTGAGTAAATTATCAGGAAATGATGGATCTTATTTAGATTCAATTTTTGCGCTTGAAGCCAATTTTAATGGACTTTTATATAAACCATGGGGATTATTTACGAGTATTTTTGCCCATTTTGGAATAATACATTTACTTTTTAACATGTTGTTTCTGTATTTCTCAGGTCAAATGTTAGAATCCTTTTTTGGTCCTAAAAGATTATTGTACATCTATATTTTCGGTGGAATTGCCGGAGGACTATTTGAAATTATTGCACACGAAATTTTCCCAACTTTAGTAAATCAACCAACAGTTATAGTTGGTGCATCAGGATCCATTATGGCCATTTTTGTTGCGTTAGCTTTTTATCGCCCAAATATTCAAGTAAATCTTTTTGGTGTTTTACCAGTACGTTTGTTTATTTTAGCATTGGCTTACATGACATATGATTTGTTCAGTCTTGCAAATAACGATGGAACAGCTCATTTTGCGCATGTGGGAGGTGCATTTTTTGGAATTATTTCTATTAATAATCCTCAAAGTTCGAGACACTTTTTAAATAGAATTGAAGTTTTTATGGATGGTTTTTTTGATAAATTGAAA
>JBIKJE010000123.1:0-6859 GCA_044361165.1 Crocinitomicaceae bacterium | reverse complement strand
GGGTCTCTTTTACAAGATTGCATAGTAATCGTTACCATCGCAAACATGAAAAGAAGTGCAGTAAATTTAAAGGTCTTTTTCATCAATTTAAATTCTTTAAGTTCAAAGTTAATCTATTTATTTAACTTATTTTCCATAATCTTGGTTATTTACTAAATTCGCAAGCGGAAAGTAAAAATAACGCTAAAAGACTACAAATAAATAAAAAAGGTTTGAATCTTGCAATTTAATTTTTACAAACCTCTCATGAAGACGTTATCTTTGTGGTAAAAGTTGGTTGATTTTTGTCAAAATATGAAAGAAAAAATAAAAATATTATCTGCTGAAATAGAAAATTTTGCGATTTCAAATCCGCAAGAATTGGAAAATTTCAGAATCAAATTTATCGGTACCAAAGGATCTATTAAAGAGTTATTTAATGACTTGAAATCAGTTCCAAACGAGGAAAAAAAGGAAATTGGTCAGTTGATGAATGGTTTAAGAATGTTAGCTGATGACAAATTCAATCAATTTAAATCTAGTCTCGAAGAAGCAAACAATAAAGCTGAATCAATTGATTTTTCTAGACCAGGAGAAGATTTCGCTATTGGTTCACATCATCCAATTTCACTCGTTCGCTCTGAAATCATTTCGATTTTCAATCGCATCGGATACACGGTTTCAGAAGGACCAGAAATTGAAGATGATTGGCATAATTTCTCCGCGTTAAATTTTCCACCTGAGCATCCCGCTCGTGATATGCAAGATACTTTTTTCATTGAGAAAGGTGAAAATGAAATGGCATTGAGAACACACACTTCGTCAGTTCAAGTGCGCGTGATGGAAAATCAACAACCGCCAATTAGAACAATTTCTCCGGGAAGAGTTTATCGCAATGAAGCAATTTCTGCACGTGCGCATTGCTTTTTTCACCAAGTGGAAGGTTTATACATTGACAAAAATGTTTCTTTCGCTGATTTGAAGCAGACTTTGTTGCACTTTGCCCAAGAAATGTTTGGCGAAAAAGCACAAATTCGCTTGCGTCCATCTTATTTTCCATTCACAGAGCCAAGCGCTGAAGTGGATGTTTCGTGCTCGATTTGTAATTCGAAAGGATGCAATGTTTGTAAGTATACTGGATGGTTAGAAATTTTAGGATGCGGAATGGTAGATCCAAATGTTTTGGATGCTGCAGGCATCGATTCAAAAGTTTACAGTGGTTTTGCTTTCGGAATGGGAATCGAAAGAATTACTCAATTAAAATATAAAGTCAACGATTTGCGTTTGTACTCTGAAAACGACATTCGCTTCTTGAAACAATTTACATCCGTATTATAAGATTTATCCAACATGGGACTTTTTTCAAAATCATCTTCGCCAGTTTCTTCGTTTCCTTGGAAAGAAATTACATCTGTGCAGCAATTCAACGAAATTCTGAATGCGCCATCAGACAAGGCAAAATTATTTTTCAAACACAGCACGCGTTGTAGTATTTCTTCCATGGCTCTGAAAGGTTTTGAAAGAGAATGGAATGCTTCAAATGAAGATTTCGAATTGTTTTTTGTCGATTTAATTGCACACCGAGATGTTTCAAATGCGATTTCTGATGAATCACATGTTATGCATCAATCACCGCAAGTGGTTGTTTGGAGAAATGGTGAAGTTGTTTATGATGCTTCTCACCACCACATTGATGCGCAAAAAATTCAACAGTCAATTTAAATTTTTGTCATGAGAAAACTTTTATTTATTTCCTTAACAGTCTTTCTTTCAATTGGTTTTAATTCTTGCAATGAGCCAGTTGTAGAAAATGAGAAGATACCAGCTGAATTTACTTTTGCTGATAATATCGCAGTAGTTTACGATCAGGTCGTACCAGTTGGTTTTAAGGTAAACGAAAAGGAAGTTTCCAAAATTGAGTTGATTTTCAATGACAGTATTTTTAAAACTTGGGCGAATCCTTCAGGAAAATTGTCGTTTGATTTGGACGCGAGTTTCTATGGTTTGGGTGCGAAATTATTGACTTTAAAATCAACATTGAAATCTGGTGAAACTTATTCTGACCAAAGACTTTTACGCGTTTTGTCGGATGTAGCTCCGGAACAATGGACGGTTTCAATCGTTCAATCTTTTCCTCATAATCCTTTGAGTTTTACACAAGGATTGGAATTCAGTAACGGCGAATTATTTGAAAGTACTGGAGATCCTAATCACGATGGTTCGACAATTGTTTCAAAAGTGAATTTGAAAACAGGTGCAACCATTGAGAAAAATGGATTAGATGCCAACTATTTTGGTGAAGGAATTACGATTTTGAATAATAAGGTTTACCAAATCACTTGGAGAGAACAAAAGTGTTTTGTGTATGACAGTAAATCTTTGCAATTGAAGTTGAAAGATTTCACGTACACTGGAGAAGGTTGGGGACTTTGCAACGACGGAAAAAGCATCATCATGTCTGATGGAACTGAGCGAATCACTTTCAGAAATCCTGAGACTTTTCAAATCGAAAGAACCATCGAAGTGTATGATCAGGTTGGTCCAAGAGCTAAACTGAATGAATTGGAATACGTCGACGGTAAGATTTATGCCAATGTTTGGATGTTGGATTTAATCTTGGTCATCGACCCAAATACGGGAAAAGTAATTGCAGAAATTGATGCAGCAAGCGTTAGCGCTGAAGGAAAAGGTGCTGGAGATGTGTTGAATGGAATTGCTTTCAATCCAGCGACCAAAAAAATCTATTTGACTGGTAAATATTGGAGTAAATTATTTGAAGTAAAAATTTCAGGCGAAGGAATGGCGATTTAAGTCGCAAGATTCTAAATTTTACTTTTTGGATAAAAATCCCCAATACGTTGAGCGGTTCAGTGCGTGAATTGAAGCCTCAGGATAGAAATTTTTGAAACTTACAGGAAATTTCGGCTTTTTGCGTTTGTCCCAAATTGATTTATAAGCTGAAATTTTTTGATCTTTCATTTCTATAAAATCCATTTGTTGTTTAGTGTGCGTGCGCCAAAATGAATATTGACATGGATTTTCTTGCTGCTGGTTCCATTTGATTCGTTCCGAAATAAGCCAATTTTTCCAAAGCATATCGACATCATTTCTCAAGTCGATTTCGTTGAAATTTTTGATAATCGCATTGCGGATTCCGTTGTCCACGAAATAAACACAATGCGTTTTTTTCAATTCATATTTATATCCATTGTAAAACGATGGAATCTTAATCAAGATAAACGCTTTTTCAAGCAAATCGATGTAACGCTCAACTGTTTCATTGTCTAAACCCGC
This sequence comes from Crocinitomicaceae bacterium, assembly GCA_044361165.1. Lineage (GTDB taxonomy): Bacteria > Bacteroidota > Bacteroidia > Flavobacteriales_D > Crocinitomicaceae > JAQVCM01. The sequence continues at coordinate 3,586 of JBIKJE010000123.1, read as the reverse complement.
TTTGAAGCCAATTTCGTTGTAGGAAATCGGTTCGCCAATTTGAAACGCCAATGCCTGCAACATTTTGAGCAATTTTTCGGCTTTGTTGATTCTCTCGTTTGGACTCAAATTGGTAAAAATGGCGTCTTCCAACAAATTGAGAAGAAAATTTTCAGCTTCCGCAGGATTTTCGACAACTTGGGGATAATTTCCATAAATCAATCGTTGCGCAATATTTTTGTCAAACTCAACAATGCCTTGCTGATTCGCCAATTCTTGAAAAAGCAGCGGATACAGTCGCAACTCTAAACCTTGCATTTGCAAAACTTCGCGCAAAACTTCATCTAAAATAGGTTCGAAAGAACAGTTCAAAATCAAATTGATTGGATAATCTTTGAATAAAACCTCTTCAATGATTGTTTGTAAATGAATCAAATATTGCGCGTCTTGAATGACGATGTATTTGTAATTTTCAAAGATGGATTTCAAACTAGCTTCCGTCGGATTTTCTAGCGATTTTTTTGTTTTTTTCTGATTGGCATCCAAGTGCAAAATTTCGTCAGGATTTGGAATCACATTTTCAATCAATTGCGTTTTGCCGACACTTTTAGGTCCAAGAAGCAATAATATTTTGTTGTTTTCAATGTGTTGTTTTACCTTTTCTTGCAGTTGTCTTTCCATCATTTTTTGAAAAAAAATTCTTCTCAAAAATACAGAATTTCGCAGTTTTACCTCGTTTTTTGATTGATTTTTGCGGAAATTGTTGATAAGTTTAGTTTTGGTGGACAGTTAAAATGTCACTACTCGGTCAAAGAATTTCTTGTATCTGTCTGAATTCATGAACTTATTTCCGCCGTAACAAGTCAATTTAAACAATTGATCTTTGTAGATAAAAACCCTCCGCCAACAATCGCCCAATCCGTAAATGTTGGCGATTCCTTCGAATGCTTGAATGTCGTTGGAAATAATTATTTCTTGAATGTTGGACGCTTGCGAAGTGTAAAATAAATCATCGACTTTGTCACTCAAAACGATGGAATTATCAATTGGCAGGACTTCGATGATATAGGTATTTCCTTGACCCATTTCTTGGTACACAATTTTAAAATTTTTGGCAGTTGTATCGGCTTTCGGCATCCCACCAAAAACTGCAGTAAAATGATGTGATGTATCGGTGTACAGAAATGTATTGAATTTACGCAACGCAATTTCTGCGCTCGTTGGCTTGTCGGAAAAAGTCGCGCCCACTTGTCGCACGGTGTAACCTTTGTTTTTTAAAAGCTGAATAATTCCTTCTTTTCCTGCCAAATGTGCGGCGCCAACAGCCACAAACAAACTGTGTTTTCTACAAAGGGAATCGATTCCTTTCGCCATCAAAATATTTCTATTGGTGATCAACAAATTGTATGCATTCGCTGAAACCGCCAATTGGGCTTTCAAAGATTGACGCATTGTTTCAATGTCGCCACTCAAATAAGTTTGCAAAATATTTTCTTCACTCAACGAAAGTGTGCTGATGCTGAATTCTTTAAAGTTGTGATAAGTAATGTTTTCATACGCATCTAATTGCGATTGCACACTTTCCAAAGGGAAAAATTTCTTTCCGCTATTGTAGGCAATTTGTTGAAAATAAGCGTCTAAAAACTGTGGACGACCATTTTCATTTCCGTATTTGGTAGATGAAGCTTTTTTGTTTGAAGTATAAGGTTTTCCGTTTGCGTCGATTTCCAATTGAATTTTCTCGTCGCGGGAATCATACAAGGTAAATAAACTGTAGATATCCGCCTCTAAAACAATGGCTTCTGAATTTAAAATAGCCGAAAATGTACTGTCTGAAAATTCAAACAATCTCGTATCGTTGGAATGATAACTGCCAAAAAGGTAACTAGGTTTTTTGAGTCCTTTCCCAGAAATCTGCCAAAGCAATTGATTGTCAGGGTCATATTGCTGTGAAATTCCACATACGCAAAACAGTCCAACGAAAACCGTGGATAGCAAATTTTGAATATGGAAGATTGATTTTACCATCGAACTGATTCAATTGAGAGGAAAAACAGCAAATTAAGCGTCAATTACTACGAATGTAGTGAATTTTATGGTTTTGAAATGTTTCTCCACAAAAATTATAAACCGATAATTCGCTCAATATGATTATCTCCAAACGCATAAGCCATATAAGCCAACGAAGGAATTTGTTTCGTTAAAATCACATTTCCACTTTTTCCTAAACTGATAGTTCCGTGCGTTTCTGATAATCCCATGCCATATGCCGCGTTGATCGTCAGTGCATTGATTGCTTCTTCCGGCGTCAATTTCATTTTGATGCAAGCCAAACTCATCACCACGCCCAAATTTCCTGTTGGCGTTGTTCCTGGGTTGAAATCGCTCGCGAGTGCTACAGGCAAATTGGCTTCAATCAACCTGCGCGCATCGCCGAACGGAATGGAAATAAAATGCGAACAACTCGGCAAAAGTGTGGGCATGCAATTCGAATTTTGCAATGCAACAATATCATTTTCATCGATTTCTTCCAAATGATCGACCGACAAAGCGCCCAATTCAATTGCTTTTTGGATTCCGCCCATCACAGAAAACTGGTTCACATGTACTTTGGGAATCAAGCCGTATTTTTTTCCAGCCAATAATATTTCTTCCATTTCTTCGACAGAAAAATAATTTCTTTCGCAAAAAACATCGATGTAATCTGCCAATTTTTCTTCTCCAATTATTGGCAACATTTCGTTGATAATCAAATCAATGTAGCCTCGATGGTTTTCTTTGTATTCTTTAGGAAAAGCATGCGCACCCAAAAATGTCGCTTTGATTGGAATTCCAGCCGTTTGTTTCAATCGCTGAATGACGCGCAATATTTTAATTTCCGCTTCAACCGATAAGCCGTAACCCGATTTGATTTCAATGGCGCCTGTACCATAAGATTTGAGCAATTCAACCCGATTCATCGCATCTTGGTACAATTCATCTTCAGTTTTTTCCCCCAATCTTCGCGCTGAATTGAGAATTCCACCGCCTTTCAACGCGATTTCTTCGTAAGTAAGTCCTTTGATTCGATCCACAAATTCTTCTTCGCGGCTTTTTGCAAAAACCAAGTGTGTATGAGAATCGCAGAATGCAGGCAAAACATATTTTCCGTCCGCGTCAATGATTTCTAAATCTCTCCAATCGGCAATTCCGCCCCATTCTTCCATGGTTCCGTAATCAACGATTACATTGTTTTCAATCGCCAAATACGCATTTTCAATCACTGGAAGTTCAGCCATCGCTTTGCCTTTTACAGTGTGAGCAAAATTTTCGCCAGCTTGCACCAGTCCCTTGATATTTTTGATCAGAATCTTAGACATACTTTGATTTTGATGCAAATGTAGTGATTTTGGCAAATAGCGATTTTTGCTAGATTGATTTATTGACTTTTGGATTTAGTTTACTTTTTTGATTCTCACTTTCCGTGGGATACAATTTATACATCAATTTTATTACATTTGTACACGAACTAGCAGATGGGTAATTCAAGAAAAATAGCAGTAATTGGTGGCGGAAGCTGGGCAACAGCGTTGGTTAAGATCTTGTGTAACAACTTAGATACTGTCAA
>JBIKJE010000122.1:0-6860 GCA_044361165.1 Crocinitomicaceae bacterium | reverse complement strand
CAACTTCACTAACAACACCTAATTTGAAAGACATTGAATAATCCTTTTGACTGCGCTTTTCATAAGCGACTTTTTCTCCTTTTTCCATAACGATAAAATTGTGTATCGCTATTTCAGGACTAGACATCAATTAGAATGTAAAAAGGCTGTCAGTTATGACAGCCTTTTTCTTTTTCGATACTTTTCTTGTATAAATACAAATCAATGAAATCTATTTCTTGACAACCTTCAATACTTTTAATTTTCCGCTGAATTCAAAGTGAAGAAAGTAAATCCCTGATTGAAAAGTAGTGCAATCTAAATCGATACTGGAATTAAAAGTACTCTTAAAAACTTCCTTTCCAAAAAGATCGATAATTTGAATTTGAACTAACTCAGCATTTTCATTTTCAATATGTAAAATTTGATCTACAGGGTTTGGAAAAACTGACAAATGCTCCGTGTTATCAAGTGCTTCTACTGACAACAAACTATTCTCAATCGGAGCAGTATAAGATTCTGGAAAATCATCATTTGGTCCAATCTTAACCAACGTAATATTCTTTCCTCCCGTTCCAAAACTAGTGTTATATCCTACTACAATTGCGCCTCCATCAGAAGTTGGAATAAATTGATTTACTTGATCTTGTCCCAAATTAGAAGTATTCAAAGCAGGAAAATTTTCCCAAAACAAATACTCACTGTATCTGCGAACAAAACAATCCTCTCCTACTCCAAAAACTGGAATTGTACTATTTGTGGCTTGTTCAGCAATATAAAACTTTGTGGTATTGCCATAGGAAGTCAAATAATCAATTCTTGCATCTGTTCCACTTTGATCAACTAATTCAAAAATCAAACTTCCATCAGTATTAGCCAAGTATTTGTAAATGTATGTAAATTGGGTTTGATCACTGTTAATTACAAAATTGCTTCCAACTGCACGAATAATCCCATTATTGACTGTTACATCATTTAACGAATAGTTTCCGTTTTGACCTGTATAATTGGTCCAATCAATGTTTCCATTTAGATTCATTTTCAACACAATGGCCTTTTGCATCAATGAATCGGTAACGAAATAATCTCCTACCACGATGAAAGTGCTATCATTAACGATATTTACATTTTTAGCGATATCTTTACCTGCAGAGCCAATCGTTTTAGTCCAAATTGTATCACCGTTTGATTTTAATCGCATCAAATACATGTCTTCTACCTCTGTATCATTCGAACTCGTTTCTCCAACTAAAATGAAAGTAGTATCAGGCATCATCACTGCGCCATGTAATTTTTCAAATTTTGAACCACCATAAGTTTTTTCAAACAATAAGTTACCTTCGAAATCGGTTTTGAAAAAGTAGAAGTCAAACAATCCGCTTCCAAATGAATTGGTATATCCAGCGACATAAATTCCATCGCCTTCCACAGCGAAAATACGTCTTCCCCAATCACTTTCAGCGCCTCCGTATGCATTTGACCAAAGTCGATTTCCCAAACTGTCAACATGTAGTATAAATGCTTGAGCAGGAGCTTCACCAAAACTACTTGATGAGCCAGTAATCAAATAACTACTGTCTGAAAGTTGACAAATGCCTTCTCCAAAATCATAACCGTTGTTCGTGTAAATATTGAAAAACTTGATTTGCGCTTGGATATTTTTAGTAATCGTCAAAACTCCAAAAACGAAAAGGATTTTTATAATTTGCATCTTAATCTTAAATTAAATGATTGACCGAACGCATTCTTGGAAACAATTCCTAAAACGTCTTCAGTTCCTGCTCCGATTTGTATTTTTTTGAAGTTAAAATTTGCATAAAATCCAGTTCTAAATCCACCAAATCCACCGTAACTTCCAATGAATCCTAAATCTAAAAATCTGACTGGGCGATAGTTAAAACCCAAATAAAGCATCGGTGTATAACTCAATGTTGGATAAAGTCGCAATCCAAACAACGATTGAACTTTCCCTTGATAATTTTCATCAATTAGTTTTGCTGCTTGAAACATACTTGGCAAAGTGACCCAATTTTTTTTCCTTTCAGTTTGAATTTGCAATGAGTCCAACACTGAAAAGTCATTTCCAAATAGGGATTGATTATTGAAAATCTGCTCAAAATTGAAACCTGAATAATTATACGATGAATCAACAGTATAACTTTTCATTCCTTGATGCATAATGGCCAAGCCTAAATTTTTTGCTTGTAATTGTATATATGCTTTCCTTCCATTTAACCATTGAAAAGGAATTTTGAAATCCAAATCAAGAGCAGCACCCACTCCATTAGAAAATTGATTTTTGTCTGTATAAGAGAACGAACCGTCGATTTCTAAATCAATTGATGTTGCTTCTGCATCTTGGGTCAACAAACCAGTTTGTAAATTTCCTCTATAAACATTAGAAACATTCACAAAATTCAAGGTAATGGAGGACTTTCCTTTTTTTGAAATCACGCCAAATCCTACCTTCTGAAAACCGGTTAAATTCACAGTTGTTCCTGAAAATTCAGCTGTTGAACCTAAAAAATGGTCATTGCCTTTGAAAACTAAACCAAATAAATCATCAGAATATGCGGCAGATCCAAGAAAATAATATCCACCTTTAACAAGAAATCCCCAATTTTGATTTCCAAAAATATTTGCCTTGTAATTGCGGTATTCGAATTCAGCTTGTAGATTTTTACCTAAACGATTCAATCCTCTATGCGCATCGTAGCTTTTATCGATCACCTCATTTGAAATTACTCCGCCGTTAAATAATCTATCTGCCATACTATTGCGCAAACCAGTTGAATTGTACGCGTTGTCTCCTGATAAAATGAATTCATGTTGAATCAATGTGGTATCATATTGAATGGGCATCCACAATTGACCAAAAACTTGATGAAAACCAAGTAGGAAAAAGAATAAAATGGAATTTCTCATTTACAATCGATTTTCAAGTTGAAAAGCAGTCCCTAATTTAAATGCCATGAAAGCACCTTCTGGAATCAGCACAAAATTGGAGTTATTTGTCAATGGATCAGGTGTATTAAGCACTGCTTTAACAACCACTTTTTTGATAGAATTAATTTTATTCAGCGTATTCGAATTCAAATCAAAATAAATCGTTGCATCTGATTTTTGCAGTTGACCTGAAATCAGCGTTCCGTACACAGAAGATGGAATTAGTTCAGAACCATTGACTGTTTCAATTAATTGACCAGATGCATCCAATAAAAACATTTTCACTTCTCCTTGTAATGGAAAAGCATTGGAAACTTTCAATTTCAATTTTCCAGCAGCTATATGTGTATTATTTGGGTCTGAATCGATATTCAAATCAAAAGTGTCTTGAATCGTTAAATTGGTCATTGAGGCACTCAGAGGCATTTGTGCTTTCAACATTACTTGCAATTTACTATTTGGGAAAAATTCGTCCCAACCACCAGAAATATTTCCATATGGATTGAGCTCAAGCTTGAAATCTAATTTTTGATGTGCACCCAAATTTTCGATATATTGCTCAACGTTGCTATTTGAACTGGTAAATAAGATCGTTTTGATTGAAGCAAAAAACGAATCCCAAGTTCCAGTTGCTTGATTAATGATAAATGGAACGCCCATTTGTGGGTGATTCAACGTTACACTTGTGCCAGAGTAAGAATTGGTATTTGTCAAAGAATTCAATGTTGCTCTTGCAGAAACTTTGATACCGTTTGAAATGATAAATTGAATATTTGTGGCTGGTAAATCAAAAATGCCACTCGTGATTTTATCTAAAAATTCAACATATAAATCTGAGGTATCTTGAACAATTAGATTTCCAAAATAGCCTCGCGCATAATTCATTTTGATTCCTTCCATTTCAATGATGAACTTGGTTGTATCGTAATTATTCACACTAACGGCAACTCCAGATTCATCTGTTTGAACGATCATTTGAGATTGTAAAAGATTAAATCCTGAACCATCGGTACCAGTCAAATTTAATTCATATCCAGACAAATCAATTTCAGCACTCGTAACAGAGGGATAAGCATTTGTGCCAGCTGGTGCTTGAAAAGTTTTCGAAATTGCAAAACCGTCCTTTTTTGCTTTCGGCAATTTAACTGTAAAAATCGTTTTAGTCTCAATCGGATTTTCAACACTGATTTTGATTTTCCCCTCCGAAATAACTACACGTTTAAGTTCAGCACCTTGCAAATCAAAAAGATGGTCTTTGTTGTTGTTTACAAAACTCGTTCCTGGTTGCACATTGAGTGTTCCAGAAGCAATAGAATATTTTTGAGCAATAGTGGTATCAGGAATTTCAATGTAATCAGATAAATTTAAATCTAAAATATTTCTATTAATTTCCAACTGATAATTTCCAGAACCATTGAGCGCTAAAAACGAATCGGTGACCAAATTTTTCAAATTGAGTGTATCACTTACCAACGGCAAACTCCAATCTGATTCCCAAATCGCCTTCTCTTTTCTGCATGAAACAAGAAGTACCGAAATAAACAAACTGGAAATAATAAAAAAACGCATAGGCTTTTATTTATGTATTTGAACGAACGATTTACTAGAAAGGTTGAAATTAAACGCGCTCAATTATTGTTGCATAACCTTGTCCAACTCCAATACACATGGTAACCAAAGCATATCTTTTGTTAGATCTAACTAACTCATTGGCTGCAGCGTGCAAAATTCTTGCACCTGACATTCCTAGTGGATGTCCCAATGCGATTGCTCCACCATTTGGATTGATTCTCGGGTCATTGTCATCTAATCCCATTTTACGTGTACAAGCCAAAACTTGTGCTGCAAAAGCTTCGTTTAATTCCAAAACATCCATTTGATCTAAAGTCAAACCAGCTCTTTTTAATGCTTTTTCAGATGCGTAAACCGGACCGATTCCCATAATTCTTGGTTCAACACCAGCAACAGCCGCACTCACAATTCTAACCAAAGGTTTTAAGTTTTGAGATTTCAACGCTGATTCCGAAGCAATTAATAAGGCTGCAGCTCCGTCATTCAATCCAGAAGCATTTCCAGCAGTCACCGTTCCATCTTTCGCAAATGCGGGTCTCAAACCTCCCAAAGTTGCCAATGAAGTTTCAGGACGCATAAATTCGTCTTTATCAAAAATGACAGGATCTTTTCTTTTTTGTGGTATCGCAATTGGCGTAATTTCTTGCGCCAAAATTCCATTTTGTTGCGCTTTGAATGCTTTTTCTTGTGACCATGCTGAAAAAACATCTTGGTCTTCACGAGAAATATGATACAGTTGCGCCAAATTTTCAGCGGTATTTCCCATGCTGTCAACACCGTAAAGCGCTTCCAGTTTTGGGTTAATAAACCTCCAACCAAAGGAAGAATCAAACATTTGTGCATCTCTTCCAAATGCTGCGCTTGTTTTAGAAATAACCCAAGGTCCGCGTGTCATATTTTCAACGCCACCAGAAATGTAGATTTCTCCAGCTCCATCTTTGATTGCTCTAGCAGCGTTAATTGTTGCTGCCATTCCTGAAGCACAAAGTCTGTTGACCGTTTCTCCTCCTGCAGTAATTGGGATCCCAGCCATTAAAGCAGACATTCTTGCCACATTTCGATTGTCCTCTCCAGCTTGATTTGCACAACCAAAAATCACATCTTCAATTAAATTTAGATCTAAATTTGGATGCTTTTCAACCAAGGATTTCATTACGTTTGCAGCTAAATCGTCAGGGCGAACAACAGCTAAAGTTCCACCAAAATTTCCAATCGCAGAGCGAACTCCATCAACAATATATACTTCTTTTGACATTGAATTATTTTTAAAGTTCAAAGATAACAAACATTACTTTCAAAGCCTAAAATGAAGAAATTTGTTCATGAAATTGAAAAAGTGTGCAAAAATAATTTGGAAACTAAGATCACAAAAAAAACCACTTTAAATAAATAAAGTGGTTTCTTAAATTAATGTATTTTCTTAATTTTTAGGTGCTTCCGCAGCAACTTTCCCTTTAATTGTCAACACAATTGGATCTCCAACATTGGTTGTGACAGTAATCGTTTTGGTAAATTCACCTACTCTTTTGGTATCGTATTTAACAGCAATTTTTGAACTTTTTCCAGGTTGAACTGGTTCAGATGGTTTCTCAGCAGTTGTACATCCACAACTTGTTTGCACGTTACTAATAATGATTGGCGTTTTACCTGTGTTTTTGAATTCAAATGTGAAAGTTTCGTCTGCTCCAAAAGCAATATTTGGTCTTACAATTTCCAATGTTTTAAACGTAATTGGTAATTTTTGTTTGGCGGTTTTTGTTGTTTTTGCTTTTTTCTCAGTTGATTTTGCATCTTGAGCAGCAGCCGAAAAACTCAAAGCTGCAAGCACCATAATTGTCAATATTGATTTCATAGTTTCTTATTTTTATACAAGGTTACAATTTTCTATTTATTCAAAGGCTTTAATTAACAAAAAATTAGGCATTAATTTAATCAATCGAATCTGAATATTGAGCTAACAGCTTGATTTAAACAAGTTCTTACTTGGATTACTTGCTAAAATATTGATCCAAGACATCTTTGATTGAAGCAAAAGTTTTGTTGTACTTTTTTTCAATGTTGTCTTTTTCTATCCACTCTACTTTGGTAATTCCCTCTTCCATTTGAGGTTTTAATTTCTTCGTTCCTTCGTATGACAATTCGTACCAAAACGTTTTTTTCAATGTTGGAACTCCTGCATAGGTATAAGTGTGATAGGTAATGAGAATAAGATCATTGACAGTTGGATTTTTAATTCCGCATTCTTCTTCTATCTCTCTTTTGGCAGCCATCACTGTACTTTCACTGGGCTCAACTTTTCCTTTAGGCAAATCCCAAACGCCATTTCTTTTGATAAACAAATATTTATCTTTTCTTTTTACAAT
>JBIKJE010000121.1:0-6880 GCA_044361165.1 Crocinitomicaceae bacterium | reverse complement strand
CCATCTGCCGAATCTGTGGATCACCTTGTAAGCTCTTTTTCAAAATTGCCAATTCAACCAACATCCGATTCAATGGATTTCGCAAATCATGGGCAATGATGGAAAAAAGTTTGTCTTTCAAATAATTAGACTTTTCAAGTTCTTTTGAATTAAGTCCAATTTCAAGGTTTTGATCGACCATTTTCTGATGCAGAATCTTTAATCTACGCTTGCTATTTCTCTGCGTTAAAAACAATATGAAAAACACAAAAAAGGAAACGGACGAAACTACAATTATAATAATAGAAGTGTTTTTTTCATCGATTGTCAGCTGATAATTTAATTTTTCTATTTCCAATTTTTCCTTTGATTCTCGAATTTTCAGATCACTCTCATACATTTCAGAAACAGAGCGAATTACATTTAGCTTAGACTTTACATTGGAATTATCCAAAATCTTTTCAAGCTTGATGTAATTTGAATAAGCTAAATTAGCGTTGACCCAATCTCCCTTCATTGAGTAAATTGATCCTAACCTTTTATAAATAGAAATTCGCTCATCTTGTATATCATTTTCCTTTAAAAAAATCAATAATTGATTCAATACATCAATGGATTCCTCATACTTTTTTTGCGCCAAATAAATTTCTGATTCCACCACCATATCTTCGATGTAGGCAAAAACTAAGGTTCTGTTTTTACTGTATTTTCTAGCTTTGGCAATCGAAATTAGGGCTTTATCATAATCCTTTACATGCAGGTAATATTTTGCATAAGTCAAATCAATCATATTTGGAATTTCGACCAAAATTGTAGTAGGTATACCCTTATATTTATAAATAAACTGTGCCTGTTTTAAATAGTACAAACAAGAATCTTTTTGGTCAATTTTCAAATAAATTTCTGACATTTTGATGTAATTGTCTGAAATCATTTTAATGTTTTCGCTTTTTAATCGGAAAGAATTACTTATTCTCATTTCTCTCAAAGCCTCTTGATAAGACTTTCTTTTTGAATGAATTAGTGCGTAATTCAGGTGGATTACCGCCAATTGATGGTACTTTTTTTCATTGAGAGCAATATTTTCCGCTTTTTGATAAAAATTTTGGGCATTTTCATAATCATTTTGCCCGTAGAAAATATTACCCAAATCAATTAAAATCCAAATCAAATTTTCGTCCTTCTTTGTTTTTATGAGTAATCTATAAATCTTGAGTGCGTATTCAAATGACATAGATTTATTGCCGTTTGCATCGTAGTATTTTTTGGTCACAAAATAAATTTGACTCAGTTGAATGGCATTTAATTCTTCTGCTAATTTTCCACTTTTCAATAATTCGACAATCAATTCGGGCTCGTTATAGTAATCAAAATTAATTTCTAATTCATATAAGTTTTTATAAAGTCCTACAGTATCTTTTGTTTGATTAAAAGTTTTCAGAAATTGAATAGGTTGAATCTCGGTGGCGTATAAATTCGTGGTGAAAAGCCAAGCTACAAGAAGCAAAAAAGTCTTGTTTAAATCAAATTTAACACGCTGTAATAAAACCATTTAAATCTAAACTTTTAATTTATCAAGTAAATCAGAAAAATACTTTTGATCTCCCTCTCTCACTGCATTTTCTATGGCGACAATCCAATCTTTGGTGGGAACATCATCCAAATGTTCAACTGTTTTTAAAAATGTCCTAATTTCCGAAGTTTGATACACCTTGAACTCATGCAAAGGCAAGAATGTAGTTTTAACTTTCTCTGAAACTAGCAATTCTTTTGCTGCTTCACTAGCTTCGACTTGATTATATATTGGAATAAAAATACTAATGCTCGCACCACCATGTTTGCTGTCGTTAGCGATTTCAATTTTCCAACCACTCATTTTCGAAAGCACTTTACAAATGGAAAGACCTAAGCCACTTCTTTTTGCGTTTATCTCATATTCCATTTGATTAAATTGGTGCAAAATTTCCACTGGAAAACCTGGACCTGAATCTGAAATCAACAATTCAATCAAATAATGATTATGTACAAAAGTTTCAATTTCTATCACTTTTGGAAAATCACACTTTCTAAGTGCTGCAATTGAATTACTGATAATATTTCGCAACAAGGTTTGAAGAATATTTTGATCGGCAAAAGTAGATAAAGCAACACTTTTATTAATCACCTTTATATCCATTGATTGAATGTCATTTAGGTAAAAAGAAATTACTTTATTGATATTGATATCCAAACTCACTTTTGTTGGATTAAAAATGTTTTGATTTTGATCCGTTTTTGACCAATCTAACAGACCTTCAAATAGATGAATTGTTTCATTTAAAGTGCTTTCTATATTTTCTGCAATTTTTTTGTCACCCAAGGAATCTTTTAAATTTACTAAATCAGATTTTAGTCTATTAAGTGGTTCACTCAAATCATTAGAAATCACAAAAAATAAATTGTCTTTCAATTGATTAGACTTGTTCAGTTCAATTGAATTAAACTTAATTTTATTATTTTGCTCAATCAACCTATTGTGTAAATCGACCATTTTCAATTTATTCTTTTGGGTATTTAAAAACAATCCAAATAATAGAAAAACACAGAAAACCGAAATAATGGCAATGTACCAATACTTATTCCTTTCATTTTGCCGCATTGCATTTTTCACTTTTTCAAACTGTAAATTTTTCTGGGTGCTATTTATTTTGAAATTTGTTTCATAAACCGAAACAATGGATCTCATCATTTCCAAATTATCATTTGAATCATATCTTTTTAAACTGTCGTCAATCAAAACATACTTTTGGGCGTATAAAGTCGCATTTTTCTCATCGTTCAATGCTGAATAACATTTATGAAAAATATCGTAAACGTGTCTTTCGAATTTGAGGATTTTATTTTTTTTGAAAAAAGGTAAAAAGTGATTTAAACTTTTGATTGCCTCCCTGTATTGGCCGTTTTGAAAATAATATTCTGATTTAAAATTATTTCCCATCAACTCTTCGTAAATCATCTGTTTTTCAGTAGCATAATCAATTCCTTTTTGAATGTATATCAAAGAACTATCATACTTTTTTTTAGACGCAAAGTACTCAGCATAAACGTAATTTATCGAATAAGGAGCTTCAATTGCTTCATTTCCTAAGACCTTAGCTTGTTTATAATTAGTTTCTGCACGATGGATATAATTTAAGCAGATATCTGGTTTTCCCAATTTTAAATTACAATATGCAATCTTTACATAAATGAGTGAAAGGGTGTTGATTTGTCCTGAAATTGTTCTATAATATGCACTTGCAGAATAGTACCCCAATGCTTGTTCAAATGAAAATAATCTCTCTTTGATAAGGCCCAAATTCATGGTAACCACGCCAAGACCGTAATTAGACTTTGCTAATCTAGCTGAATTTTCTGCCCGCTTGTAAAATTTGAATGCTTGTTGATAATCTAATTCTTCATAAAAAACATTGCCCAAATCAATTAAAATCCACATGGTACCTTCATGGTCTTTGGTTTTAATTAAAACATTATAGGCTTTTAATGTATACTTAAAGTTTTCAGAATGCTGTCCTTCAGCACTGTAATATCTTCTAATTAGAAGAAATAATTCCTTCAAGGACGAAAGTGACAGTTTGTTTTCTTTTTTGGAAACCCGCAGTAAAAGTTCCAAATTATCTTGTGTATTAAAGTTCTCAAAATGATTATTCATGAACTTTAAGGAGCTGTAAATCTTATTGGTATCTTTTTTTAAAATAAATTCTTGAAGTTGGAACTTGGTTGATTCCAAACTACTGTTTAAAATCTTTGCATTAGAAAAGTAGGGAATGCAAAAAACCAATAAAAACAAAACTATTTTTGCACGATTATTCCACATTTTACAGCAATATGTCGACCCTCGATTCATTTTTCTAAGGTAACAATTAAAATGGGATTCCATCTTTTTTTTGATTTTCCTGCTAAAACTTCAAACCTTATACAGGCCTTTTGAAGCGTAATAATTTAAATCTTGGCATTAAGCAACTATCGCTTTATACTTCTTTAAAACAACAAAAAACTCTTTAATCCACATATAAACCAAAAGTGGAAATATAATAATTGACAACTTGTTGAAATTAAAAGCAACAACAAAATCAAAATGAATCAGGTGTTGAATGGCTCTTGTTATGCCACATCCGGGACATTTGGTGTCAGCAAGAAGTACTGACAAACAAATGGTTTGACCATTGTCAAAAAAATTAGCAGGGAGTATTATCAAAACCAAAGGTATGATAACCATCCCTGCTAATTGAATAAGTAGTATATACTTTTTCACCTTTTAATTGAAGAAGAATTATTAGTTAAACTCCCCTCTAATAATATTTATCAAATCAATTATTGCCCAAACTCCGCAACCTCCTGCTGTAAGAATGAATAAGATATTCCAACCAATAGGCTTACCGGCATACCATCTGTGAGCAGCAAATCCTCCTAAGAATACCCAAAGTAAAATAAGAATCAATAACTCTCTATCACTTTTAGACATTGGTGCTTTAGATGACTTTTCCATTTTCTTCATAGCAGCTTTAATCACTTTCGATTCAGTGCCTTGTTTTACTTTTGAAGATTGACTATTCAAAGCAGATGTGCTTTCAATAGCAATAGAATTTTTCTTGCTTTCTTTTGTTAAAACTGAAGTTTGGCTTAACTCATTTGAAATTTGCTCCACTTTCGCAACCTCCAAGTTTGCTTGAACAGCATTTTCTTTCGATTTTTCATTTGAAGCAACAGATTCTTTTTCAAGATTTACAAAATTTTTGTTTTTGTGCTCTTTAACTTCATTACTAGCTGTTTCAATTTTCTCACCATCAGCTTGGTGTTTTACCTTGTTCCAAGTAATATGGTAACCTGAATTGTGAACTCTTTTTTCAATTGAACAAGACGTTGCAATCATTGCAACAGAAAGACCAACTAAAATTAATTTGTTTAAGTTTTTCATAGAATTTAATTTATTAAAAGTGTTAATTATTGAATCGAAGTTAGTTTTTTTTTAAAGAAAATACTTTTGAGTCAAATAAAGTTATTAACACAATTTGTGATACAAAAATTACAATTAACTTTTTTCTTACCGAATAATAATCTGAATTTCATTACTCTTATTCACTTTGATTACTAATTTTGTAAGGCACTGATCAAAACGAAGTACTACCAATCAAGTTCAGATTTATGAAAAAACAAATAATACAAGGTAGCTTATTGGTTGCGCTTGGTGCGGCATGTTATGGTCTTTTAGCCACTTATGTCAAACTTGCTTATGATGACGGTTTTAGTATTGCAGAAATAACTGTTTCTCAATTTGTTATTGGGATGATTGGTTTGCTAATATTGAATACGTTGGTGAAGACAAAAGATGAGAAAACGATAAAAACATCAAATAAATCAAACATCTTTAAGTTGATTTTGGCTGGTACTTCATTAGGACTAACCAGTACCTTTTACTATCTAGCAGTGCAATTAATACCTGTTTCAATTGGTATTGTTTTATTGATGCAAACAGTTTGGATGGGTGTTGTGTTGGATATTATCTTAACTCGAAAAACACCTTCATTTGGGAAAATAATTGCTGTAATTTTGATTTTATTTGGAACAATTTTAGCAACCAATATGCTTTTTGATATGCAAAAGATCAATTTTACAGGAATTGGCTGGGGACTATTGGCGGCTGTTTCATATACTGTTTCAGTTTACACTTCAGGAAAAATTGCCCTTGGAATGCACGCATTTCGACGAACGATTTGGATGTTGTTGGGCGGTCTAATCATTGTTATGCTAATCTCTTTTCCATCTTTAATTGAAAAATTTAATTGGCAAATATTTACAAGTTGGGGAATTGTATTGGCGCTTTTTGGTACCATTTTGCCTCCAGTTTTGTTTTCGATTGGAATGCCGAAAATCAATCTCGGATTGGGAGCTATCCTTTCGTCAGTAGAAATTCCTGTTTCAGTTTTAATGGCTTATTTTCTACTCCATGAAAAAGTTAATATTTACCAATGGTCTGGTATCATTTTGATTATGATTACAGTAATACTAATGAATTTACCAAGAAAAGACCAAAACTAATTGCTGTTTTGTTTCGCTTTTATTTTTTCCAAAATCGTGCAACCAACTAGATCTGCTCTTTGCTTAGCCATTTCCGCAGTTTCGCCCACAAATAATTCATCAATTGTTTCTTTGAAAAGTTTGATCCAAATTTCAAAATGTTCTGCTTTCAAGGGCATGTGTAGATGTTTCTCTGTTACATTGGTTTTATAACCTGGCTCACTGATTAACACAAACGACCAAAAATGAACCATTTGCGGTTTGTGTGCTTTAAAATCCAATCCCTTAAAAAAAGGAGCCAATATTTCATTTTGAAATACTTTCCCATAAAAATTTTCAATTAAATTTTCTATTTCTGCTTTGTTCGTGATGTCTTTCATGTCAATGAATTTGGATAATTACAAGGTACAAAAAAAGCGCTACAAGTTGAATTTTGCAGCGCTTTAATTAGTCAATTATGATATAAATCACCCTGAACACATTTCGCATCCGTCTGGATCATCTAATGAACATGCAATTGCAGCTTGCTCTT
The DNA here is from genome assembly GCA_044361165.1 of Crocinitomicaceae bacterium. Lineage (GTDB taxonomy): Bacteria > Bacteroidota > Bacteroidia > Flavobacteriales_D > Crocinitomicaceae > JAQVCM01. The sequence continues at coordinate 312 of JBIKJE010000121.1, read as the reverse complement.
CCTCAATTGATTTTACAATTGCATCTTGAACATTGCTTGCGGGCTGTTCTGTGATATTTTTATCTACAGTAAACTTGATAGCATCTGTTGCTGCCTTCGTTCTCAAGTAATACATTCCTGTTTTCAATCCTTTTTTCCAACCGTAGAAATGCATCGAAGTCAATTTTCCAAAGTTTGCATTTTCCATGAAAATGTTCAAAGATTGTGATTGACAGATGTATGCGCCACGATCAGCTGCTAATTCAATGATAGATTTTTGTGAAATCTCCCAAGCAGTTTTATACAATTCTTTGATATTTGCAGGGATTTCAT
>JBIKJE010000120.1:0-6882 GCA_044361165.1 Crocinitomicaceae bacterium | reverse complement strand
TCGCGCGACATCTCTGGAAGTAACGAAGTCGTAGAGACTCAACGCCAAAGTGATGAAAACAATAAAAACGATTACAGCCATGGTTATTTATTTGAAAAGCTTGTTTAAAGCCAAACGTTCAAAATTAATGAATTAATACGCTTTCATCGAAAAGATGTTCAATTGACTGAGAATTTTTGTGAGAAATTGGAAAAACCAAGGCTTATTTATCCAATACTTTTGGAATTCTGAAATAGTCAGAATCTTTTTTGGGCGCATTTTTCAATGCTTCTGCCTGTGTTATCGTTTCTTCAGCAACATCTTCGCGTAACACATTGACCTCATCTGACATAAAAATCAGTGGTTCAACATTTTCGGTATCAATTTCACTCAATTTGTCCATAAATTGAATGATTCTAGACAGGTCTTGACGAATGGCATTTTTTGCTTCGCCTTTAAATTCTAAACGAGCTAAATGTGCGATGTGATCTACGATTTCTTCGGTAATTTCCATGTCTTTTCAAAAATGAAATACAAAGTTAATGAAAACTTACGGTTTTAAGTTTGGGTGTGTGGCTAAAATTGGTGCATTGATGATATCATGCGACAAATTCATTAATTCCTCCGCAGAAAGTTCAGCGACTTTTTCTTTGGAAATGTACTCATGTAAATAAACATGTGATAAACCTGGTCTGGCCGGCCCTAAAACACATTCAGGATCTGAGAGTAACTTGTAATTATTGGTAAAAGTCAAGGGAACGATCGGAACATTTGCACTTTTAGCCAACTTGAAGGCACCTTCTTTGAAAGGAATCATTTTCGGCCAATCTTCGTCGGGAATTGTTCCTTCTGGAAAAATGACAATCGACCAGCCATTCTTTAATGCACTTTTTGCTTGGATAAAAGATTTAGCCGCTTTCACACGGTCATTTCTAAAAACAGGAATATTTAATCTTTTGAAGAGTGTTTTAAAAAGCGGATAATTCAAAATCTCTGACTTTCCTAAAAACAAAAAAGGATGGGTTGGCATGATGGAATACATTACAAAAATGTCCAAATAAGAGGAATGATTGGCGATGATTACATAAGGTCCATCTGGAAGAGCGGCTTTCTTCTTGAAAATCACGTGGAAAAAAGCCAAAATTCTGAAAGCATAACACCAAACGATGTGAATCTTAAATGCACCTCTTTTCCATGAATCTTTACTTAAGAATATTAAAATAGGTATATAAAAAATCAGGAATGTGACGATAAAAACAATCCCCACATAAATCTTAAATATTAAACCAAAAATTCCTCGAATTGCATTCACATTTCAAATTTAGTGATTTTCGCGAAATCAATTTACCTAATTGCAAGACTATTCCTCTAAAAATCTTTAAATTCGCATTTCAAAAACAAAAAAATGGCACGCATACTTACAGGCATTCAAAGCACAGGAACACCACATTTAGGGAACATTTTAGGCGCCATACAACCAGCAATTGAGTTGGCAAATGACCCATCAAATGATTCATTTTTATTTATCGCTGATTTGCATTCTTCTACGCAAATCAAAGACAGCGAAACAATGAGAAACAATACGTATTCTACTGCTGCGACTTGGTTGGCTTTTGGTATTGACACCGAAAAAACTATTTTCTACAGACAAAGTGATGTGCCGCAAGTGACTGAACTTTCTTGGTATTTATCGTGCTTTTTTCCTTTTCAAAGATTGACATTGGCGCACAGTTTCAAAGACAAAGCTGACCGTTTAGACAATGTGAATGCTGGTTTGTTTACCTATCCAATGTTAATGGCAGCGGATATTTTGATTTATGATGCAGAATTTGTTCCAGTCGGAAAAGATCAATTACAGCATTTGGAATTTACACGAGATGTTGCGTCAAGATTCAATGCCAAAATGGGCGAAACTTTTGTGCTTCCGCAAGATAAAATTCAAGCGAATACACAATTGGTTCCTGGAACGGACGGGGAAAAAATGAGTAAATCTCGAAACAATTTCATCAACATCTTTCTGCCTGAAAAAGAATTAAAAAAACAAATTCTTTCCATCGAAACAGATTCTAAAGGTTTGGATGATGTGAAAGACCCTGAAACTTGCAATGTCTTCAAAATCTATAGATTACTGGCTGATGAGATACAACAAAATGACATGCGCACCAAATATTTGGCTGGAGGTTATGGTTATGGACACGCGAAATTGGCTTTGTTAGAATTAATTTTATCTAAATTCGAAAATCACCGCAAAATTTACGATGATTACATGGAAAATCCGAGCAAAATTGATGCAGCATTGAAAGTTGGTGCTCACAAAGCAAGTATTATTGCCAATGGCGTTTTGCAAAGAGTAAGAGGAAAACTTGGTTACTTAACGCAAGACAATTAATGGACGGAAATTATAATTGTAATTGTTACAATTAGTTTTTCATATATTTGATTTCAATTTTATCTAGAAAATGAAATCAAAACTGCTTTGGATTGGTTTATTCTTCATCACCTTTGCTTGTTCTGACGATTCAACTGAAAAGTTAGTCGCATCAGGAGGAGCAGCTTATGGCGGTGATTTGAGATTGATGTCTTCTGAAAAAATCACCAACTTATTTCCTCTTTCCTCTGAAGACGTTTATGAACAGCGAATCAATAATCAGATTTTTGAATCACTCTTGAAAATCGATCAAACAGGTACGCACGTTATTCCTTCTTTGGCTGAACATTTTACTATCAGCCCTGATGCTAAAACATATACTTTCAAAATCAGAAAAGGTGTTTTTTTTCACAATGACGACTGTTTTTCGGATGAAATTGGGCGTGAAATTGTAGCGACTGATATTGAATTTTGTATGCAATTCGCTTGCAGTGGTTTACCTGAAAACAAAATTGGCAACTTGCTAATAAACAAAATTAAAGGAGCCAAAAAATTTCACAATGCAACTAAGCTTTCAATGAAAGGTCAAAGTATAGATGGAATTAAAGTAATTGATAATCAAACTATTCAAATCACTTTAGTAGAATCCTTTGTAGGTTTTGACAAAATTTTAACACATTCCAACTTGGGGATTTTTGCACCTGAAGCATATGAAAAATATGGTAAAGAAATTTTGAAGCATCCTGTTGGTACTGGTCCTTTTCAAATTGATACTTGGGACAACCAAGGACTTGCACTCAAAAGAAATCCTAGATATTGGAAAAAAGATGGTTATGGAAACCAATTGCCATTTTTAGACAAAGTGGTTTTGACGTATTCGAAAACCAAAAAAGATGAATTATTGGCTTTTAGAAAAGAAAAAATCGACATCATTCTAGAAATTCCAGCGGATGAAATCGAAAATACCTTGGGAACATTGAAAGAAGCACAAGCAGGAAAAAACATCAAGCACAAAGTAGATTCCAAAAGCAGTGTAAGTGTTAATTTTTTCGGTTTTGCAACCGGTGTGAAGCCTTTTAATGATGTAAATGTGCGCAAGGCATTTAATATTGCAGTAGATCGCAACGAATTGGTAACAAACTGGATGAAAGGTGAGGGCTACCCAATGTTAAATGGTTTTGTACCACCTGGGAGTAGTTATCCAAATAGCAAAGTCAAGGGATTCCAATTTGATGTTGTTAAGGCAAAACAGTTACTAGCACGTGCAGGTTATCCTGATGGAAATGGATTTCCAGTGATGGATATATACATCAATACACAAAAAGGAAGTTCAACCTATGAATTATCAAAAGGAATTCAAAAACAATTGAAAGAGAACTTGAACATCAAAATCAATATCAAATTGTGTTCTTTGAAAGAAAGAGAAAAAGCTATTAAAACCGGAAATGCATTGATTTGGAAGACGGGATGGGTAGCAGATTATCCTGATGCCTCGAATTTCTTAGACTTATTTTACAGTGGTGAAAATAGTGTTTATAAATCAAACCCTTTTCAATACAATAATCCAACATATAATGCTTTATTAGAAGCTTCTATGAGGGAAAAAGACAATGACAAGCGCTTGGCTTTACTCGTGAAATGCGACCAAATTATCATTGATGAAGCTGTAGTAATGCCAGTGTTTAATGACGATTTTATTACAATGGTGAATGCCAAAGTGAGAAATTTTGAAACAAATTCCATGGAGATATTAGATTTTTCTACTATCTTTATCAAGGAACCAAAAAAGTAGGTTCTATAAAATTATGTTTAACGTTTTAAGGCTCTCAGCTTGCAACATTTGAACGCTCCGTTTTTTAACGGGGCGTTTTTTATTCTTCAGCTCCAGAGTGATTCAATTACTTCAATTGATTTCAATTCTTTAAAATTAGGAATGTGAAAACGGTAATAATCAAACAATAAATTCATCAATTTTTTGCGGTCAATTTTCGAAACAGAGAGTGCAAGAATTTCTTCTTTTGAATCGCCAATTATTTGCCTTAAGAAATCAACAGTTTCACTTTTTTGAGAGGTGTGATTTCTGGGAGCAAACGCAACAAATTGTCCATCCTCTAAATCAAAATAAGTTCCGTTTTCATCCACGACAAGAGGATAAAACCCCAAATATTGGGTCAATTCAAGCAACCAATAAATGGGATAATTGGTAAATTCAGTAGTGTGATCCAACCACTTCAATTCATCGACCATGAATTCAAAAAGCGGCGCATCCTTGACATCATCATGCAATACGTTTTGCAACATTTCTGCCATAAAAAACACAATCCCTGACTTGAAGGGATGAAAAGGCAAATCCATGAAAGTGTAAAACAACTGTGCTTCAGTCATTTTGCCTAATTGACTATCATTCCTCTGATAATAAGTAAATTCCAATGGGGCCAAGGGCATCATCACATGAGCATTTTTCTTTTTTGCCCCTTGAAATAGAAATGCTTTCAGCCCATTGTTTTGGGTAAAGCATTTGACAATCAAACTTGTTTCTGAATATGGAATTCTACTGATTAATAGTCCCTTTTCTGTTGTTTTCAAAACTAATTAATGATGGTTACTTTGCCCACTTTTCGACCTTTACCCTCATTCGGTGTGGTCCAAATTAGATAAACGCCTGTTTTGACTCTTTCTCCGTTTAAATTTTTACAATTCCAAATGGCAGTTCCTCCGTTCGATGTTGTTTTGTACACCAAATTTCCAGCTATATCAGTCACTTTCACATCTGAATTGTATTTAATTCCTTGAATCGTTACGGGACCAAAAAATGAGGGATTGACTGGATTTGGGAAAACTTGCACGTCGCTGTATTCAGGATCTTCATAAGAAGCATCAATGCGATAAGAAAGTAAACCTTTGTCAGTTGCAATAAACATTTCACCCGTCATTTGATTAATTTGCATGTCCATGATATTGTTTGAAATCAGCGGACTATTTTCTGTGGTATAATGAGCCAAAATTTCCAAACCATCTGGTGAAAGGAGAAAAATTCCTGTGTTAGCAGTTCCCATCCATTTACGATTTCCACCATCTATTTCAATATCAGTTATGTATGTACTACCTAACATATATTCTACATTTCCTTCAAAATCCAATTTGATTCTTTGCGTGTTATAACCTCCTGGCAAAGCTTCAAAAATGTTTTCAGAATTATACAAAATTGCAAAGCCATTATCTGTTCCAATCCAAATTTCATTGTCAAAATCTACCGCAATGGCAGTAATATTATCAGAAGGCAAATCACCTGAATTAACGCCACTGTTTATCAATTTATATTGATCATCAGATGGATCTGATATCGTACCACCATCATTATAACCAAAAAGTCCTGCATTCAATATATTCATCCATTTGTTTTGATTATAATCAATGACCAATTTACCTGAAAGTCTAGATTTTGCAGAGGCTCCTAAGTCAAAAGCGTACCATAGTCCATCGGCGGTCTTAACTTTCAGCGGTTTATTTGACAAACCATTGGCAATCCATAAATTACCATCTTCATCGTATTCTACATCCGTGACACAAGTAGCATTATTTCCCAGGGATGAAACTTCAAGAATTGAATTGTTCGCGCTATACACTTGATCAATTTGTTTTCCATCAGTTGCAATCGAAAGCGCATCGCCACAGTAGGCACCAATTGCAATTTCATCAGTATTCTTAGGATTTATAGAGACAGAATTTATGTCCCAAATTGCTTTTCCTTGCCAAGCAGGTTGATTGAACATATCAAAAAGTGCCCAATTTTCATCTTGCAAAACATACGCTCCTGAAGGATTGTATTCAAAACCAGATTGCAACAAAGTGCCCCCAGCAACTGCAATTTTATCTTTGGCTCCACCCAAAGTGAAGAAACTATTTTTCGGTGGTCCACTTACATTCAACGGTCTGTTGTCAATTGTGTTTTTGTAAAAAACCAAGCCATTAAGTTCATCGGCGATATAGTGTACACCTTCAGCTAAAGCGACACCATTGGATCTGAAACGAGTAGAAAAAGCATAAGTATTGATTGAATTGACTGAAGAAAAAGTATTGTCATAATACAAGATCCCGCCGTCAAGAATCACATATAAATTGTTGTTGATTACCTTCAATCCTGTAATTTCCAAATCAAAAATGTCTCCTACAACCATTTCCGAATTTCCTGTATTGACACGGAAAACTGAATCTTGACCATAAATGTCCTTGTTATAGCTAATAAACAAATCATTATCGAAGGCAACTAAACTTTTATAACTTGCAGCTGCACCTGGATCAGGAATTCTATTGTCAACAATCCACTGTGAGGGATCAGCCAAAGCAATATTATTGACTGCACCTTTGTAGACTTTGTTTTCAGTTAAGGCATAAATCGTGTCATTTAAGATGGCAATTTCCAAAATTGGACTTTCGGAAGCATTTGGGTAATATGTATCGGTTACTTCATTCTTGCTTGGGTTAATTTTTAGGATTCCCAAACCTGTAGAAACATACATAAAATCATTGTAACC
>JBIKJE010000048.1:0-25421 GCA_044361165.1 Crocinitomicaceae bacterium | reverse complement strand
TTAATGCAAAAATAAAAGCTTTCAGAGCTCAATTTAGAGGAGTCAGAAATGTTGGATTCTTTTTATTTAGATTAACCCAAATTTATGCTTGATTTTCTGTGAAGTCCACAGAATTTTGACATGATCCCTTTAAAGATAATTTTGTATTCAATAGACTCTCCTGAATTAAATCAAGATAAACGAAAAGCAGAATGAGAATGAGAATGATGAAAAACAAAAACGAGAATGACGCTCTCGCTCTCATTCTCGTTTTGTTTTGTGACCTCGTCAGGATTCAAACCTGAAACCTCTACAGCCGTAATGTAGTGCTCTATTCAGTTGAGCTACGAAGCCTTTTGCAATGAGAATTAATCTCTTTTGCGAGTGCAAAGATACTACTTTTTTCTTTCTCTTTGCAAGTTTTCCTATTTTTTTATCAAATTCAGAATTTTGTACCTTTCAAAATTGATTCAAACAATTTCCAAATTTATTCAATCTCAGCGCTTATGCCTCTGTCGAGCAATGCGGTACACATCGCTTCCAACTTCTCATATTCTCCCCTCTTCACTTGACATTTTCCTTTGTAATGGATAATGTAAGTACATTGTTCCGCTTGCTCCACTTCGTGTTTACAAACGCTGATCAATGAATCTATCACGTGGTCAAAAGTATTGACGTCGTCGTTGTACACAATTAAATCTTTGTGTTCTACCAACTCTTCTAAAACCGAATGTTGGGTTGCGTAACCTGTTTCTGTCATAATCACCAATTATTGATGCAAAGTTAATCTTTTCTATTCTTTTTTGGTAAGTTGTCAGGACGAATTTAGGAAGATATTATTTGATTTTTTATCGCAGTAACTTTCAAAAACGATTATTTCAACAAATCGACAAATCCTAATTCAGTCATTTGCTTCAAAATACTTTCAAAAATCGCCTGATCCTTGATGCCGAAAATTCGAATTTGAACTTTATTTTCCTCAAAGAAAATTTCGCGCTGATATCCCAAACGAATCAACCAATCCCCTACTTCACCTGAAATTTGTTTGCTAGGATAATTGGCTTTGATTTCCATCGTTCCAACAGGCGTCAAAGTGTCATTTTTACTGATAAAAACAGTGTCCACTTCTTTTCTGAAAGTATAAATCTGAGGCATGAAATCCATATTTTTATAAATGATAGATTTCACTTTTTTATCTGTTTCGTCGAAGAAAAATTGTCCGTTTTCATTGTATCTACTTAACACTTCTTTCGGAAATTCATCATAAACTTCTTTCGAAATCAACTGCAAACGCATGGTTGTTTTGTCCTCGTTTTTCGCCTGTTGCATCAACGTTTTTTGTGTCTCCTTTGCGATTTGTTGGATTTTTTCTGGTGCTACAATTTTATTTGTATTGGTTTCAACTTTCTCTAAAATGGAAGTTCCAAGTTGTGCCAATAATTTTTTCGCTTCGTCTAAACTGATTCTTTCTCCTTTGTAATAAGCTGTGATATAAGCGTCAGTAATTCCCTTCGCAATCGCTTCTTGTTTCTTAGGTTGCGCACCTTCAACATTTTGAAAAATTCCCGCTGAATAACGAATTTGTCCATTCGGAAGTCTTTTGGTAATCAACGGTTCTATGTTTTTGATTTGCGAAGCTGGCACTGGAGTATTGTAAACCCCGACTTGAACCGTATAAAACAAGCCCAATCTCGTTTCCACTGCAATTGCTTTCACAGCACCCGGCGCTTGGTTGTATGCACCCAAATTGTTTGCACTTGGCATCACGCGTTGTGTTGAATCTATTGGTGTCATTTCAGCTACATTTACAGCAACTTCTGCAATCAATTCTTCCACTTTTTTAGCGACACAACGACCGCTTTCTTCCAACTGACGTGCTTCATACATCGGGATTCTCACACCGTCACAGTAAGCAACAGGGAAAGCATCGGTATAACCCAATTCTTGAATTTTTGTTCTCGCTTCCAAAACTGAATTTCTACTGTCAAAATAACCAGCCATGTAACGAATGATTCCGCTTTCCAATTTCTCTCCTGAAACTGGGTTAAACTCTCTAAATAATTCCTCTTTGATTGGCTTGGCAAATGCTCCAACTTGCACTCGGTAAACCAAACCAGCTGGCAATCCAACGCCTACTGGAATGGCTGATTTGACAGGTGCAACTTTTGGTTCAGCCGCAATTTCAAATCCGCTTGATGGCAATGAAATAGATGGTGTTGCTGTGACCAAACGCTCAATTGGCTCAACCTCTCTTGCAATCAAATTTTGTAATTTCAATGCATTTGGAGAACTGTTGATGTTTTTCTGAATTTCTTGTTTCTGAATTGAATATGCTTTCTTATCCGTTTCAATTGATTTGTTGATAGCAACAATCTTTTTATTGTTTGCATCAATTGTTTTTTGGTTATCAAACGTTTTTTGTTCCAAATCAACCAACATCAAAATTCTGTTTTCTTGCATCAATTGTTCCACTTGCTTTTCTTGTGATTCAATTTTTGCCTTCAAGACTTTAGATTCACCGACTTGTTTGTCAATCGTTTTGTATTCCTCAGAACTTGCGATTTTCAATTCCTCCTCGTAAGTAATATTTTCGTTAATCGCAGTTTCTTTAAAAACACCCGCTGGTTTTTCATTGCGCTTAGCTAATTCCTGATCGATTGAATTCAAGGTATTTTGTACTTCAGCCAAAGACGCTTGTTTTTCAGCCAAAGTAACTTTCAATTTTTTCGCTTTTCTTCGATTTGAATTTTCAATGTCTGCATTTAATTTATCGATTTCAGAGGAAAGTTCACCAAATTCTATACTTGCTTTTCTTCGTCTGTCCTCCAAATCTTTCGCAGATTCAAGATTGTAAATCGAAACCGATGGATTGTCTTTCTGCAAAGCTGCAACCGATTTTTGAAGTTCAACATCCACTTTTTCACTAGAAATGCTTTCCGCTATAGGAGATGAAACACCCGCATTTTCGATTCTTTTTTGCGATGCATCAATCAATTCATTCAGCACCTGATTTTCCGCCTCAAGCGTTGGGTCAGATTTTTTCGACAATGCTTTTTCATTTTTCTCAATTTTCGCTTTCAGTAATTCTTGAGAAGTTTGCTCTCTTGCAATCAATTGATTTTGCTTATCGTCTCCCGCACTATTCTCAATTTTCTGAATGTCTAAAGCATAATTTTTATCCGTTTTTTCAAACAATTCCGCTGGTTTGATCTTGTTTTTTTCCTCTGCTGACAATAATTGTTTCGATTCATCGACTCTATTCTGACTCTGTTCTTTTGAAAATAACAATTGTTCTTTTTTCTCCACTGTTTTTTCATCCAAAGGAGTCACCGCCAAAATTTTATCCGCATTTTTTATTTCCTCATCCAAGACTTTTTGCAACTTCACTTCCTCTTGAATCAACTTACTTTGCTTCTCAGCAGGAGAAAGTAAATCGTTGCTTTCGATGGCTTTGATTTTTTGCGAATAATCTGGTTTTAGTAAAGCGACAATTTCAGTTGTATCGCTACTTTCAATTGTGCTTGCTGGTTCAAGCTTTTCGATTTCCGCTTGTCTTTCAGTGATGCGTTCTTTGACTTCTTGCTCCAATTCCAACAAGATTTTTTTATCGTCTTTGGCTTTCGTGTCAACCGGATTTTTTTGAATTGCTGCATCCAATTTTAAAATCTCACTTTCAATATTTTGTACTAAAATTTGATCTTCTTTCTGAACCGCTTCAATCTTTTCTTTGGCTGTCAACTCTGAATTTGCTTCGATGGCAGCAATGGCAGATTCTTGATTTGGTTTCACTGATTTCAACAACGTTTCTCTGCGTGGAACAGTTGTAACGACAGGGCTTTCTGGATCCAATGAGGCAATAGCCAAAGCACGATTATCGATGTTTTCAGCGATTTCTTTTTTCAGATTTTGCATCGTTTTCAACTGTGTCTTCAACGATTGATCTGTTGGTTTCGCTTTGATTTCATCTTCTAAATCGAAAATTTGTTCTGTAATAATTTGCTCAAATTCCAACTCTTCATTTTGGGCCATTTTCATTTGCTCCAGCGCATTCAAGTCTTTGTTTTTGGCAATTTCAACCAACCTTTTTTCCAAATCAGGCTTCAATTCTTTGACAATTTCATCAGATGAATAGTCTTTTACTTCAACCGTTTCATTCGCAGTTTCAATGTCTATTTGCCTGTCAACAATGCGGTTGTCTACCAGCTCTTTGGCGGTTTTCAAAGATTTTAATTTTGCTTGCGTTGCTGCATCAGATGGATTTTGAGCCAATTTCTTTTCAGTTGCTTGAATCTCTTTTTCAACCTTTGTTTGCAATGCCAAATCTTCTTTTTGAGATAAATCCAATTTTTCTTCAGGAGATAATTTTGGATCATTTTCAATAGAAGTCAATTTCTCGTTGTGTTTTGGGCTAATTTCAACCAAAACGTCCGCTTTATTGTCAACTACTTCATTTGTTTTAGGTCCATCCGAATTTTGTCCTAGGCTTGCAATCGCTGGGTTTTTCTCCAACTCTGTTTTTTGCAACGCCACATAAGATTTCAAAGTCTTATAATTTTGATTTTCTGATTTCTCCAAAGTCGTTCTGGCTTCAGAAATGGTCATTGTTTTGGTTGGAAAAGTACCTTGTTCTACATTTTGAATAAAAGCCAATTCCTCCTCTTTTTGGGTTGATTGTCCTTCAATTTTGGTTACTTTTTTCTCCAAAGTTTGAACTTCTTGTGTCATCAATCCCAGCTCGTTTTGCTTGGCATCAATGCTCGACTGGATTCCTGGTTTGTCTTTAGTTTTGGCTGAATTGAGTTTTGAATTCAAACTTTGAATATCTTTTTTAATCTGATTTTCAGTTGCTTTGTAATTATTTAACGTTTTTTGAACTCCCTCTTTTTCACTTTGAATTTTGGTTAAATCAGCACTCAATTGTGCAGTTGGTAAAAATCCATTGTCTTTCTGTAAGGTTAAAATTTGATTTAAATTTTCATCCAATACGCGAATAATATCAGCGTCGTTAGAAACTTTAGAAAGTGGTGTTTCAACCTGTTTAGCCATGTTCGCTTCACCATTGGCATCTTTAATTGGTTTGGTCAAAGAATCAGCGAATTTGACTAACTTCTGATTATTGCTTTCCAAATTGGTAATTGCTTTCGACAATTGATCTGATTCTTGCAAAATTCGGTATTGATCTTTTGGGTCCTTCACCAAATTTGTTTCACCTACTTTAATTTTAAATTCTTCTTGTTTCTTTTTAATTTCAGCAGTATTTGAAACGACTTTCGCTAGCGCTTTTTGCTGCAGTTCTTCTAAACTTTTCGCTTGAACATATTGAACTTGTAAAATGCCTACCACTTTATCCTTGGCTTCCATCGGCATGAGTTTTTCCATGCCCAATTTTTTCAACACTTCGTAAGAACCAACTGGTGCTTCAAAAGCTTTTAAATCAAATTGACTAGAATTTTCGTTCAATTCCGCTTTTTTCTGCAACAATTCAACCATCACTGCATCTGCATTTTCAACAGTTTCTCCAAACAGATCAATCACCTTCACTAGTTCTTTGGAATTTTCCGAAAGATGAGAGATCATTTGTTTTAAAGGTTTGAATTCATTTAAAACAGGAATGTTTACAGTCGCTTTGAAAACTTGTGGACTACCATCAATGCGAATGGAATATTCATACTTCCCTCCTTTTGGCAAGGAAATCAAATATCCACCTTCCTTGTCAGAATAAAACGTACCGATATTTCTACCAGACGCAACATCGGCCACTTCAATGTTAAATTTTTTGTTCTCAGGATGAACTGTTGATTTAAAACTTCCTTTCACCGCAGCAATTGGCGCACCTATGCGTTGTACCCGAACTTTGTACACTTGAATTTTTCCGTCCAAACTTTGTCTTGAAGATGCAAACCAAGCATTTTCGCCCAATGAATCTACAATGTAAAACAAATCATTGTCAGCCGATGAAATGGCAAAATCTAAATTTTCAACCTTTCCGAAAGTTCCAGTTGCTGCATTGTATTTACATTTGAAAACATCATAGCCACCCATACTGTTATGACCCTTGGAGCTAAAATAAAGATACTCACCGTTTGGATCCATATAAGGGAAATCTTCGTCGTACTTGGTGTTTATTTCACCTTGCACCAATTCTGGTTTACTCCAACCATTCGCTAATTTTCTTTTTACATAAATTTGCTTCCCATTTGCTTCATTCTCGCCATAACTGGCAAAGAAAACTTGCTTCGCGTTCGGTGGAAAGTGGATGATTGGCGTGTGATTTTTTTTCTTGTCGATTTTACTTTGATCTGCCGTAGAGACAAGAATATCACCCCCAAAATCTTTTAAATCATATAAACTGTAAAATTCTGAATAAGCATATTCTTTTTTCTGTAAAACCACAATATCAGTGAGTTTCTTGAGCAATTTTCGCCCATTTTCACACATTTCAATTTGTCGGTCTACATCTAATTCCGGATTCAGTTTACCAGCAGCTTTATTTTTGTAAGCATTATAAAATTTAATGGCTTCTTCAAATTGATAATTCAAATGAAACGCTTTTCCCATGAAATAGAATGCTTCATTGTCCACATTTCCAGCGGAGGTAGCAAATTGAAGGTATTTGATGGCATCTTGCTTTTTACGGCCGTTGAAAACCAAACATGTTCCATACTTATAATTGTACTCAGCACTTCTAGGTTGAAGCGCTAAAAGCTGTAAAAATGCCGGTGTTGCAGCTACATAATCCTGATTTTGGAATAAATTATCTGCTTTGGATTTCAGTTGCGATTCACTTTCTTGGGCAAAAACAGAAAATGATCCCAAAAGAGAAATCAAAAAGAACAAGCTATTTAAATGTTTTTGCACGCAGAGATGGTAACTTTATTTGCTTAATACTTTACTATAATAAGCCTAATACGGTTACTTCTTAAAAAGGTTCATTTTGTTTTCTTCGCCTTTCGCTAGTCGCAAGATGTTTTTTTTGTGAGTCAAAACAACGACAGAACCAAGTAAGATTGAAAAACCTCTTAACCAGATAGATTCAACGTGAAATAAAAAGATAATGAGCAACGGAAATGCAATTGCAGTAATAATTGCACCAAGCGAAACGTATTTTGAAATGACAAAAACAATTAAAAAAATCCCCAAGCAAATTCCAGCGGCTGGTGGATGAATTCCAATGATAATTCCTAACGAGGTTGCAACCCCTTTTCCACCTTTGAAATTGGCAAATAGCGGAAAAACATGACCTAAAATGGCCAAAATTGCTGTCAACAATTGAATTTGAATTAAGCGCTCATATTCAATAGAATCTTTTAATAAAAAGTAGGGAAGTAAAACCGCCATAGCACCTTTTAGAACATCAATTAAAAGTACCATTGTACCAGGTTTTTTGCCTAGAACACGGAAAGTATTTGTAGCTCCTGCATTTTTACTTCCGTGTTCTCTGACATCAATTCCATAATAGCTTTTCCCAACCCAAACTGCGGTTGGAATTGATCCTAACAAATAAGCAATTAAACCAAAAAGTGCAAAATCCATGTGTGCAATTTACTCAAACAATCGCATAAATATACTTAACAAAGCGCTATTTGTGGAGGATTCGTATTTAAAATTCTTCACTTTACGCTTGTCTTCTTTGATTGCCGTTATTCCAGCTTCTAACTCTTTATCACTGGTGTAAACTTGCAACAATCCATCTTTTTTGATCATGGCGTAGTCGAAATAATAGTCCGAACCACCTGGAACACTTAACAATAAACCAAATTTGTCTCCACTTGGATTTTCAGAATATACTTGTTTGAAGAATGCTTTCATTGGTACATATTTGAAAATCGGTTTATTGTAGATATTCACAATTGCCGCTGATTCTGTGTTAGTAATCAAACCACTCATTTGGTTATCAAAATTGTTGTATGAAGACAATCGAATTCCGGTAATCACGATGCCAGTTTCCATTTCTTTTGGCAAATTTTTCACCTCATTTTTTTGGATATAGTCATTTTTGATTTGATCAGCTGTTTTGGCATCTTTCCATTCTGTAATAGCTTGCATCATGGTATTCGAACCAAAATCCAATTGTTTCAATCCTTCCATGGCAATGATTTTGGTTGCCATTTTTTCCATTTGGGCTTTGTCAAGTGGAATGTTGTAACGAGCAGTTATATTCAAATCAGTCATCCCAGTTTTTTGATCGTAACTCGCTGTTCCAATGGCATCAACTGAAATGTCTCCGTAATCCATACCTAAATTAATTTTACCATCTCCAGACATTGAACATGTTTCTGTATTCAATGCAATAAAGTTTCCAGTGGCCTTTCTATTTATTAATTTATCCGCAGAACCAATTTGGAATTCTTTTGAATCAAAATTGTACTGTAACAAACCACTGGCTGTTATTAAAATTGGATCTTTAGGATCTGTCAATTGAGAGAGGAATGTTGGATACAGTCGAACGCTGTCTGGAGCGCGTGAATCTCTCCAAACAATTCCGGCAGAAACTGCCAATCCATCTAAAGTTTTCATTGTTTCAGACACAGGAATTTGTATGTTTTTAGGATCGATTTTCGAAGTAAATGCCATCCAGCTTCTTGGGAATTTTTCGCAAGTATGATTAATTCTTGTTGCTCCACTGAAGGTAATAGAAGGAGAAGCTGCAAAAATCTTCATCTCTCCATAATAATCAAATTGATCGCTTAATTTGAAATTTGATTCACTAGATATTTTACCTGTGGCAATGGTTTGATAGGTTTCATCTAAACCAATTTTGTCCATTCGCACAATCGTGATGGCACTATCAGCATCAATGTAGGGATAATCGCCTTCAGCTGTATAAGCTCTTCTTGCGGTGATTATTGTATTCGCCTTTGTGAATTTATGATACTTGGTGATGTAATTCGCAACAATTGAAGAATTCAACAACGGATCCATTTTCGCTTTTTTACGAATGATTACATTCAAGCTATCAGGAAAAACACGCGCATCTGCCACGTCAATGTATTCAACTTGAGTACAATAAATCGTTTTTTCTCTTGAACTAAAAACAGCTTTTGGTGCTCTAAACTGCAAAGAATCTTGCTCAGGATGTACTGAAAAGAAATTTGATTTTGCAATATCTAAATTTGATTCAATATTGATATCTTTCTGTCCAGATTGCGCCAATTCAATTTCCTCTTTGTCCATGAACCATGTAAACATATCCATTTTACAAACATATTGATTGACTGGAAATTCAACAGTGGATTCTCCATTGTTAGACTTAAAGACACCTTTTTTCTCTAAGAAAGAAACATGTGCTTGGACATTTTCAGTTTTGAAAGATAAAGCATTTTCATCTTGTTCAGCATTGTTATTTTTCAGGTTAAAAACTGAAGTATCAGCATCAATATCCCAACGTTTATAGCTAAACAAATCAGATTGAATATTTGCATCTTTCAAATTCATAATTCCGCTACCTTGCATTCCATTTGGTCTTAAAATTGCCAAGCCTTTCAATTTTGCTTGCTCATTGAAGAAAATCAAAGGTTTTTTATCCGTTGAAGCAGCTTTTAGTAAATTCCCTTTAGGAAGATAGGTTATATAGGCAACTTCACAAGAAACGTCAGGAAATTGAACTTCAACATCACTTGGCCTATTGACAAAATTGGCATAACCAACAGTGGAATCTGGTAAGAAAGTAAACGCCTCCGAAATGGAAGTTGACAAGATAAAATCAATTTTACCATTCCCCTGTAAACCATTGTTAGAAAGCACAATTTTATTAGAATATTTTGATTTTGTAGAATAAAAATCAAATCCTGCTTCTGGCGCCTTGGTTGAAAATCCAAATGAATAATCCGGCATGATTTTCAAGTCTTCTGCAAATTTTGGAAAAATCCCTGCAGAAGTTAACTCCCCTTTGAGTTTAAGATGACTTTCTTTAAAATTATCCAAACTATCTCTCGTAAATGGTGCGACGGTGAAATAAAAACGTGAACTGTCATAAGCCCCTTTGTAAATAGATTTATCGTTGTAATAAACTTTACAAGGTTGAGAAACAATCAATTTCGGGTAATCTACAATCTTTTTATCATTTCCAGAACGATTGGTTGGTGCGTCAATCAAAATTTCACCCACAATTTTGGTCAAAGCACTGCTCATCATAATGTTGTCTTTACCATCTTTTTCACTCATTGGCCTAACATTAAACACCGCATATTCGGTTTCCAATAAGTTTATTTTATTCGTTTCGTAAACGTAATTTGCATTGACAGATTTAACTTCTATTTTACCTGAATTGATCCAACCACTGAAAGTAAAGTTTCTGTCTTTTTTAATAGAAATCTTATTACCCTCTGGAAAAACAGCAACATTTTGTGGCTCTGAAATTCGAACTTGATCAACTGCATCCAACAAAATGGTGTGGTTTACCAAATTGATTGTTCCAAAATTCTCCAACACCCTTCTTCTTGCATTTTCTACTTTATAGGTTGAATCTCTCAAACGCAAAGTCCTATTCTTTTGAATTTGCTCTGGTGAATATTCTGCAGGCATCGATTTAGTTCTTAAATCTGAATTAAAACTCAAATTATCAAAATCTTTCTTCCCGGATCGAGAATTAATAAAATTCATCGTTTTATCATTTACATACACCATTTTAGATTCTGTATCGTAACTAATAAACCCCAATCCACTCAACTGCAACATCAATGGTTTTGCTTGTTCTACTGTTTTGCCTAATGCCGTTGCCAATTTTCCTTCATTGATCACATATTCATCATATTTGTAGCAATAATTTGAAATCGCAACCAAAGGATGAACCGTTTCCAAGCCTTGCAGCTGATCATACAATCTCGAATCATAAAAATTCTTTGATTCTAAACGAATAAGTCTTTGTTCCTGACCAATTTCACGTCCGTAAGTCAATTCTAAATCTTCCGCACCTTTGACCCAAGAAATTTTAGGTACATACATATCTAAAGAGTGATACGTATCTGAAAATGGCGACTGAGCGATTCCAGATTTACCGCGGACTAAGTCAAAAGTTTTGGTGTCTTTCTCATAAATAAACTCCAACCCCGGATGATAAATTGAATCTTTTCCAGCGAAATAAACAGAAACCTGACTTGGGAAAGACGAAATCTTTTTTGGACTTACAACTACCGTTTGGGTATTCACTTTGATAAAAGGCGTTCCTGTTTTGTAAACAATCAATTGTGCGGGAACTGCAATTGTACCAACACCAATAAAATCTGCTCCACGCATAGAGAAACCGCCAGAATAATCGATATCTTCAGAAATATTTTTGATTGTTAACCTTCTCTCAAAAGATGTAAATTGTGGATAAACTTTATCCTCTTCCCTCGGAATATTAAATGCTCGCTCTTTCAATTGACCAACAATTGGTTTTTCGAAATAAGGCGTTGTCAATGTCACTGTATCTACATTCAAATTGGAGGACTTCATGTTGATCGTATAAGAATTTAAGGTGGCAAAAGTCTTTTCCTTGGGTAAGCCCACTTTTTGCCAATTCACAACACCTCCTTTTCCTTCCCAATCCTTTGCAATTGGATAAAATACTCCTTCACAACCTCTTACAACAATACTATCAATATATGGATTCTTTTCTCTGTCTCTCCCCTCATTGTCAACTGCACACATCAATTTACCACCTTCAAATTTGATAAAAGGCTTTTCAGTGTAGTTAAATGTATAAGTTCCACCTTTGTAAAACCATTTAAAATTGGATGATTCTGTCAATTTACTTTCAGAGAAAAATCCAGCTGAAAAATCAATAAAATCTTTGAATTTACTCACATTTTTAGCGTCCAACATTTTATCTACGGAACTATGCCAAGCAGAATAACTTGTACTACTTTGTTTCGCTTTGATAAAAGAATAAACTGAAAAAACATAATTAAAAGTCTCTGGATAATATTTTAGTTTTTTGACTTCCATCAAATTACAAGTTTCGACCATTTTCTCAAAATAGTTGTCCGGAAATTCTTTGGTTTCCAGTAACATTGGTTCCAACTGCTTATTAAGGAAATTCATGTCTTTTGCAGTTGCTGCAGAAGAAATCAAATTTTTAAACTCCTTGACAAATTTCTCTCTATTATTAGGAAAAGTCTGTGCACTCAAATTCAGTGAGAAAAATAAAAAAGTACCTACAAAAATTGCTTTCACGCAATAATTCAACAAGTTCAAAAATGGATTTTCATTATTTTTTGATGTAATTATTGTTCTCATTCTTCTGATTTTTAAAATTAGTAAGTGCGTTTACTTTTCTTTATCTTTAGTCAAGATCATCGCTGCCCAAGTCTCCTTATTCAACACCTTTTGCAAAGTAAGATTTTCATTTTTTGCTGCTGTGGCAAGCTCGTCTACATCCGTTTCAAAAAATCCGCTTAACATCAACATTCCGCCTGCTAAAAGTGAGTTTGAATACTGATTTAAATGGCTTTTCAAGATGTTCTTATTGATATTTGCCAAAATCAAATCGAAAGTTTTTCCTTCAACTAGATCAATATCGCCATGCAAAGCAACGATTCCTTTTGCACCATTGCGTAAAGCATTTTCTTTGGTGTTTTCAACTGACCAATCTTCAATGTCAATCGCCAAAATATTTTCTGCACCTAATTTCTCGGCCAAAATCGCCAAAACTCCTGTTCCTGTTCCCATGTCGAGTACAGTTTTAGGTACTTCTGGCAAATCCAATAATGCTTTTGACATCATCCAAGTAGTTTGGTGATGACCTGTTCCGAAAGACATTTGAGGTTGAATTTCAACAATGATTCCTTTGGCATTCGATTTATCGTGAAAAGGCGCCAAAATGGTCATACGATCTTCAACTTCTACGGGCTGAAAATCAGCTTCCCACAATGCATTCCAATTTTGTTGCGGAATTATTTTAGATTCAAAGTCAAGTTCAAATTCTTTGCTCTCCGAAGCTAAAATGGATTCTTTGATGGCATTTTCCAAATCAATTTCAGTGACTTGAGCATACGCCAAAACACCAGTTTCTGTATCAACAAAACTCTCAAAACCAAGTTCTGCTAATTGAGAAACTAAAATTTCAGCCCAAGGTTCTCTTGGTTGAATATTGATTGTTAATTCTAAATAATCCATTAAAAAGATTTTGCAATTTGTAAGAAATCATTGGCTTTCAATGCTGCGCCACCAATCAAACCTCCATCCACATTCTCGCATGCGAATAACTCAGAAGCATTGGAAGCGTTACAACTTCCACCGTATAAAATTGAAATTTTTTCTGCAGTATTTTTTCCGTATTGCTTTTCGATAAAACCGCGGATTGCTGCATGCATGGCTTCCGCTTGTTCGCTGCTTGCTGTTTTTCCAGTTCCAATTGCCCAAATTGGCTCATAAGCAATTATAATTCGCTCCATGGCATAATTTGACAAGTGAAATAAGCTTTCAATCAATTGTTGTTCAACGAAATAATCTTGTGCATTCATTTCTCTGATTGATAAAGGCTCTCCGCAACAAAAAATGATTTTTACATCATGTTGCAAGGCGGCATCCACTTTTTCTTTCAAAAAAACACCATCTTCATTGAAATACATTCTTCTTTCAGAATGTCCAATCAAAACATATTCAGCACCTAAATCTTTGACTTGCGTAATTGAATTTTCTCCTGTAAAAGCTCCACTTTCAGCAGGATGGAAATTTTGAACACCAATTTTCAATTTTCCCTCTAATTTTTTCAAACTATCTAAATAAATAGCTGAGGGAAAAACGATTAACTCAACTTCATTGGCAGGATTTTGCGCTTCAACTGATTGGTAAAGCGCCAATGCTTCACTTTTGGATAGATTCATTTTCCAATTTCCTGCAACAATTTTCTTTCTCATTATTTTTTATTTAAAACATGTTTTTGAATCCAATCAAATTTAGGCAAAGAACGATACGCGTATTTACCTTTTACAACACCTTTTTGCACAATCATAAGTGATGGATTTGATCTAGCAATGGCTTTCAACTCTGTTGGATCATTGGTGAAAACTGGAATTTCAAAACTGTTTTTCTTTCTCCAAGCATTAATGTCTTCTCGTGAAGCACTTGTGATCATAATGAAAGGAATTTTCTTGTATTTCGCTTGCTTATACAATGTTTTAAATGATTGAATATCTTCAAAATCAGCTGTCAACAAATCTCTTGAAAAAACAATAAATATCGTTGGCGCCTCTAAGATGTAATCCTTAATGGAAATTTCTGCCAAATCTGGATTTGCCATTTCTATTTCTCGGATAATTCTGTAGCTTGATGTGTCGTAATCATTTGTATTATAAGCATCTTGTGCAACCTCTATCTCCGTTTGATAAGATTTATCCAGAAGCAAATAACCAGGAATCATGCTGCCTGACATTTTTTCTTTGATGTACTTCAAACTCAATTCCGCCTTTCCGATTTCTGATGCAGCGATGATTGGATTAAACTGTTGTGTAATAGATGGCAATTTGGTTGGAATAATTTCCTTAGTGACCATCGTATCATATTTCCAAGTATCGGTTTTTTCCCAAATTTTTGAATTGATGTAAGCTTGACTACTTCCATCAAATTCCTTGGTTTCGCCATTTTTAATGTTTTTGTAAACCAACATATTCAAATATTTTCCCTCTACTCCATCATTCATTTTGGCTTTTAAATCTGAACCCACTGAATATGGACGGTAATCTTTGATTGGTTCATAACGTAACACATAGGTCGTCATGATTGTGCACAAAACTGTCACAACCAAGGCGCTTCCCCAATGATTCCCAAGATATTTTCCGCCTGCCCGCAAAATCCAAAGCGCTCCTAATATGGCAACAATACTGAATATCAATGGGAAATACCATCCAAAAATGAATGAGAAAAATGTCACAAAAACCAATGAAATGGGCACGATATAAGCATTGTCTTTTGCCGTATTTGGAACAATGCGTCTTTGAGAAATAAAAATCCAAACCACTAAGTACAACAAAACAATGTCTTTCCACAAAGATTCTTTTGGTGTCAATGAACGACCAATTGAACCTTTCATTGCATCTCCAAAACAGCCACAATCAGAAACGCATTGCGGTTGTTTCATTTCATCTACTACGAGTTCACCATTGCTTTTCGAAACAATCTTAATCTCCTTATTGGTTTTCGCCTCCTCCATTTTAATGGTGGCAATTTCACTTTTAAGTTCATAAGTATCTCTATCGACAAACTTCTTATTTGAATCACAATTTGCTGTATGCCAAGTCAAAAATGTAAAAAACAACATCATCAAAACGAGTAACCACGAAACTGTTTTTACTTTTCCACCGATCAATACCAAAACGCCTAAAACGATTTCAGCGATGCAAATGATGACACTCAGCCAAAGAGCGAAAGGAATTAACCATTCCAGCGAAAAACCAGGAGCACCAAACCATTCTTTGATTCTAAATGCCAAGGCACCATCTTCAAAATATTCTTCCAATTTGTAGCTAAAACCCAAAGGATCATTCGCTTTTATTAAACCAGAAACAATAAATAAGCCCCCGACGAGCACTCTTGAAACGTACGACATGAATAATCTTCCTTTCAAAATCACCAAACCTGCAACGCTGATTCCCATCAATAAAAATCCAGAAATAACGAGCAACCATTTGCTGTTTTCAAAATTGTCATGGAAACCCATTGTCACTAATGTTAATCCTGTTAGATTAAGCAAAATAAACAATGCATTAAATACAAACGATTGTCCTTGAAGTGTATATGTATTCTTCATATTTAATTATTTAATATTTTTTCTTTTAAAATCAATTGTTTAATTGTTGTTCATCCAAATGAATCAACGCAAAAACTGCGTAATTTAACATATCAAAATAATTGGCATCAATGCCTTCACTTATGATTGTTTTACCTAAATTATCTTCTATTTGCTTTACTCTCAATAGTTTCATCAAAATCAAATCCGTCAACGAGCTAACGCGCATGTCTCTCCACGCTTCACCATAATCGTGATTTTTACGCTCCATTAGCTCAAATGCTTCTTTGCTGTAATGGTCATAAAATTTCAATGCTTCTTCTGCTGGTAATTCTAAATTGGAATTGTCTTTTTGCTCCAGCTGAACCAAAGCCATGATACAATAATTGACAATCGCTCTGAACTCATCGTCAATTTCTTCACCCACTTTACTGATTCCAGTTTCTTGTAAAGTACGAATTCGCTGCGCTTTGATAAAAATTTGGTCTGTCAATGAAGCTGGTCGTAAAATTCTCCAAGCTGTTCCATAATCTTTCGTTTTCTTGGAAAAAATATCTCTACAAGCTGAGATGACTTTCGTATATTGTTGCGATGTTTGTACCATTGTTTGTATTATGCCAAAAATAAGCGTTGAAGATAGTTATTTTCATTCAAAAAATAGCATTCGAATAAGTGATAATTTATTTAGTCTTGCTGTTCCAAAAGTAATGGGAATCATAAATTGTACTCCTGACTCATTCTATGAAGGCAGTAGATATGAGACTATTAAAGGGATTTTGACTCAAACTGAGAAGTTCATTTCAGAGGGAGTTGACATCATTGACATCGGTGGATATTCTACTCGACCAGGTGCTTTTAACATACCTTTAACAGAAGAAATCGAAAGAACACAAAAATCTATCGTCGCAATTCGCAAAGAATTTCCCGAATTAATCATTTCTATCGACACTTTTCGCGCAGAAGTTGCAAAAGAAGCATTAGAAGCAGGTGCAAATTTGGTTAACGATATCAGCGGAGGAGAAATTGACCCTGAAATTTGGAATGTAGTTGCGAAATACAATTGTCCTTATATCTTGATGCACATGCGAGGGACGCCACAAAACATGCAAGAATTTACAACGTATGATTCTCTTTTCAAAGACATTGCAGCTTATTTTTCAACCAAAATCAACGCGTTGAAAAAATTGGGAATTCACGATATAATTATCGATCCTGGATTTGGTTTCTCAAAAACCTTGGAACAAAATTATGAATTGCTCAACACCTTGTCTGATTTACAGTTTTTAGGTTGTCCGATTTTGGTCGGATTTTCAAGAAAATCAATGATCTACAAAAAATTAGGAATTACGGCACAAGAAGCGCTGAATGGCACGACCATTTTAAATACCAAAGCGATTTTAAATGGCGCAAAAATATTGCGTGTGCACGATGTAAAAGAAGCCAAGGAAGTGATTCAATTGTTGCAATAAACTATTTTTTAAGAATGTTTTTCTCCCGAAAACTTTGGGCTTTAATGACTTCTGATAATCCATAAAAACTCTGACTTCCAGATAAATTAGCTGTATATTCTCTGCAATAACCTTTCGGCTTTAATGCTTGAGGATCATTATTCAACAATTTGACTGTTTGTTGATAAATTACTTCAAATACAGAATTACTGACATCCGTAGATTGATCAAAAATGTGAATTGGCATCCAAGCCAATACTTCTCCCAAGGCGTAAAAATTGGGGGAATTGTTGTTTACAATTTGATTGCAAATTGTATCAGGCGTCATTTCTCCGCTGATTCCAAAAACGTTGTTTTGAAAAATCTGATTTCCCCTGTCCCAAATATTTTGGGTGAACGTATTTGCAAATTTCTGCATTTCGATTTCCGAAAAAATCTTGTCACCGTGAACTTGAAATGCCACTAAAGGAATTTGAATGTCAATCGCACCGTGGGAAACATCCTCTCTACAAGGAATTCCAGGCGCAAAACAATCGTTGTGGTTATCGTGAAACCAAGTGAAAGATTGATTTGGTTTGTATTCTGTGATTCGAACTTTGAAATATTCACAAATCTGCGTCGCTTTGTGGGTGTAATTTGCATACTTTACAGTATCTAATGCTCCTAAATAAAACATCGCAGCAGCATAAGATGCATTAAAATTAATTTCAATCGGCGAAGGACAATCGTTAAAAATACAGGCAAAACCTTTACAGTTATTTTCAGTGCAATTTCGCTGAAATTTGGTTATTTTGTTTTTACCATAACACCTTGTATCATTGACCCAATAAGTTTCATTCATGTAATCAAGAGATTTTTGCACTTTTAACTCCAAAAAGCAAGCAAAATCTTGGTAGTTTCTCAAAGGTTTTCCATTTACGTTAGATTGTAAATCATTGCTTTTCAATTCTACATTTCCCAATTCATTTTTTTGATTCACCAAATACACAAATTCAGCCATGGGTCGCAATAATTGTCCGGTGTAAAGTACAATTGTGCCATTGTGATTTTGCATTGGTTCATTCCAAATGGCATCCTCTCCTTTAGCACGAATAATTCCATTTGCATGCTTGATAAATTTATCCAAGTAATGAACATCTTCCGTCGCTTCATACATGCGCAAATACGCCATCAAAGTAAACCCCCAACCTTGCCACCAATAGGTTGCTGGATTCTGATAATCAATTCCCGAATAAATGGGCTCTAAACGTTGATCGAAAGCTTCGCGAAGTGGATTTTTCTCTTGTGAAAATGCACAATCAACCAACAAAACCAAGCCAAAAATGACGATCATTTGTTTCATTCCAATAGCCATTTAAGAAAACCAAACATCGGTAATAATCTCAGCTCCGGCGGTTTCGTTTACACGTTGGATGATGATGCTTTTTCCATACAACAATTCTTCACGCATGACGGATGAATCGATTTCAAGGTGCAAAATTCGATTTCTGATGTAGATATTTTTGGTGCGTAAAAACACAGCGCGCCCCATCATTTCTTCCCATTTGGCAAGCACATCGATTTCTTTCATTTTCCCATCCCAGCCATAAGCGCGCATCAATTTATCAATCGCATCGCCCAAAGTGGTTTGGTTTTTTACTCTTTTATCTTCCTCATTCATAAATCACTTCTTGAAAGGTACTTGAATCTATGTTGAAAATCTGGTATTCCATGTCTATTTTGCTAAAAACCGCTTTGATTCTTTCTGATTCTGTGTCGGTTACCAATACTTGACCGAAAACGTGATCCGACACCAAAGACATCAATTTCTCCACGCGTTGGTGGTCTAATTTGTCGAAAATATCGTCCAACATCAAGACTGGTTTTTTGTTTAAATGCTTTTTCAACCAATCAAACTGCGCCAATCTCAAAGCGATTAAAAACGATTTTTGTTGTCCTTGAGAACCAAATTTTTTCACTGGATGACCTTTGATGGTAAACAACAAATCATCTTTATGTGTTCCGCCGGTAGTAAATTGACTTTGAGAATCTTTCCTGCGGTTTTGTTCTAATAATTCTTCGAAAGAACAGTCGTTCAATGCAGAACGATATTCCAATTTCACGACTTCAGATTCTTCGCCAATAAATTGATAATAAGACTGAAAAACGGGAATAAATTCTTCCAAAAACGCTTTTCTGCGCTCGTGAATTGCTTTTCCAGCGTGAATCAATTGGGCATCCCAAACATCCATGCTTTCTCGTTCGAAAAAACCGTTTTCATAAAAATGTTTGAGTAAAGCATTTCTTTGGTCCAAAATTTTGGTGTAGCGCACCAAATAATCCAAGTATTTTCGGTCGAATTGAGAAATAATTCCATCCATCCAACGGCGACGAACTTCGCTACCTTCAGCGATTAAATCTCTATCGTAAGGCGAAATAATCACGGAAGGAAAACTGCCGATATGATCCGCCAATTTTTCGTATTCTGCTTTGTTTCGTTTGAAGATTTTCTTCGCGCCCGCTTTCACGCCGCAGTAAATTTCCGTTTCTTTATCTTCCTCTTGCCAAGTGCCTTGCACCACAAAAAACTGCTCGTTGAAACGGATATTTTGTTTGTCAACAGGATTGAGATAAGATTTGCACATACTCAAATAATGCACCGCGTCCAACACATTGGTTTTCCCAGCGCCATTCTTTCCCACAAAGCAATTAATTCCCTCATTGAGCTCAAATTCAGCTTGCGCGTAATTCTTGAAATTAATTAAAGAAAGGGATTTTAAATGCATGTGACAAAGTTAACTTAAACGCTTGTAAAGCGAAATAAAAATTTGGTTTTTATTTGTGGTTGAACTTTTGGTGGGAAATGAGGGTTTTGTTGGGGATTGGGAGTTAAAATATTTCAAATTGATTTGAAAATTCGCGATATTGCAGTTTAAAATTCAAGCAGAAATCTTTTAAGGATTAACAATTTGGGCGTTTCCCGTCAAATGGACGGGTCAGGCTTTTTGCTTCAATCTTTTAGCGAAAAAAAATCGCAAAAAGGATTTCCACGCCAATCCTTAACGCAAAAAACAATGAATTTTGATTATACGAAAGAAATATTTGACTGGTTGTTTTCGGGTTTTTAATTTTCGCTCTTGAATATCATTGAATCGAATACGTGAATTTTGGCAATAATTTTAAATTTTGAATGGGTTTTTGTCATGGTTTCACGTTGTGTCTGCTCCGCGGTTTGAATCAAAAACACACGCCAAAAACAATCAATTTTTCCTTTTTTTGCGACGGATTTTATCCGTCGCTACACATATTTGGTACCTACGGCACCAGAAGTAAAAAATCAACCTTTGATTTGCTGTTCCAAAATTCCTTTCAAATTCACTAAACTCAATTCCAAATCTTTGCCCAAAATTTTATCGATGCTGATGAAAAGCATGATGAAATTCATCGGATAATTCATTTTACCGCTGAAAGCCCATTTTACTTCGGTTTCATTTTCAGAAATTGCTTTGATTTCGATGAAAGAAGTTGCAACACTTTTAAAAGGTCTTAGAAAACGAATTTCATAATCTATTCTTTCATTTTCAACTATTTGTTTGATTTCCTGTGCGCCTGCTCCTACTTGTTTGTCTTTGCTGTCCCACGACAAAATGAAACCAACTTCGCCATCATTTCCAATCATTTGTGTTTCCATTTCCGGATCTGCCATTACCCATTTACTATACTTTCTTGAATTGTTCAAGATTTTCAAATAAGCAAAAACGTCAACTTTGGACGCTTGAATGTTTTGACTTCTGTGAATAAAGTAGCTGGCATTGACAAAAAGTGCCAAAACAAAAGGAATGGCAACAATGCCTAGAATGATGTAGAGAATGAGCATGGTTTTATATTTTGAATTTCATGATTATAAAAATAATTAGATTTTGGATTACTCGATTATTAGATTGTTGGATTGAGCGACAAACGTTCATTTTCAAAAGTTAACTAAAAGTCCAATTATATATTAATCCAAATCAAATCCGCGCATCCGTGGCTATTTTTAGATAGTTAGATTAATGGATTATTAGATTTTTGGAATGAGCAATAAACGTAGATTATGCAAGGATTCGAAAGTCCAATAATCCAACAATCCAGTTATCCAATAATCTAAACTAGTTATCAATCAATCTTACTTCGCTTCAAATCAGATTTTTCAAGATCAAAAACGATGGTTCCTAAATCTACATCAAACCAAGTCAAAAACGTTTCCATGGAAATCGGAGGCCAAATGGATTCGTCTTCAGAAATCATTGACAACTCATTTTTTAGGATTTTCTTGAAGTGTTTTTCCAAGATTGGCTCGATTTCGAAAAAATCTTCTTCAATCAAAAAGTTGGTGCCTTCCACTTCGTCTTCTTCTGAAAATGAAACTGATTTATCAATTTGGTTCGCCCAATCAAAAAATGGTTTTTTCGGTTTGATGGTCAAAAATCCTCTGTTTACAATTTGCATGATGTCTGTTTTAATTAGGTAAAATTTCAATGGGTGTCAATACGCCTTTGTCGTCGATGGAATTCCAAACTCCTTTTCCGCGCGGTTGTTGAAGCATGAAAAAATCAAACTTCTTGTTTTCTCTGATGTTAGACAAAACGGCTGTCCAACGTTCTCCGTCCATTTTTTGCGCTGATTCAATGAAAAACAACGTTTTATCTACTAAAAAGAAGCAAGTCGCGCGTTTTGAGAAACTTACTTTACTTCCAATTGTGATACTTTTGCATTTTGCTCCGAAGCAATCTAGCCAATTGTAGAAAGTGTTTTTGGACATGACGTTGTTTTTGAAATCCCAACGCATGAAAACCAAGGAATCTTTGGCGGTTTTTAAATACCATTTTTCCGCTTTCAAGGCGCCAAATCGGTCGGGATAAATCAATGTATCTAACTTAAAAACCATGTTTTTATCAAATTCTAAACTGTCGATGATTTGTTGCGAAAAACTAGAAATTGAATCGTAAAACAAGCCATTTGCTGCCACATTTTGAACCTTGCTCGTATCTTCGACTTTGTCTTTTCCTGAAGGTTTTGATAAGGAATTGAAATCAACCACTTCTTCTTTTTCGTTTTTACACGCAAAGAAAAGCAATGAAATCACAACTATAAGTGACCAAATCTTCATAAATAATTTTTAATCGTATCCATAAAAAAGCTGATTCCGAGACTGAAAGTTAGGCAATTTCCGCTCAACTTCGGCAAATATTTGTAAGGCGAATATCCAGTGCGCAGTGAAATCCCATAACGAAACAAAGCATTGTTGTTTTGGTAAAATGGTTTTGATTTGAAATCCATTCCCAAACCAACTAAAACAGAGCCTTTCAGCGGATCGTGGTATTTTTTATTGTTGATATCATTGTCCACCATGACCATTTTAAATGTGCTAAAACCAGCAAACGGTGTTATTGAAAATCTTGGTTTTTGTACAATTTGATAGCCGACAAACAAATAATGATGCGTCAATTTAAATCTTGCAGTGTCACCAAATTGATTGAATTCATCATAATAAGCTTTGGAAGGTTTGGAATTCCCCAAAACATTCATTTGATAGCCATACATCCATCGGTTCCAAGTGAAATACAATCCATTGCAAAATGCGACTGGTGAGGAAAATTGTTTCCCCAAATTTCCGCTCAATGAAACGTAGGAAGCTCCCAAATAATATCCCATGGAAAGTTTATCTAAATTATAATTTGGAATTTCATTAGACACCGTAATTCTCAAAATGCTGTCAATGTGTTTTTCCCAATAATCTATTTTTGGTTTGTAAGTTCCTTGTTTTGTCTCGTTTGAAATGACCGCAATTGCAACAGACAATTCTGCCAAAGTTTTGCGCTTCAACTCAGAAATCAGCACATTCATATTTGCTTTACCTTCAGATTTTTTGGCATAATATTCAACAAAGTCAAACAACACGTTGCAATATTGCAATCTCAAATCTTTCAAAGAATCGTTTTTTATCCATGATTCTTCAGGTTTGAAAATCGCTACTGCCTCAAAATGTACGTGTCTAGTTTTATCGATTTTTTGCTTTTTGAGTTTGTATTCGATGTCGTACTTAAAATCCAAGGGAATTCCAGCAATTTCTGCGCCGTGAAAATTCAGAAAGGTCAATTTTTGATCTGACCACTCTCGGTCATTTTGCGCAAAAAACGGCAATGAAATCACTAAGAAAAATAAACTCAAACCAATGTTAATCAATCTCATCCTTTGATTTTTGAAATCACTTGCAATGTTTGTTCCAATTGCGAATCAGTAATATCTAAATGCGTAACCATGCGCAACATTCCTGGGCCAAAAGCCATAATCAAAACTCCTAAATCTTTGAATTCTTGAATAATTGCATCTCGTTTATTTGCATCTTTTAATATGGCAACAACAATATTTGTTTCAACTGGTACAACGGTTTCAACCCAAGTACAATTGAGCAATGCATTTTCAAGCATTTTTGCTTTTTGATGGTCTTCTTTCAAGCGCAACACATTGTTTTCAAGTGCATAAATTCCAGCCGCAGCCAAAAATCCAGCTTGTCTCATTCCTCCACCCATCACTTTGCGAACACGGCGTGCTTTTTTGATGAAATCAGCTTTTCCAAGCAACAAAGAACCAACTGGCGCGCCCAAACCTTTCGACAAACAAATGGAAATTGAATCGAATTGAGCGGCGTATGTTTTTATTGGCACATTATTCTCAACCAAGGCATTAAATAATCTTGCACCGTCGATGTGTAACGGAATATTTTGTTCCAAAGCAAATTTTCGGATTTTTTGAATTTCTGCAAAATCATAAATCGCTCCACCACCACGATTAAAAGTGTCTTCCAGGGAAATCAATTCAGTTACAGGGAAATGTATATCATCAGGATTGACCCATTGTGCAATTTGTTCTTTTGTAATTCTTCCGCGATCTCCAGGTAAAAGTCGCACTGAAGCGCCTGAATTTTTCGCAATTCCACCACCTTCATATTTGTAGATGTGACTTTCTTCATTGCAAATGATTTCTCCGCCAGGTTTCACGTGCACATTGATCGCAACCTGATTGGTTTGCGTACCAGAACTGCAAAAAAGTGCCGCTTCCATTCCAAACATTGCTGCTGCTTTTTCTTGCAACAAATTCACCGTTGGATCTTCTTGAAAAACATCGTCGCCGATTGGTGCGCTGAACATTGCTTCACGCATTGCTGGTGTTGGTTTGGTTACTGTGTCGCTGCGGAAATCTATCATGGAAATTGGATGTTAATATTTAGTTTTACAAAAATAAACAATTCTACTCAGCAATTTTCCTCGCCAACATCAATCCGTCGCGAATCGGCAGCAAGATATTTTCAACTCTTGGATCATCATTGATTTTGCGGTTGTAATCCATCAAAATCTGGGTGTCTTTGTCTGCTTTTTCGTATTCTCCAACTACTTTCCCTGACCATAAAACATTGTCAGCGAGAATATAGCCACCCACTTTTACTTTGTCGAAAACCAAATCGTAATAATGGCAATAATTCTCTTTATCAGCATCGATGAAAACCAAATCAAATTCTTCATCCATCTTGGGAATCAATTGCATCGCATCTCCAATCACATAATTTACTTGATTTTCGGCACCTGCTTTTTGAATAAATTCACGCACAAAGTCTTCTAATTCTTCATTGATATCAATCGTTGTGATTTTTCCATTTTCAGCCAAGCCTTCCCAAAAACACAAAGCGGAATAACCTGTATACGTGCCAATTTCCAAAATATTTTCAGGTTTGATCATGTGCGCAATCATACTCAACAATCGCCCTTGGAATTGTCCACTCAACATGCGTGAATTCAAAACACGGATATGCGTCTGACGATTTAATTCGTACAAAAATTCCGATTCTTTGTCGGTGTGTTTACAAACGTATTGGTCTAATTTTTCATCGATGAATTCCATGGGATTGTTTTTTTTACAAAAATATTTTAAATAAGTTAGAATTGGGGTTGGGAGATGTTAAGATTTTAGGATATTAGGATTTTAAGATATTATGATATTAAGACTTTTGATTTTCATTTTGTTTTGAATTTAATTTACTTGAAACGTTACGAAGTAACAACGAAAAATTAAAGTCTTAAAGTTGCGCAGCAACGTGTCCTAAAATCCTGACGTCCTAATATCTTGTTCTGCTTTAACGAAACGGGACTTTTATAAAATTACTGCTATTTTTGCGCTATGAAAACCAAAAACACTCAGGGTTATTGCGCCATTGGAATTTATAAACACAAGACGGAACACAATATTGGAACTTTGTGGCGTTCGGCGTT
>JBIKJE010000119.1:0-6969 GCA_044361165.1 Crocinitomicaceae bacterium | reverse complement strand
GTTTTTTAAAGTTTAACTATTTTCAAAGCAATCAATAGCGATGAAATCTTCAATTTTTCAAGTGCCTCACTCTGGATTGCGCTTGATCAGAAACTTTAAATAACTTAAGAGTCCTAACCACATTTTCAATTCGTTTAACACAAAGTTAAAATTTGAATCCAATACTTACAAATTTTATTTGATTAGAATCTTTCTAAATGAAGTTTTAGTTGTTGTTTTTGAATTAAAAAATTGATATTCAAGTATTTAATTCTTTGGTTTGGTCATAAAAAAAGAGTGAGACGGGCGTCTCACTCTCTTCTAACCTAACCTAACCTACCTTTTACAACTAAACCTGACACAAATGTAAATCATGATTTTCTATTATGCAAATATTTTTTTATTTTTTTTTTACTTTCAAAAAAAAGTGATTCAGAATGAGTAAATTAAACTGTAAAAAAGTATAAAAAATTAATATTCCCCAGCTTGATCTCAGAAGCTAATTAATTGAAATTTACAAAGAACCTAAAATAATTAACCATGAATATTTTTATTAGTCAATTCATCTCATTATATTCGCACCCTTAAATAAAAAGATACAAATGGCTCTAATTGGAAAAATTCGAGAAAAATCAGGTTTACTGGTGATTATTATTGGTTTAGCTTTATTGGCTTTTATCTTGCCGGAATTCAACAAAAACAACGTTTCAGATGTTGGTCCAGGGTTGGTTTACGGTGAGAAAGTAAAGTATGATGTTTACGAGCAAAGAAGCAGAGAAGTTGGAATGATGGATGAGCAACAAGCTGCTCAAGCCCAAAGACCTTACACTGCTCAAGACCAGGAGAATTCCATCGAGAAAGCGTGGAACTCAGTAGTTGAAGATATCATCTTCGAAAAAGAATATGAAGCATTAGGAATTGATGTTAGCCAAAGAGAATTGGACGCATATCTTTATGGGACTGATGGATTTACCGTTATGGAAAATTTGGCGCAAACTTTTGTTGATTCAACTGGGAATTTCAATCCAAGATTGTTGGAGCAAAGAATTCAGCAAATGGAATCATCTAAGGATCCAAACGAGGCTGCACAATGGGAGCAAAATAAGAAAGATTTGCGCAAACAACGTAAATCAGAAAAATACTTTCAACTATTGTCTCAAGGAGTTTATGTAACTGACTTAGAAGCTGAAGAAGAATACAAGGCTCAAAAAGAATTGAAAAGCATATCTTATATTGCTAAGAGATACAGTGAAATTCCTGACGATCAAGTGAAAGTGACGGATGCTGCAGTTCGTGCTTATTATGAAGAACACAAAAACGAGAAAAAATGGGAATCTACTGCAGGTAGAACTGTGAAGTATTTCGAAATTAAAGTGGCGCCTTCTAAAGACGATACTGCTAAGTTTACGAAAGTCATCACTGATTTGAAAGCTCAATTCATGAAATCTACAAGCACCAAAACAGACAGTTTATTTGTTTTGGCAAATAGTGATATGAAAGCTTATTCAAGCACGCATCAAGCGACTTTCAGACCAGAAAATGATCCGAAAGCAAGACAAGGAATGACTTACCCAATGTACATGGATACTATTTTCAAAACTGCGAGCAAAGGTCAAGTAGTTGGTCCATATTATGATCAAGGTAACACAAGACTTGCGAAAGTGTTGGATTTCAATAAATATGTCTTGAAAGTACGTCATATCTTAATTGGTGCAAAACAAGGTGATACATTGTCTTTTGTGAAAGCGAAAAGAAAAGCAGACAGTATCATGGTAACTTTAAACAAAACAAATTTCCCTGAATACGCTCAAAAATTCTCTGAGGATCCAGGATTGAAACAAAACGGTGGCGTTTATGAAGATTTCTTAGATTTTGAAATGGTACCAGAATTCTCTCAGTTTGCGATTGATAATCCAATTGGAAAAATTGGTACTGCTAAAACAACTTTTGGTATTCATATAATAGAAGTTTTGGATAAGAAAGAAGTGAATTTCCCAGTTTTGGCAATCATTCAAAAAACATTGACAGCAAGTCAAGATACTGAAGATGATGCTAAAAGTGCGGCTTATGAAGTGTACGATGAATTCTCTGCAAAAATTGAGAAAAAATCAACACCTAAAGCGAAATTAGACTTGTTTGATACATTGGCTAGAAGAAATGATTTCTTCGTTACTCAACCAATTGATATCTTGACAGAAAGTCCAAGAGTAAATGCATTTGAAACACCAATGGCGAAAGATAAAATTTTGAAATTGGCTTACGATGAAGACGCTGAAGTTGGAATGATGTCTTATCCAATTAAAGATGGTTCTAAATATGTAATCGCGATTATTTCTTCCATCCGTCAAAAAGGTGTTCCAAATTTCGAAGATGTGGAAGCTAGAATGAAAGTGGAGGTAATGAACGATTTGAAAGCAAAACGTTTCACAAGAATGATGCTTGGAAGTAGAACGATTGAAGCAGCTTCAAGAAAAATGAATACTCCAGTGCAAGAAGCAGAGGTTACTTTTGCAAATCCTCAATTTGGTGGAAGTGGTTTTGAGCCTGAAGTGGTAGGTTCATTGTTTGCAGGGT
Source organism: Crocinitomicaceae bacterium (assembly GCA_044361165.1). Taxonomy (GTDB): domain Bacteria; phylum Bacteroidota; class Bacteroidia; order Flavobacteriales_D; family Crocinitomicaceae; genus JAQVCM01. The sequence continues at coordinate 4,416 of JBIKJE010000119.1, read as the reverse complement.
TGAAAAATGGAGAATTGACTATTCCATTGAAAGGTTTGCAAGGTGTCTACTTGATTCGTTTGAATAAAACAACAAAAGCACCAGCAACAAGCAATTTTAACTTAGAAAAAGAGCAATTATTGAATGCTGCAAGAGGTAACGTTCAAAATTCAGTTCGTCAAGCGCTATTCAAAATGGCAGAAGTAAAAGATTACCGCAAATTCAACAGTCTTGGAATTACTATCGAAGACTAATTAATACAATAATCTTGAAAGGGTTGGATCAATGATTCAACCCTTTTTTTATGCTGTTATTTTTGAAGAACAAAAAAACCACGCACTTTTCAGAACGTGGTTTCCAATTTATTTAAAGTATTACTACATCTTTAAAAATCCTTTTTGTATCAACAAATGTGCTATTTGAACAGCATTTGTGGCAGCACCTTTTCTCAAGTTATCAGCTACAACCCACATATTTAAAGTGTTTTCTTGACTTTCATCTCTGCGGATTCTTCCAACAAAGACATCATCTTTGCCTTCCGCATATTTTGCCATTGGATACGTGTTTGTCGTTGGATCATCTTTTAAGGTAACTCCTGGAGCATCATGTAATAGTTTTCTTACATCTTGCAATTCGAAATCTTTTTCAAACTCAACATTCAACGCTTCAGAATGTCCTCCGACTACTGGGACACGGACAGCAGTCGCAGTAACGCGTATCGAAGGATCAAGAATCTTTTTCGTTTCTTGCGTGAGCTTCATCTCTTCTTTGGTATAGCCATTGTCCAAAAACGAATCGCAATGTGGAATACAATTTTTATCAATCGGATAAGCATAAGCCATTTCACCGTCGATTCCTGCGCGCTCATTTTCCATTTGTTGCACAGCTTTCATTCCCGTTCCAGTAATGGATTGATAGGTAGAAACAACGACTCTTTTCACCGTGTAAGCCTTATGCAATGGTGCCAAAGCAAGCATCATTTGAATCGTACTGCAGTTTGGATTCGCAATAATTTTATCATCAACTGTCAATAAATCACCATTGATTTCTGGAACAATCAATTTTTTCGTTGGATCCATTCTCCATGCTGAACTGTTGTCAATAACAAACGTCCCTACTTCAGCAAATTTTGGTGCCCATTGCAGTGAAGTTTCTCCACCAGCTGAAAATATGGCCAAGTCTGGTTTCATATCCACCGCTGTTTGCAAACCAACAATAGAACAAGACATTCCTGCAAAGTCAATCTTTTGACCTACAGACCTTTCAGATGCAACAGGTATTAATTCTGTAACTGGAAAATTTTGTTCACGCAATACTTTAAGCATTACATTGCCAACCATTCCAGTTGCACCAACTACAGCTATTCTCATTTTAGTAACTTTTAGAATCTCGAAAAAATGTTTGAAGTCACGATTTAAATAATTTTAAAACAATGATTTTCAACAAAGAATAATTCCGATTAAATTTATAAATACAAAACCAAAATTACTATATTTAAAGTCTTAATGTGAACTATCTATGAAACACTTTCTTAACATTTCATTTTTAATACTTCCTTTGCTCGCTTTTTCTCAAGTTCAGGAAGCTTTCACTGATGGAGATTTTACATCAAATCCTAATTGGATTGGCACAGCATCAACTTTTAATATTAATGCAAGTAACCAATTGCAACTAAATGATAATGCAACAAATTCATCGTATTTAGTTACCCCTCATAATTTATCTTCCATTGCAAATAAAGAATGGCGATTTTATGCCAAGCAAAGTTTTGCGGGTTCTTCAAGTAATTTCTCTAAAATCTATTTAACAGCAGCAAGTTCAGATTTAAGCACCAATCCCGATGGCTTTTATATTCTTTTGGGTGAAAGTTTAACAACCGATGCGGTTCGATTATTTAAAAGTGTCAGTGGAACAAGTACTGAAGTTTGCGCGGCTACAATTGGGGCTATTGCAAATTCGGCTAATTTGGGAATCAGAGTGGTGAGAGACAATGCTGGTAATTGGGATTTATACGTCGATTATTCTGGTGGAACGAATTATGTTTTTCAATCCACCGGAACTGATGCTATGAATTTGATTGGAACGCATGCCGGTTTTATGTGTGTATATACCTCTAGTAACTCAACTAAATTTTATTACGATGATATTTATATTGGCGATGAAATCGTCGATGCCGAGGCGCCTACTGTAACTTCAACTTCGGTCATTAATGCTACCAATGTAGATTTACTTTTCAACGAAGCAATTGATCAAGCAAGTGGTGAAGCGGTTTCAAATTATGTTATTAATCCTACAAATGTAGTTGTATCAGCAACGAGAGACGCAAGTAATTTTGCGTTGATTCACATTTCTTTACAAACGCCATTGGTAAATGGAGCATTGAACGAGGTGACGATTTCCAACGTCGAAGATATTTCTGGAAATTCAGTTAGTCACAATGCGATTTTTACGTTTTTACAAGCGCAAACACCAGCAAAAGGGGATGTAATTATCAATGAATTTATGAGCGATCCTTCACCAGTATTGGGATTGCCTGAATACGAATTTGTTGAAATTTATAATCGAAGTAATAAGATTTTCAATTTAAATGGATGGAAAATTGGCGACAATGCATCTGATGGTACTATTGGAAATTCATGGTTGATTCCAGGCGAATACAAAATTTTATGTGGTTCAACAATTGTCGACTCTTTTTTAAATACAGTGGCGGTAACTAGTTTTCCAAGTTTAAATAATGCTGGTGATGATATTGTATTAAAAGATAATAATGGAATCGTAATAGATAAAATTTCCTACACAGACTCTTGGTTTCAAGATGAAATCAAGAAAGAAGGAGGCTATAGCTTAGAATTGATTAATCCATTGGATCCTTGTTCAGATGAAACAAATTGGCGCGCAAGTAATTCAATTGAAGGTGGAACGCCGAGTTTGCAAAATTCCATTTTTGATCTAACACCTGATACGCAAGCACCTTCTTTCAAAACCCTTTTGGCATCTTCACCGAATGTGCTAGAAGTTACATTTTCGGAAGGACTTGATTCAGCTTTCTTGGTCAATTCAGTCTTGACATTTAACCCAAGTTTGACCGTGACAAATTTAGTGACAACAGAAAGCGCTCCTAAATCAATAACTTATACCTTTCAAGAGAATTTAGTTGGCTCTCAACAGTATCAAATTACCATGAACAATGTTGCTGATTGTTGGGCAAATACCACCAATTTGATTGGAAATTTCGTTTTGCCTGAAACTCCAATTGAAGGTGACTTGGTGATCAATGAAATCCTTTTTAATCCACTTACATCAGGGTATGACTTTGTTGAAATAAGAAACAATTCTACCAAATGGATAGACTTATATAATCTAGCATTGGGGAATTTTGACGACGATACCATTTCAAATTTGAAATTGATTGAAGAACATTTTATACTAAAAGAGGGAGAATATGTAGTATTAACCTCAGATTCATTGGCTCAACTTCAAATTTATCCATTTGCAATTCCAGGGCGATTTATTCAGATGAGTTTACCATCATTTAATAACGATTCAGGAACTGTCTATATGGTCAACAATCTATCAATTTTAGATAAAGTAAGCTATTTGGAAGATTGGCATTTTCAATTGTTAGATGATTTTGATGGAAAATCATTAGAAAGAATAGATCCTTTTGGTCAATCTAATGATTTAAAGAATTGGCATACAGCCGCAGAAGCAGTAAGCTTTGCTACTCCTGGAAGTCAAAATTCTCAATATTCTGTTGGACAAGAGAGCGGTAAAATCACTTTAACTTCTGACACTTTTTCTCCTGATAATGATGGAATCGAAGACATAATGCAGTTTAATTATGAAATGGAAGAGGCAGGGATGATTGGTACAATACGAATATTTGATGATCGCGGAAGATTGATAAAAGACCTCCTTAAAAGTGAACTCTTGGCTACCAAGGGAAGTTTTAATTGGGATGGAATTACTGAAAAAAATCAAAAAGCGAGCATAGGAACATACATTGTGTTTTTTGAAACCTTCAATAGTGAGGGTATGGTTTTCATATCGAGAAAAAGTTTTGTTTTGGCTGGCAAGTTCTAAAGATTGATTAAAACAGTCATCTTAAATAGATTATAAAAATAGTGAGAATGCAATCTAAATTGTATTTAAAAAAATAGTTTTTAGACCAAAGATTCGATGAATGACAGTTTTTTTTTCATATAAATTGTAATTTAATCGATTAAAAATTGTTGAACATCTAATTTTTTGCATACCTTTGTGGTTGTCAAAAAAATAGTTGGTCATTTGAATTTCATGTAAATACAGAAAAATCAAGTATTTTTAGATTAAATATCGCTTTTTGGTATTAAAAGTAGACCATCAAAAAAAAGAAAAATGAAGAAACTGTTACTTAGTTTTACAGCATTTGTTTTAGGAATGAATGTTTTAAATGCT
>JBIKJE010000118.1:0-7005 GCA_044361165.1 Crocinitomicaceae bacterium | reverse complement strand
CACTAGTAGTAGTAGGTTAGGTTGATTAGTGTAGCAAGAGCTTTGGACGCCCGTCTAAAGCTCTTGTTCGTTTCAGCTAAATAAATATTCAATATCTTACAGATATAAGTCAAGAAATACAACTAGCAACATTTCGAAATATTGCAATAAAAAAGTACCAACCTCAGCACAAATTCAGCACAACAATTGCGCAATAAAAAGTCAAACATCCCAAAAGATAAATGATATCAAATTTTCTATTTGAGAACACATCACAAATGAAAACATATTGAAAATCCAACAATACAAAAAGAATAGAACATAAAAATTTAAAAAAAGAAATGTACTAAGCTTTAAAGAAAAAAAATATTTTAAATGAAAAAGCCCTCACAAAATTGCGAGGGCTTTAAAATATTAGCTAAACAATACTTCTAGAAGTGCCATACATCATGCTCTAATGTTCTAATCTCTTCCGTAATCTTTTCAGATTCCATCAAAGCATCAACACCAGCTCTGTAAGTCTCAATCTTACGATCAAAAACATTACTTTGTTTGTAAATGGTACTTGCAAATTGTCTTTTCCAAAATAAATCATCGAAACTCATCCATTGTGCATCATTTTTTGGATTATACACAAAATAATTATTGAATGCGAAACGACATTGTGGGAAATACAACCAAAATAACTCTCTCATCCCTTCAATTTGACCTGACGAATTCTTTTTGTAAACTACCGGAGCGATTCCCAAAATTCTAACATCTAAAACTGAACGTTCTTTATCGAAGAACCAATCCTCTTTCAAACGATATTGTACAATGTCTTTTGAAGTAACCCAAATAACCTTTCTTGGCTCATATTGTACCAATAAATCACCATTTGGCATTTGAATAACAGAATCTTCGTATGGTGGAATTCTACTCGGAATTGGAATTAATGCTCCTTCTTCTTCAGCTCCTAACACTTGAAATTCAACCAAACTTTTTGCATACAATGAATCTGTATAAAAGTTCTTTCCTGGTTGAACAGCTACAGGATACTTGAATTGATCACCATCAACAGATGCTTGTTGAACTGGATTAAATGGATAATAAACTTGAACATTAGCATTGATAATGTTTGTTCTAATTACAGTCCAAAGACTCCAACGAGAAGAATTTCTTGTCCATGTTGTACCGTCTGGAGAAAATTCATCGAAAGGAAAATAAAGTGTATGATTCATTTTCTCACGCATGTCGATTGATCTCCAAACACGTTTACTCCAAATCATATCAGCTTCACGAACGTGTTCGTAAGGAATCATTTTTTTGGTTGGAACGTGCTCTTGAATAACAATCCCGTCAATTACACCCTCAACAGGCACATTGATCGGACCACCATTCACGTCTGGTTGTGCGTAGCTTGCAAAGCTCGTTGCCAAAATACCCACACTTGCGATTAAACTTCTCATAATTTTTAACTCTAATTTCACTAACAAATTTTTCAAAACGGATCTCCAAATCTGACAATAAATTAATTTTTGGTTGTAAAAGAAATTACAATTTAAATGTCTCGTAAATTCTATTCACTTTTCCATCAGGACCTCTTACACCCGCCTCAATGATAACCATTGATCCTGGTTTAGCTTGTCCTAATAATGATCCGATTCCCTGTAAAGAAGAACCTTGACCTTTTTTCTTACCCATGATTCCTGTTACAGACGCTTCCCAATCTAAAACAGAGAACTGTGCTTTCAAAGGAATTTCTGGTGGATAACCTGCATTCAAACCTCCAGGGTTTGTACTGATTTTACCTCCACTTGCAACTGCACCAACAAAGATTGATGGTTTTGGTAATGCTTTAACACGGAATTCAAATTTACCAAGAGCAACTGTTTTGTTTGTGATAGAACTTTTACCAGAAACTGTGATAACAGCGGTAGCTCCAGCTCCAGGTGAACCAATCCAAGTTGTTCCTGTCTTACTCAAGGTAACATTTGAAGTTCCTGTCAATACTGTTTGATCATATCCTGAAGCAACACCAGTAACCAAGTTTTTGTAACCTCTATAAAGAACGTTCATTTCTGGTAAAGTTACAGTTCCTTCTGGCTTCATAATTTTGATTGTATGAGTCCAGTTTTCTTTCTTGATAGCACCTGACTTTTTCTTGATTGCAACTGTTCCTGAAACTTTCATTTCATTCCCACCAGAAACTTTCAATTTAACGATACCTTGTCCATCTGCAACAGAAATTGAACCCGGACCAGTTACCTCAGGTTGATTATCTGAATCGTATGCAGCCATCATTACTTTCACCTCTACTTCATCACCTGAGTTAGCAAGAGCAGGACCATAAGCCAAAGCAACAACTTTGTTGAAAGAATATTCACCTGTACTAACTCTAGATTTAATGTGTGCAATTGCAGTAGCACGAGCAGAAAGAATTTCCTGTTGCATTGCAGTTAAAGAAGCAATAGCAGCAACTAAAGGTGAGTGGTCAAAAGTTTTACCAATCCAATGAACCATTCCCTCTTCCATTTCCACAGTTTGAGGTTTAGTCAATTCCATGTATAATTGCTTCAAAACTTCCGCATCATCATTGACGTTAATCTTGTTTTTAGCAATCATTGCATCTACGGCTTTACCTAATACAAGATTATCCTCTTTGTATTCGTTAATAGCTGTTGGTTTGAATGTATAAGTTTTACCACCAACTTTGTATGAACCTAATAAACCTGTAATTTTCAAACGAAATTCGTTATAGCTATTCCAAAGCTCTAAACCTTTACCTTTAGGACTTTTCAATTCTTCACCAATCATAACTTCCATTGGAACGTCATATTGATCTTTAGCTTGAACAGCTTGAAGCCATAATTTAGCTGGCGTTAAGGGATTTTTTTTGTCGTAAGCCTTCCAAACAATAGTTTCCTTGTTTTTATCAGCAATCTTTTTTACATCCTCTCCACTTTTTTCAAGCAACAACATTTTAAGTGCATCGATTTCTTCGATTCTTTTTGCTGTCTCTTTATCGATTTCGTCGATAATACCTAAATAATACTTAACTTTTTGAATCTTTTCTGGATTAGATCTATCAGCTAACTCACCTGCCAATTCAGATTTTGCAGCGTTACCTCTATCCAAATGTGTAATTGAAGACTTTTGAGTGTTAGCTTCAATTGCCACAAAGGCATCCAAGATTGCTTTTGATACGTTAAGTGCTAGAAGTGCGGTAAGTACTAAGTACATCATACCGATCATCTTCTGTCTGGGGGTTTCTTTTCCTCCTGCCATGATTAATTATTTTTCTTTTAAATATTAATAATTAATTAATGTTCAATAACATTAATAACTTCCGAATAATCAAGAATTATCCTTTAGTTATTGTCATAGCTTTCAACATGTTTCCGTATACGCTATTCAAATCAGTTAAGTTTTTAGATAGCATTGCCATGTTTTCTTTGTACAATTTAGTATCTTGAGCAGAATCAGAAAGATTTTGCATCATTTCAGTTACTTGCGCTTGGAATTTCTCAGTAGCTTCTAAATGTGAAGAAGAACCTTTCAATTGCAATTCATATACATTATTTAAAGCAGCCAAGTTTTTAGAAACTTTTTGCATTTGCTCACCAAATGATTCACCTTCTTGCGTAGATGATGTCATTCCAGAAATTGAAATGGATGCTCTTTCGTAAGCTTCAGACAAGTTAGAAACTTTGTCTGACGCAGCTTGCAAACTAGATACGTAAGAATCTGTTGCAGCAGCAGCAGAAGTTACACCTTTCAATTGTGAAGCATTTTCACCCAAAGCACGCATTCCATCTCCAAGTCTTTCTAATAAAGCGCTGTCGATTTTAGCTTCTTCAAGCATTTTGTCTAAATGTTCAGTAACACCAGAACCGCTTCCGCCACCTCTACCTCCTCTTGCTGGAGCATTGTGGTCAAGTTCAGCTTGGTGACCCAAACCTAATTCCGGATAAACTAATTCCCAGTTTGGATCTTGATGCAAAGGTTCAAACGCTGAGAAAATAAAGATAACTGCCTCTGTACCTAGACCGATTACAAGCATCGGACCGGCACCTGGCCAGTGCATGATTTTAAATAGGGCTCCAACAATTACAACTGCTGCACCGAATCCGTACAATTTAGCCATGAATTTCTTAAATCCTTGACTTTCAAATAGACTACCACTACTCATAGTTTTTTGGTTTTTTAAAAATTATAGTTTTGATTTGTTTGTTTATTCTTAGCGAAGTTGAATATCGCTTTGAATTTCTTCGCCACCTTCTTTAGTGAAATCTCTTCCACCACGTCCTAGGTGTGTCATTACGTTTCTATATCCGATATATGACTTTGCAGTATCTTGGTATTCAAACGTTCTTGTCGAAGTTTGCAAATAGTACCCAATATCTTTCCAAGAACCGCCTCTTAAAACTTTACGTTTCATACTTGGTGGATCCCAATCCATTGCATCATATCTGTGATCTGTATTCAAATCATGAGAGAATTCGTACATAGACTCATCGTAAGCAGTTTCACACCACTCTGCAACGTTTCCAGACATACAATACAGTCCCCAACCATTTGGGTTGTAAGAATATGCTTTTACAGTATGGAAACCTCCATCTTCAAAATATCTTCCTCTCATTGGTTTAAAGTTTCCTAAGAAACATCCTGACTCATTTCTGATGTAAGGACCACCCCATGGATAAGGAGACAAAGCTAAATCTCCACGTGCAGCTCTTTCCCATTCAGCTTCAGTTGGCAAACGGAAATCATTCACATACAAATCACCCATTGCTGTCAACCAATTATTCAACAATTGAGTTCTCCAAATACTGAAAGCTTTTGCTTGTTGCCAATCAACTCCTACAATTGGATAATTGTCGAAAGCTGGATGCCAGAAGTACATATTAGTCATTGGATCATGGAAAGAGTATGTAAAATCTCTTACCCAACACAATGTATCAGGAAAAACGTTGATAGTTTCGTCAATAATAAAACGACCTCTGTCAGCGTGACCTCTAATCGCTGTATTTTGACCTTTTTTATTGAAAACACCCATATCCAAATCTTGACCTTGAGGATCGTCAGTAAATGGATGTGGAGGCGTGTTCAACTCTCTGTGTGCAGGAACGACCTTGTTACCTGAATTATCATATCCATTAGGAACAATTTCAACTCGTCCTCTTCTTGCAGCCTCACGTAAATCAATCCAATAATAACGATAGTTTAGTTTACGAGTATCGATTTCTCTTCTTTTGAAGAAACGTTCTTGCTGAGGATAGTACATATCAACCAACAAAGGAATGATATCTGGATCTTGATAATCAAAATCTCTATCCCAATTCAATGAGAACAAAGATGCATTAGGATCACTTGTACTTCTATTGATATCTCTATCACTAGGCTCAAAAGGAACGATTTCAGAACCAGCCTCATCAAAATACTCTTCAGTATAATTGATGTATTTGCTCGCCTCATCATCATCTTCTAAACCTGCATAGATTTTCTCTCTAGCAATGGAATCACGAACCCAATATACAAACTGACGATATTCGTTGTTTGTAATTTCAGTTTGATCCATGTAAAAAGCCTGAACCGATACAGTTTTTGAATGCGTTTGATGCAAAAATGGAACATCCTGGTCATTCTCCCCCATATTGTAAGAGCCAGCTGGTATGTAAACCATACCCAACGGTATTTCCGGCTGATACACCGTCCTACCCATTACACCGGTCACGTGTCCAGTTCTTGTGCTACAAGATGCAAGCACAATACCAATAAGACCTACTAACAAAAGTTTTTTCATTCTACCTCTATTTTATTTACCGGAATATCATTAACAATCTACAGGATCAATGTAATTTCTGATATAACGGTACCCTCTCTAAAATGGTTACAAAGATTTATAATTTTTTTTGAATTTTACAACCAACGAGGATGTTTTGACTTGTGAACTGGCGGAGGAGGCAAGAAATAACAGTATTTAACTACTACTTCATGCGTACCTCTTGAGATACTAGACAATTGATTTATTGTTAAATCGTATGAATAACCAACAGTAAAATTTTTAACGGGCGTAAAACCTGCCATGAAAGCGACTGCATCACTCGTACGGTATGTTAAACCTCCATAGAATTTACCTTGATGCACATAACGAATATTCACATCAGCAGAAAATTTAACTAAATCGGTTCTAGACATAACTTGAATATCTAAATCTTTAGAAGTTCCGAACAAATCTAAGAATCTATATCCTCCCATTGCTATGTAGTGACGGGAATTAGTGTAGAATAAAGATTTGATTTGAGAACCAGACAAGTGTGTCGACGATAATCCAAAATAATAATTATTATTTTTCTTTTTGAAGAACAAACCCGCGTTCACATCGAAAGTTGTCCCTGAAGTCTTTCCTGGTAAAGAAGGATCGACCATTGTTACTGGTGGAATCCAAGTCGGGTCTACACCTAAATTCAAAATCCCAATCCCTACTCCAATACCTAAAACATGTTCGTTCAAGTCAATAGGATATGAATAGTTTAACAAAGCACTATTTTGTCGGTTAAAACCGATTGCATCATGGTAAATAGAAATTCCTGCCCCACCTGGAATAAAACGGTTCAAATTAGCTTCAGCATTAAAAACAGCAGAATTTGGCGCTCCATTTACTTTATCCCATTGATTTCTGTAAATCATAGTACCACAAATCCCGTCATCCATTCCTGTTGAACCTGGATTTAAACTCATTTTATCATAAATGAAATGAGTCAATAATTTGTCTTGTTGTCCAAAGGAAACCCCCGTGGTTAGTACAACAAAAGCGGATAATGCAAGTAGTCTTTTCTTCATAAACAGCGTTAGTTTGCATGTAATTAATACCTCGAAAACCTTCGAATAGGCTCCCAATTGGGCACTAAAATAATTAATTTTCTTTACATTTTAAATTTTTTGTGAAAAACTTATTGGTTTTCCACAAGATGATGTTGATTAAGTACGAAAATAAACAAATAATTTGTCTTTTGCAACCTCTCAGTTATTCTCAACGTCTTC
>JBIKJE010000117.1:0-7024 GCA_044361165.1 Crocinitomicaceae bacterium | reverse complement strand
GATGATTTTGAGAATGCTTCAAAAAGTTTTTTCATTGGTTTTTGACCGTTTATTTATAAATTTTGGGGAATTTTTTGATTCATTTTGGTGTAAACAATCGTACTTAATATTGTCACTAGAAATGGTGCAAGAATTAATCCTACTACTGGAATCATATAAATCAAACTGAAAACTGAACCTGTGAGTAGCATATATAGCATTCTTTCAAAACCAAATTCAACAGCTCCAAAAAATCCAACGCCATATCTTTCTAAGCTAAAATCGTAAAACGAAAATCCAACAAAGAAAGCGCCGATGACAAAATAAACGATGCTATCGATGACATGAAAATTAAAAATCCATGCTAAAATATACCAGATAAACATCGCCAAAAAATTGAGCATCAAAGTGAAGAAAAGCAAGAAAATCGCTCGTCCAATGTCTTTCATCACACGGACAAAACCACCATCAAATTTAGCCCCTGTGACTTCATTGTCCACTTTTTCTGACAACAAACAATTGATAGGCGAAAGCAAGGTGAGAATGAAAAATTTGTAAAATTCGTCCGTAATCCAAACCATGAAACCGATGGTTTTTTGAACACCAGTAGTTACATATTCTCCCACCCAAGGCAATTTTTTGGCCACTTCTGCACCTTCAGAAATGTTGTGAAAAAAAGCGAAAATACTGTAAAAGAAAAGCGCTACCGCTACAGGCGGAATGATGTACAACCAAATTTTACCTTTAGCCAATTGCAAAACTGACAATTTCAGGGCAAAAAAATGATCATTAATCGCATTCATTTCATCTACATTTTAGAGGATACGAATATAGGAAAATTCAAGCAAAGCAATGAAAAAATCGTTGAAAAACAGAAAATCAAATTTTTTTCAAAATCATCACGCTTAACGCATAAAACGCCATTGTACCCAAATAAAACAAATGCCACCCTTTGTAACCTTGTTTGCGCCAATACCAACCATTCAAAATTCCAAGAACCAAAGCTGGAATCAAGGAAAATATCAATGGGTTTTCGATCATTGTTTTCATTTCAGATACAAAAGAAATGATTTTTTTGAAAATTTGACGATTGTGTTTTATCTTTGGTATCAACTCTAAAAAAAGAAATGAATGAATATTTCATTTAAAGCATTGTTAATAAGCATATTTCTAATTTTAGTGGAAAACTTATGCGCACAACAAGACACCCTAAAATATTGGATTCAATTCACCGACAAAAACAATTCACCCTACTCCATCGATGAGCCGGAACAATTTTTGTCTTCCAAAGCCATTGCGCGCAGGGCAAAGAGTCAAACTCCAATTTCTGAGCAAGATTTACCTGTGAATCAATCTTATATCGACCAAATTACGGTTTTTCCATCCGTTCAATTTCTCAATCCATCGAAGTGGTTCAATGCCATTACAATCAGTTGTTTTGACACAAATGATTTGAATCAAATCATGCAATTGCCTTTTGTGCAACAAATTGAAATCGTGCAAAAACTGCAATTATCAAATACCAAAGATCCTATTGAAACTACTTTCGAAATCGAGCCTAAAAACAACATTGAAATCAGCAACAACAGTCATTATCCTTATGGTTATTCGTACAATCAAAATAATTTGCATCAAATCGAATATTTACACGAATTGGGTTTAAATGGTGAAGGCATGACGATTGCGGTTTTTGATTCAGGATTTGAAACCGTGCAAGAAATGGCTTGTTTTAATCATTTGTTTCAAGAAAATCGTATTCTTTCAACCAAAGATTTTGTAGACCATGACGGCGATGTATATTGGGATCATTTTCACGGTGCGGCAGTGCTTTCAACCATTGCTGGAAAAATCGATGGCGTTTATTATGGAACAGCAACCAAAGCCAATTTTCACCTACTACGAAGCGAGGATGCGGACATAGAAAATATCATTGAAGAAGATAATTGGGTGACAGCTGCCGAATATGCAGACAGCGCAGGCGTTGACATTATTAACTCAAGTTTGGGTTACACCGAATTTGACGACAGTTTACAAAATCACAGCTATGCGCAAATGGACGGAAACACCACACGCATCGCCAAAGCAGCAGACATCGCAGCCTCCAAAGGAATTTTGGTAGTTGCGAGTGCCGGAAATTCTGGTGCGAACGATTGGAAATACATTTCAACCCCTGCAGATGCAGACAGTATTTTGACTGTTGGCGCAGTTGATAGCTTGGGAAATTATGCTTTTTTCAGCTCTGTCGGACCCGCGAGTGACGGCGATATAAAACCCAATGTGGCTTCTGTCGGTTTCCAAACTTATCTATACATTCCTTACTATGAAAAAGTGGTCCGCGCCAATGGTACTTCTTTCAGTTCGCCCATGATGGCTGGGATGTCTGCTTGTTTGTGGCAAGCATTTCCAAATTTAAACAACATGGAAATCATTGATTTAATACAAAAATCAGCGCATCAATACAACACTCCAGATTCTTTGATGGGTTACGGTATTCCCAACTTTCGCAAAGCTTACACCGATATCAAGGGAAATCAAGAGCAAAGCGTTAATTTTGAAATCATCGCGTATTATCCAAATCCGATGGATGAAAATGGATTGAAAGTGTTACTCAACAGCGACGTTTCGCAAGTGATTCAAATTGAAATCAGCAACACGCTCGGACAATCGATTTACAGCGGAGAAATGCAAATCGAAAAAGGACAAAATTTGATTTCGATTGGCAAATTTTACACAGCGAAAGGAATGTATTTTTTTAAGTTGATTGCGGAAGATGGTAAAGAAGATTTTAAGATGTTAGGATATTAGGATTTTAAGACAAAAGACCGTAGACATTAGACAAAAGACTCTCTAATCTCTTTAAAATTTGAAAATCAGCGTTTATTTTTGGCATTAAACCGAATTAATTGATTGTCGAAATTTATCTGCTCTAAAAATCTAATAATCCATTAGTCCAATAATCTAAATTTAGTCTAATAGTTGCGAAGCAACGGGTCTAATGTCTTTGGTCTAATAGCGCAGCGGGTCTACTTAAGTTGTCTTTCTTCCAGTGGAATCGCTTTGTTTTTGTTTGCCAATTGTCCGCAGGCGGCGTCGATGTCTTTTCCTCTGCTTCGACGGATGTTGACCACCAAATTTCGCTCTTCCAAATATTTCGCGAAAGCATCGACTTTGATTGGATCGGCTTGTTTGAATCCGCCATCGTCGATTGGATTGTATTCTATGATATTGATTTTGCAAGGCACGCATCTGCAAAAAGCAGCCAATTCTTGTGCATCTTCCAAATTGTCGTTGAAATCTTTGAAAATGATGTATTCGAATGTAACGCGAGAACCTGTTTTTTCGTGGAAATATTCCAAGGCTTCGCGCAAAGTTTCCAAATCATTGGTGTCGTTGATTTCCATGATTTGACTGCGCTTTTTGTCATTTGCAGCGTGGAGCGAAAGCGCCAAATTGAATTTCACTTGGTCGTCGCCCAATTTTTTGATCATTTTGGCAATTCCAGCTGTAGAAACCGTAATTCTGCGCGGAGAAATTCCCAAACCTTCCTCGGAAGTCAACATTTCTGTGGAGCGTAACACATTTTTGTAATTCAACAATGGTTCGCCCATGCCCATGTAAACGATATTTGTGAGCGTTTGACCGTAACGATTTTCGGCTTGATCGCGCAAATAAACCACTTGATCCACAATTTCTCCAGCGGTCAAGTTGCGCATTAGTTTCAATTTTCCTGTGGCGCAAAATGTACACGACAAACTGCAACCCACTTGCGAAGAAATACAAGCCGTGGTGCGACTAGAAGTTGGAATCAAAACGCCTTCAACCACTTTTCCCGGTTCAACTTCAAACGCACATTTAATGGTTTTGTCTGAACTGATTTGTTGGTCGTCAAGTACGATTTTATCGATGTAGAAATATGTCTCCAATTTTTCACGCAAATCTTTGCTCAAGTTGGACATTTCTTCAAAAGTTCCTGCATTTTTCTTCCACAACCATTCAAAAACTTGCTTGGCACGAAACGATTTTTCACCCATCGCTTCGAACTGTGCTTTAATTTCTAGGAAATTAAGATTGCGAATATTTTGTTTGGAATTTTGCATGAATCACTTTTCGAAGTGCAAAGATACGAAGTTAATTAGATGTTTACATTCTTACAGCGACTTATAATACCCATAAACCTCCGTCAAAAACGCAAAGCAATTTTGATGTTCCTTAAATCGCACATTTTTCGGGAAATTGTCTTCTACAAAAACAGCTGATTGCATTTCGTAGGTCATGTTTCCTTTGGGTGTGATCCAGCCATAACCGCGTGTGATGGTGTGCAAGGCAAACTCTGGAACGTTGGGATTCATCAAGTCTTTGCTCCATGGATATTGGTCAGAATTTCCACCCATTTGATACAATAATGTTGCAGCGATATCCGCTTGAGAACCCAAGACATTCATTTTTTTTCCGCGGTATTCTTCTTTGATGGCATTTCCCCAAAAAAGCAATGGAATGTGGTTGTATATGGAACTCGATGGATTGGTAACAGTTGGCGTTGGATGTCCGTGGTCGGCTACAAAAACAAAAAGTGTATTATCGAACCAAGGCTGTTTTCTGCAATTTTGGATGAATTTGCCCATCGCTTCATCTGAATAAACCAAGGCATTCATAAAATCAGATTCAACACCAGAGAAAACCTTTCCGCGCTTGGCTTTCGGCTGATCATAAGGTGAATGCGTACTTCCTGTAAAGGCGCAATGCATGAAAGGTTGTTTGGATTTATTCATCGCATCAACCAAAAAACCGTATAAATCTTCATCATAAAAATTCAACTTTCCGCGAGGTAAATCTGATGGAAAATCACTTTCATCTTTCACGACATCAAAACCGTGATCCATAAAATAACCACCAATGTTTCCATATTTCAAATCACCACTAAACATGTAGTTGGTGTTGTAGCCCCAAGCTTCCAAATCTTGATTCAACGAGCGCAATTTGCGGTGTTTTTCTGGTTGCATGGTGATTGAAACTTCTGGAATTCCAGGAAAACCGCTGAAAATGCTTGAGTTTCCAATTTCTGAAGTTCCACTAGTGGCAAAAATATTGGTAAATAAGATTCCTTCGTTAGCGATTTTATCAAAATTTGGGGTTGAATTCACTCCGTGGCTGACTTCGTCGGTGTTGGTTTCACTCAAACAGCTTATTGCTTCGCCTGACCAACCTTCCAAAACGATGAAAACGACATTTGGCCGATTTGTTTTTAGAAAATAATTGTCGTGTTTTTTGGGATAACCCATCAAGTCATCGGTGATTTTCTTTGCCAATTTCGGATTGATTTTCGGCATGTATTCATCGATTTCACTGCGGTTGTACAACAAATAACTTTTTCCAAAAAAATACAATGAATTGATCGACAAATCATTGGACACAGGATTGTTCGAATAAGTGGCTGCATTGATATTCATGGGAATCGGCTGTAAACCACCGCGTAGCAACAAGAAAGCACTCGAACCCAAAATCCCGAAAGACAATACAGAAACTGGAAGTGCTACAAACCATTTTTTGAATGAAATTTGATCTTGAAATTTGAATAAAAAGCGCATTAATTTCCACGCAAAAACCAATTCCAAGAAAAGGAAAACGAAATACCAAATTGTCATACTGTAATCCGCCGTTCTGAAAACCTCATCGGGATTGCCTAAATGCATGAAAACACGAGAAGTCAATTTGTGGTTCCATTCGCCATAAGCGTTTACTTCACCACTGTGAATAAGCGCAACAAAAAGTGCTTCGAAAAACAAAACGCCATAGAATAAACGCGTAATCCATTTTGAATCAGAGATTAACCTCAAAGTCAAAAAAAGCGCAGGCAATACAACCAATGCACCAGCAGTACCTAAATCCAATTTAATTGAATAGAAAAAAGCGCCCAACCATTCTCCAAATGAAACACCTTCAAATTTGTTCCAATTGTGGATTGAAAAAACAATTCTTTGAAAATCAAATACTAAAATCCAAAAAAGAAATAATTTGAAATATTGAATGAAAAGCTTTTTGACCATGGAAACAATTTGTTAAGGTAAAATTAAGAAATATAATTGTCCACAAGTGCATTCGAATTTACTAATAATCTGTAAATTGGTTTTTTGATTCAACAAAACGCATGGACAGACGAAAATTTTTAGGCATCACAGGAACTGTTTCAGCAGGAATGTTGTTTGGCGGAATGCGGTTTTTGCAATCAAACAAAGTCAATACTGTTTTAAAAGGCGGCAAGTGTTTTTTTCAAAATCAATGGCAAATTTTAGATGTTGGGATTGACGATGCAGGCAAATTAATCTTTGCTCCTGCAAATACACTGGAAGGTAATTCTGTTTTTGACATCAGTGGAAAAATTGTTTCTCCGGGTTTCATCGATATTTTAGCTGACAACGGCACAAGTCCAGGGTCAACATACAAATTTTTTGAAAAATACAAAGTATCAGACGGCGTAACTACTGCACTTCAAATGCATGGCGGAAGTCCTGATTGCGCGGCTTATTACAAAAGATTCAGTGCTTTACCGCATTACATCAATTTTGGCGTTTCTACATTTGTGATGCAGATTCGTTACAATTTGCATGGAGTTGCTGAACGCAAAAAACAAGTAGAAAAATGTTTGAAAGAAGGCGCTTTAGGAGTTTCTCACAGCATTGAATATCAACCAACTCCTTATGAAGAAACGGTTGAATATGCAAAATTGGCTAAAAAATACAATCGCCCATTTTTTATGCATTTGCGACATTCTTCTGAGGCAAAAGAATTAGAAGGTGTTGATGAAGCAATTAAAATCGCGAGAGAAAGTGGCGCCAATGTGCACATCGATCATCTTCATTCTACTGGCGGAACTTATAAAATGGCGGAAGCGCTGGACAAAATCAAATCCGCAAGAAAAGAAGGTTTGAATATCACATGTTGCGTTTATCCTTATTCATTTTGGGCGACTTACTTGCATTCCATGCGCTTTGCTGAAGGCTGGCAAAAGAGGTACAACATTACTTACGGTGATTTACAAGTCGTTGGT
>JBIKJE010000047.1:0-25862 GCA_044361165.1 Crocinitomicaceae bacterium | reverse complement strand
AGGAAAAATCGTCCCTAAAAACAGATATTTTCATTTTCTCCAATTCAACGATGGAAAAAATATATTTTTGGAGAAACGCATTCATAAAGATATCTGGCAACATCTTTTTCAATTTCCATTGATCGAATCGGATGACGTTTCGACAATTGAGGATATCAAATCAAGAATGGTTGAAAAATACAAAATCACACCGATTTCTGTTTCCAATAAAATCAAGCATATTTTGACTCACCAAAGGATATATGCACATGTTTGGAAATTTGATTCTTTTCCAAACGAAGATTTGTGGGATGAAAATTGGATTAAAGTAGATTCTAATGATTTGATAAATTATCCAATTCCAAGATTGTTAGATAGATATTTATTGGAAGATTAATTGTTTCAAAACAAAGTCAACAAAAAAAGCCCCAATTCAGCTAAGAATTGGGGCTTTTTTATTCAATAATTTATTGATTTATTCGATGATTACCTTTTTGAATTGATTGTTGATCCCAACTAAATAAATTCCAGCGGCTGGAACATCCAAGTTGATTTCATAAAATCCATTTTCTCCTTTTTGATTTACTTTTACGGCTTGACCATAAGCATTGTAAACAATTAAGTTTTCAATATTCGTTTTTCCACTGACGTAAAAAGTTCCATTATTTGGATTTGGAAAAACATTGAAATTTGCTTGATTTTCTTCATTTATTCCTTGAATGCAATTAAAGCTTTCGAATGATGGCTCAAAAATTGAAAAATTTCCTGTTCCATTTGGACACCTTAGGAATGAATAATCTGTAGATTGTCCACCAAATGTGATGCTGTCTAAAACTGTTCCGTTCGCGTATGATAAAATTAATTGTTCTCCGGTGGACGAAAGTTTAAAATTACTGTGGATACCACTTTCTAATGTGTCGTTGTCAGCCCAAATAACTAAGAAACCATTTGGTGCAATGGTGATATTTTCCGCAAAAGCCCATTTTAGCGAATTAGTATAATTGTCAGATAAATACAAGTTGTTTAAGCTTAAGTAATTATTTGTATTATTGTATAATTCGATCCAATCTGCAAATTGTCCACTTGCATCTGCAGCAGTAGTAGAATTCGATGCCATGATTTCGTTAATCACCAAATCTCCAACATTGATAGTAGGAATAATAGCAAACAACGAGTAAAATTCATGTTCTGCGCGTTCTGGAGAAAACATTCCAGCACTGCTGTTTTCTGCATAAATGTAATATTGAACATAGGAGGCATTTACTGGTAAACTTGCTCCATAAACATTGTCTCCAGCAGTACCATCACCGTGATTCCCATCGTCAAACATGCTGATTTTTGTGAATTTATCACTTATAGAATATCTGTATCCCAAATAAACAGCATCACTGTTTGTATTTGTAATATTTGCCGTGATACTAACGCTGCTATTCAAAGCTGGAGTTGTTGAAGAAGGAGTAATACTTGATATCGTTGGCGGAGTTGCAGTGAAATCTGCTTGTGACATTAAATATGTATTTCGTCCATTCATCAAGTTTGTTATACCTGGGGCATTTGTCATTCCGCTTGTTACATCTGTAGTCAAGTTGTTTTGATACTGAGTATAGGTGTAAAATTTGTTTACATCTGCGTTTACAGTTGTATTGATGATCGCTTGTAATGCTTGCGCGCTTGCATAATAAGAATTATCGCCAAAGTTTTCATTTAGCATTGTTCTCATGTGTGCAACATACATTTTTTTATAAGTTGGAACACTCAAAAGTTGTTGAATTAATGGCCATTGTGCATCTGAGGAGTGCAAAGTATGCGACATCTGCTGTTTACTTGTTGTTGAGTTTAAATTGATTGTCCCTGTTTGGCTAAAAGTTCCAAATGATTCATTTAAATCCCAAATTACAGGGTTGAAACGGTTATTGTGATCTTGGTATAAATAGTAATTTTGAGTAAATCCGCCTAGGTAACTGTCTAGGTTTACTGTTACATTATCAAATGAAATCATCCAAAGCGAACGGTCAACGTCCAATACTTTTTCAACAGAGCCAACATAATTTTTAATTGTGTCACACAATTCTGTTAATTCTTTCCATCCATTGTCTGAATTCATTTCGTATGCTGCATAATAAGAAGCGCTATCAGTGCCCAAATAGAC
Organism: Crocinitomicaceae bacterium; assembly: GCA_044361165.1. GTDB lineage: Bacteria > Bacteroidota > Bacteroidia > Flavobacteriales_D > Crocinitomicaceae > JAQVCM01. The sequence goes on along the minus strand of JBIKJE010000047.1, from coordinate 23,734 downwards.
TAGATTTGGTTTTGCGGTGCTTCCTGGACCAGCCCCATCAATTGGATTACATTTAAAGAAAACACCGTCATTTGAATAAAAATGGTTAGCAACGAATTTTTTTGAAACTGATTCAGAACTCACATAAAGTCCAATTAAAGTTCCATTTACCTTTACTGTTGCGTAATTTGATAATGGCGCGTCCATATATTGTCTTAATATGGAATAACCTAAAACTTCTCTCACAAAAGAAGGATCTTTAGCGACATTACTTAGTTTTAAGTCTGTATAACCTTGATAATCTTGATTTTTGTATGTGTCAAGTTCAATGTGAAATGGGTTTTTGACTTGATTCGCATTGTAAGTACTGTTTCCTTTATACTTCACACCAACGCTGTCAAAAATAACTCCGTTAATCGCAATTGACTGTGCCATGATATAGCCATCACTTCCCGTTGTAGCTGTATCCAACATGTAATCCCAATTTGATTGAGAAAAGGTGATTTCAATATTTTGAATTGTATTGATATCATAGAGATTTTGCGCATCAATATTTTTCGCTGAAAGGGATAATAAGATTGATAAAATCATTTTCCAATGAAAGGAAATGGATTTTTTTAATGATTCATTACTGGCTTTTATTTTTGACATAATTTTAATTTTTCTTTTGGACGACCAATTTCAATTTTTCACTCAAAATATAAAGGAATTATGAATAAAACTTTAAGGAAAGATTAAATAATATTATTAAAAATAACGTCTTTGGACTAACATACGTTGATAAGATCGATGTTTTTATTACTTCGCTTATTAAATATGTACTAGTTTTCTTATCTTTGTTTTAAAAGATAGAAATTATGGCAGGAACAGTAAACAAAGTAATTCTTATTGGAAATTTAGGCAAAGATCCTGAGGTAAGAAGATTGGAAAACGGTGCTGTTGTTGCTAGTTTTTCAATTGCTACATCTGAAACCTATACAGATAAAAAAACAGGTGAAAAAAGAGATAATACCGATTGGCATAACATAGTTGTTTGGAGAGGTTTGGCAGAGGTCACTGAAAAGTTTATTAAAAAGGGCATGAAAGTGTATGTTGAAGGTAAATTGAAAACAAGGTCTTGGCAGGATAAAGAAAATGTAACCAGATATACTACAGAAGTTGTGGCAGACGAATTGAATATTTTGACATGGTTAGATAATCAAAATAACCAAAGTGAAGAACAAAAGCCAGTATATTCAAATCAAGGCGCACCAATTCCGCCAACACAAGTAGAAGATTTGATGAACACAGATGATGATGATTTACCTTTCTAAATAAAAATGATTTTATCTTCATTTCTTTTTGCTTTTATGCCGGCAGGAACAATCATTGTTTATGTAATTTTGATTTTAGTTTTATTGATTTTTTCTGCCCTGATTTCGGGTTCTGAGGTCGCTTTTTTTTCACTTGGACCTACTGAAAAAGATTTATTAAAAAGTGAAGATTCTAGAAATGGGAATTTAGCTTTGAAACTTCTAGAAAAACCGCAAGAATTGTTGGCTACTATTCTGATTGTAAATAATTTTTTGAATGTTGGAATTGTTATTTTTTCGAGTTCTTTGCTTAATAAGCTTTTTCATGATACTGGCTCATCGACTTTCCATTTTATATTGGAGGTATTATCAATTACCTTTATGATTTTGATGATTGGTGAGGTTATTCCGAAAGTATATGCTACGAAAAACGGTTTATTATTTGCCAAATTGATGGCTTTTCCATTGAGAAGTTTAAGTTCAATTCCTCCATTTTCCTGGTTGAAAAGCTTTTTAGTAAATGGAACTAAAATTATTCATAAATATGCCAAATACAGAGGAGTTTCAATTACTACAGATGAACTTGAACAAGCGATTTTACTGACCAAAGAGGAATCAACTTCTGAGGAAGAGCAAAAAATATTAGAAGGAATTATTAAATTTGGAAATACAGACGTGAAACAAATAATGCGTTCTAGAATGGAAGTTGTTTATTTGGAGGAAGATTTTGATTTTCAAATTGTTTTAAATAAAATTTTGGAAGCTGGATATTCAAGAATTCCAGTAATTAGAGACTCTTTCGATCAAGTTGAAGGTATTTTATATGTAAAAGATCTATTGTCTCATATCAATGAAAAGCCAGACTTTGCTTGGAAAAGTTTAATGAGAAAGCCGTTTTTCGTTCCAGAAAACAAAAAGATTGATGATTTACTCAAAGATTTTCAAGAAAAGAAAATGCACATGGCAATCGTTGTAGACGAATATGGCGGGGGCAGTGGTTTAGTGACTTTAGAGGATGTTTTGGAAGAAATCGTTGGTGATATTACAGAGGAGTTTGACGAAGATGTAGTTGGTTTTAAGCAAATATCACCAAATACTTATATTTTTGAGGGTAGAACAGCTTTGGTTGACCTCTACAAAGTACTTGAAATTGATGGTAAGGAATTTGAATCAGAGAAAGGTGAATCAGATTCTATTGGTGGTTTTATTATCGAACAGTCTGGTAGAATATTGAAAAACAATGAATTTATCAAATTCAAAAATTATAAATTAATTGTCGTTTCATCTGATAAAAGAAGAATAAAATCTGTTAAAATAGTCATTGGACAAAATTAAAACAAACATGAAAAATAGGAAAATTAACTTTTTAAAATTTGGAACATTTTTCGTTCTTTTTGTATTGATTGTGTCTTGTAATGAGAAGATTACAGTGCCAAAACCTCCAACTTATTTGCGACTAAATTTACCAAAGCATGAATATGTTCTCTTCTCCGAAGATTGTCCCTATGAGTTTGAGGCAGCAAAAATTTTTAAGATACGATCTGTTACTGATGAAAAAGGTCAAAGTACATGCCACAAAGACATTGACTTAGGTCCATTAAATGGGGTAATTCATTTTTCGTATATCAAAATGGAGAATCCATTGGCTGATTATGTAAACTTTGCAATAAACAAAGTAGATGAGCACAAAATAAAAGCAACTGCAATTGAAGATACAAATTTTATAAGACCTTCTGATCGCGTTTTTGGAACATTTTTCGAACTTCAAGGAGATGTTGCTTCTCCTTTTCAATTCTACTTAACTGATTCCACAAATCGATTTGTAAGTGGAGTAGTTTATTTAAATTCTGCTCCAAATTATGATTCTTTAAGGCCAAGTTTAGAATATTTAAAACAGGATTTGTACAAAATCATGGGTTCTTTTAAATGGAAAAAGTAATTTCAATTTATAAAAACTAGCAATTCTTTAATTTATTTAGAATATTCAAATCATTTGTGTAATTTTAATGCAAACTATTAAAATTATTTCTATGAAATGGATATTGACTCTCCTCGTATCTTTCACTTTTAGCGCGTTTTACGCTCAAAATTATTCTCGCTGTAAAATCTTTACAGATTCAAAAGGACTTCAAAAATTAGCTGAATTAGGCGTTGCTGTAGATCATGGAACGACGAAGTTAAACAATTTTTTTATCAGCGATTTTTCTACCTATGAGATGCAATTGATGACTGATAACGGGTTTCAATTTGAAGTATTGATTGAAGATGTTCAAAAGTTTTATGTTGAGAGAAATAAAGGAAGTCAGCCGACTACTGATAAAAATGCAAGTTGCAGTTCAACAGCATCTTCAGGTTTTACTCCTGTTGTTCCAACTCATTTTAATCTGGGCTCGATGGGTGGATATTACACTTATTCAGAATTTTTGGCTGAGCTAGATGAAATGGCTGCAACATATCCTAACTTAATTACAATTAAAGCGCCAATTTCCACTTTTCAAACTGTCGGAAATAGACCAATTTATTTTGTGAAGATTTCGGACAATCCCAATTCAGATGAACCTGAACCTGAAGTTTTATATTCAGCGATTCATCACGCAAGAGAACCAGCTTCATTATCTCAATTGATTTTCTACATGTGGTATGTTTTAGAAAATTATTCCTCAAGCGAGGAAATTGCTTATTTGTTGAATAATACTGAAATGTATTTTGTGCCAATGATAAATCCAGATGGTTATGTTTACAATGAAACTACCAATCCAAATGGTGGTGGAATGTGGAGAAAAAATCGCCGCCCTTTTGGAGGAAATACTTTTGGTGTTGATAACAATCGAAATTATTCATATGGTTGGAATACAACAGGCGTGAGTGCAAATCCTTCGGGAGATACTTATCCAGGCGCAAGCGCATTTTCAGAACCAGAAAATCAAGCAATTAAGTGGTTTTGTGAAAACCGTGATTTTCAATACGCTTTCAATGCCCATACATATGCGGATGATATATTATTTCCAATAGGCACAACGACAACTGAATTTGCAGCTGACCATGATTATTTCAACACTTTTACAGCTCACATGGTCAAATACAATGGCTACACCAATATGAAAAGTTCTGCACTTTATCCAGCTTCAGGAGATTCTGATGATTATATGTACAAGGTAGATTTGACAGTAAAACCACAAATTTTTGCCATGACCCCAGAAATTGGGAGTGATTCTGATGGATTTTGGCCTGCTCAAGCTGATATCACTGGAATTTGCCAAGAAATGACTTTTCCAAATTTAACTTTGTCGCATTTAACACATCGTTACTATGCTGTAGATGATGCTGATGCCACATCAATTGAAACAATGACTGGTAATTTTTCACACAATGTTGAAAGATTAGGTATTGAAGATGGAAATGTAATTGTTTCCATAACACCAATCACTGGAATTCAGTCTGTAGGTTCTGCTGTTACATACAATTTGGCTTTGATGGGAACCCAAACAGGAACCATTTCATATGTTTTAAATCCTTCAATTCAATTTGGAGATGTAATTAAATATGTTTTAAATACAGATATGAATGGTTGGATAAGACATGATACCATTGTAAAATCATTTGGTGCTTTGACTCTGCAATTTGCAGATGATGCTACCTCAACTGCTAACTGGACTGGGAATTTTAGTACTACAACTTCATCTTATGTTTCTCCTTCTACTTCTTTCACAGATAGTCCAACGGGAAATTATGGGAATAGTACAACAAGAACTTACACATTAAATAATCCTGTTGATTTGACAAATGTTAGTGGAGCAGGAGTAACATTCTATGCAAAATGGGATATAGAAGCAGATTATGATTATGCAAGAATGGAAGTTTCAACTGACAATGGAGCTACTTGGATCGGTCAATGTGGATTATACACCAACGCAGGAAACAGTTCGAATGGAAGTGTTCAACCTCAAGGTCAACCTGTTTATGATGGTGTTCAAGGGACTTGGGTACTTGAAGAAATTAATTTAAGTGATTATATCGGTCAAACCATTTCAATTAGATTTATTTTGAAATCAGACAATGGAACAGTTGGCGATGGATTCTATTTCGATGACTTTAAAATCTCATATAATACAGTTATTGATGACGCTGGAATTGATAAAATTGGTTTAGAAATTAAGACAATACCAAATCCTGCAAATGAACAAGTATTTATTTCCTTTGGAAATCCGATAAATCAAGGACAAATTGTTTGGTTTGATCAATCTGGAAAACAAGTTGGAATGAAGCAAATTTCTGAGTTGACAAATAAAGTTACAATTGCAACAAATGATTTAGATCAAGGAATTTATACTGTTAGATATTTTTCAGAAGGAAAGTACTCCAAAGCCGTTAAAATGGTTATAATCCATTGATTAAATATTGTCAATTTTTACATTTTGAAAAGTCCGGTATGAAAGTATCGGACTTTTTTTATTGTGCTTTTTTATGTTTTACAGACTTGATAAATTTGGTTTTAATTGCTACATTTGAGAATAGAGTAAAAGCATTAAATCTAAATTAAAAACCAATGGATTTTATTGATTATTACAAACTTTTAGAAATAGACAAAAATGCTTCTGAAGCCGATATTAAAAAGGCTTACAGGAAACTTGCGAGAAAATATCATCCAGACTTAAATCCAAATAATGAAGATGCGAAGAAAAAATTTCAGCAAATCAATGAAGCAAATGAAGTGCTTAGCCATGCAGAAAATCGCAAGAAATATGACAAATATGGAAAAGATTGGCAAAATGGTGAAGCATACGATAATGCAAGAAAATCTCAAGGAAATAATCAGAACTATTCCAATCAAGGTCAAGGATATGATAACGGAGATTTTTCCGATTTCTTCGAATCTATGTTTGGTGGAAGTTCCAATCGCGGCGCAAGGCAATCTAAATTCAAAGGTCAAGATTTGAATGCAACGTTAAACCTCGATTTGAAAGACGTTTTTGAAACCCACAAACGAACGATTACTTTAAATAGTAAAAGCATGAGATTAACAATTCCCGCAGGAATTGAAAATGGTCAGACAATTAAAATTACCGGTCAAGGTGGGGCAGGAGTGAATGGTGGACCAAACGGAGATTTATTTATCACGTTTGAGCTGACTAATCATTCGAATTTCAAACGCGATGGGAATAATTTATTGTTGAATGTAGATTTGGATTTCTATTTGGCGATTTTAGGTGGAGAATTGACCATCGAAACCTTTGACGCGAAAAAAGTCAAATTGAAAATCAATGCTGAAACTCAAAATGGTTCTAAAGTGAAATTAAAAGGAAAGGGCTTTCCAATCTATAAACGAGAAAATGAATTTGGAGATTTATTAGTAACTTTTAATGTTAAAATCCCTACTAATTTGAGCTCAGAGGAAAAAGAACTTTTTACCAAACTATCAAAACTCAGAAATCATGGAAATTGAAAAGTACTTTTTGGTAAATCAATTTTGTGTTTCACATGAAGTTGAATACGCTTTCATAGAATCTCTTGATCAAATCGGGTTTATTGAAATACATCAATTTGAAAATCAGGATTACATTCATTTAGAGCGATTGCCAATTTTGGAAAAAGCAATTAGGTTGACGCAAGATTTGAGCTTAGACATCAATGAATTGGAAATAATCCTAGATTTATTGGAAAAAATTGAAACCCTCCAAGAAGAAAATAAAATGCTTAAATCGAAAATAGAAATGTATCGAAAAATTATTTCTGATTAGATTTCCATTAGCATCCAAATTGGACAACTAAAATGTCCTGTATTTCCTAAAGGTGCATTCAAACTTTTGAAACCCATGTGGGTGTATATAGAAACAGCTTTGTCGAGTTCAGGCATGGATTCGAGATATATCGCTGAATAATTGATTGACTTTGCAAAATTGACAGCTTCAGTCAACAACAATTTTCCAATTCCAAAACCTCTAAATTCTTTATGAATATACATTTTTACCAGTTCACAAATACCTGAAGGTAAACCTTCTGTTGGGTAGATTCCGACACCACCAACAACTTCGTCGTTTATATTTGCTACAAAATAACCGCAATTTGGTTTTTGAAAATATTCGAAAAGATGGTCTGTACTTTCATCAAAATATGCCGTTCCTGGTTTTGCAGCACCATGTTCTAATAAAGTTTCACGCAATATTTTAGCAATTCTTTCATTGTCTTGAAATTCAATTTCACGGATTTCAACCGAAAAGTCCTTCATTTCAATTCTATTTATTGCTTTCATTGATTTTTTTAATGTCAAAAAATATTTTGTCAATACTCAAGTATTGACCATTTGGTTTTGGACCAAGCGCAGGAACATTTACAATGTAACCATAGGCATCAAGTAAAACATACAGTGGCAGTGATTCGATATGATAAGCTTTAAAAATAGGATCATCTACTTCCAATTCAAAAGTTTCCCAAGGCAAAGATTTAAGAGTTTCTATTTGTTTTTTTGTCAATTTATCATTTTTAACATAAATAGAAATGAAATTAACATCTCCCTGAAATTTAGCGTAGATCGGATTCAGAAGTTCTAAATCTTTGGCAGATTCTCTTGTGGAAGGATCAAAAAAGTGAATATACAAATGTTTTTTAGTGTAATTCCTTAAGGAAACATTTTCTCCTTTTTGGTTTTTAATCACAAAATCAGGTGCTTTCGAACCAGGAACTAGTTCTGTCAATCGATAAATCATGTTTTTAGCGATAATTCCGTTGCTTTTGAAAATACTAAATTTAGCAACACTATCTAAAACACTGAGAATATTGGTTTGAGGAAACTCGCCAGAATAAAAAACTTCGCTAAGTCCTTTTATCATAATTAATTCTCTCAGTTTTGTGTTTCCCGGTTTCATTCCAGGAGTAGGATTTTTAATGATTGTAGGTCGCAATGTGTATTCATCCCCCAAAGCGCGCATGATCAACGAGGGACTATTTTTCAAAAGTCCCAAATAAACCCTATTGTTGACTTCCATTTCTAATCTTGAAAAAATATTTTCGTAAAATGAAGCAATATAGTCCATATAAACATCAGATTCATAAACAACAGGTGCGTTATTTAGGAAAAAATCAAATTTTTCATATCTGTTTCTAGTACCTTTAAATTGAATGTCATCCAAGCCAGCAATTGTATATTTAACATAAGTTTTGAAAAATAAGCTTGTATCTAGTTTGTACGCATTTTCGACATTCATTTTGAAAGTGTCTAATTTCATAACAAACTCTAATCCATTGATTTGTTTTGTGTAAAAATAAGTACCTAGAAAGTTATTTGTCCATTTATCGAAGCTTAGAATTTTGTAATTGATATCAGTTGAATCTAATTCTAAAAAACTGATTTCAACTGAATTTCCATCTGGTCGATACGCATCGTATTTATTTTTTGAAGGCATAAAAACTTCGTATTTTGCATTCGGTTGAATGTATAAAAAGCCTTTATTTTTGTTGGATTTTAAGATTACTTTCTGCGTTTTTTCATTGAAAAAAGAGAATTTAAAAGTGCTATCTGCTTCAACCATTGTTGTTGCAATTAAAGCTTCTCGCATGGAGAAATAATCTTCAATTTCATACAATTCAATTTTTTGACCAACATATCCTGGAGCATAGCCTTTCACTTCAGTCGTTTTCTGGCTAATGGCAGATTGAGACACCGCTAACAAAGCGATAGAGACCAATAAAAATTTTATCTTTTGCATATTCAGGAAACGAGTAAATGACATTTTGTTACAAACTGTTCAATAATCCCGCCATTTTTGGATATTTCGCGTACAATCGTGGCACTAATCGCAGAAACGTTCGGATCAGTCATAAAAAAAACAGTTTCAATTCCCGCCAAATCTTTATTCATTTGCGCAATGGCTTTTTCGTATTCAAAATCTTTGGTATCACGTAAACCTCTCAAAATAAATGTTGCATTGATGTCTTTGCAAAAATCAACCGTCAGTTTCTGAAATGAGTTGACAACAATTTTGGGTTCATTTACGTAAATCGATTCAATTTGATTAATCCTTGAATCAAGCGAGAAATGTGGTGTTTTTGTTGTATTAAAACCAACTCCAATGACGATTTCATCAAAAAGTGGGAGTGCTTTGTTAATTACACTTTCATGTCCTTTTGTGAAAGGATCAAACGAACCTGGAAAAAGAGCAATTTTTTTCATAAACAATAAAATTAACTATTTGGTTCAGTAGTATTTAACTCAATTATTTTCGTGTTTACTAAGAAAGTAAAGTAAACATTTCCATATTGTTTGGTCAATTCATACTGAGGAAAATGCTCTAATTTAGTATGTCTTCCATGTTCAATAATTACTAAACCATTTTCATTCAGCAGATTTCGTTCAAAAATGGTTGTTACCAACGATTCATGAATCGGAGAATCGTAGGGAGGATCAGCGAAAATTAAATCGTAGGTTTTGCTCGTTTTATTTAAATAATCACGAACATCAGCCCTGAAAACTTCGATGTTTTCCTCCATTTTGACTTCTTGTACCAAGTTTTTAATGAATTTAACACAATTGAAATTTTGATCAACTGCCGTGATGTGTCCACTTTCTCGCGAAGCAAATTCTAGCGTGATATTGCCAGTTCCTGCACAAAGATCTAATATATCTAAATTGACCAATGAATACTTGTTTTCCAACACATTGAAAAGTCCTTCTTTGGCATAATCCGTTGTTGGCCTTGAAGGAAAACCTTTAGGTGCTGAAAATCTTCTTGATTTTAATATTCCTCTAATTATACGCAAGTTTGTTGGTATTTAAATGGTAAATTTTTCGTTTCTATGACGGAAACTTTATGCAAATCTTTCAAATGCTTGATTTGATTCAAAATATTTTCTTTTCGATTTGAAGGAGTATCGACCGAATCATACATGAACAATTGTAAATCTTCTTTTAGCAGCTCTTGTTGCTGTAAACTGAAAGAGAGGTAATACAAAACGTCTTCTTCATGCAAAGATTCAAATGTATTATAAAAAAGCAAATTCCCTTGTTTGATCATCAATATCAAGCATTGTTGTTGGTGCAAAACGATGTGAACACTTGTTTTAAAAGTTGAATTTGAAAAGATGCCTCTTAGGAAAACAGATCCTTCATGCTGCATAACAATTCTTGGATATCGAATCACAAAAAATGATTTCGCCCAAAGTGGAATTTCAAAAACATTGACTAATGAAAGCTCTGAAATTCGATTGTAATCGACATCATTCGAAATCATTTCTTTTGTAAAACACGCTTGAAAAATCGATTTTGCAGAACTCGAACCAAAAACATTCATCGGAACAAGCGTCGACAATGGACTAAACCATGACAAGGAATAATCATCATATTCTTTGTTTACAAGTCCTTTTTCAGTTAAAAAAGCTTGAATTTGTTCTTTATATTGAAAATCTTTCTTTCCTTCAAATACGATTGACCCAATTTCATTCACTGATTGGTCAATCATTTCCACAACATTCAATGAATGATCAGAAAGTACAAAAACGAGGTGTGATTTCGCCATAATACAAAGCTACACTTTTTTAGAGACAAATAGAGATATTAAGATGTTAGGATTTTACGAAATTAAGACTTTAGATTGTCGTTTAGCTAGAGATTTACTGCTAAAAGTTGCGCAGCAACAACGAAAATCAAAGTCTTAAAGTTGCGCAGCAACGTGTCCTAAAATCCTAATATCTTAAAGCGGAGCGGGTCTTTTTTAATTCTATCTTTGCAAAGTGAATCCACTAGAAAACAACAAGCGATCATTTTCTCAGGAAATTGAGCATCAATTTGGTTTTGAACCGGTTGGTGATCAGGTTTCTGCAATTAAGAAAATGGTGGATTTTACTTTTGACCAGACAAAAAATGGTGTTTTCATTCTTTCGGGTTATGCTGGGACAGGTAAAACGACATTACTTGGTGCTTATGTAAAAGCGTTGGGTAATTTCAAGAAGAAAACGATTTTGTTGGCACCAACAGGTCGAGCAGCCAAGGTTTTATCAAATCGTTCTAAAAAACAAGCGCTCACAATTCACAAAAGAATTTACCGAAAAGAAACGGTTTCTGCGGGAGGAGTTCAGTTGGTTTTGGCTCCAAATTTATCGAAAAATACCATTTTTATCATTGATGAAGCTTCAATGATAGGCGATTATAGTATGAATGACGATGGATCGATTTCTGGTAGAAATCTGCTTCAAGATTTGGTCAATTATGTTTTTTTTGGTGATGGAAATCAATTGATTTTTGTGGGTGATGAAGGACAATTACCACCAGTGGGAAGTGATTTTTCACCTGCACTGAATTTAGAATATTTGAGAAATTATTATCCAGAGCTAAATTTGACAGTTTCTAAACTTAAAAAAGTATTGCGTCAAACAGAAGATTCTGATATTCTATTGAATGCTACCCGATTAAGAAACGCACCTGAAGGCAGTTTTCCATCCATAAAATTGACTCAAAAATTTGATTTAGTAAGTATTAATGGCGGAGAGTTACAAGACGAATTGGAAACCTCATATTCGAATTTTGGATCAGATGAAACAATTGTAATAACACGTTCAAATAAAAGAGCGAATCAATATAACCAACACATTCGGAATCGGATTTTATGGTTTGAGGAAGATTTGTGCGGAGGTGATATGTTGATGGTGGTAAAGAACAATTATTTCTGGCTGGAAGAAAAATCAGAAGCTGGATTTATCGCTAATGGTGAAATCATAAAAGTTTTGAGAATCATGAAACGCGAAGAAATCTATGGTTTTCAATTTGCAAGAGCACGAGTTCAATTGGTTGATTATCCAGATATGGGAGATTTTGAAACCATGTTGTTGGTCGATACTTTAATGTCTGAAACGCCATCTTTACCTCGAGATCAAATGAAAGCTTTGTTTTTTGCAATTGAGGAAGAATATTTGCATGAAAAAAACAAAAAAGTGCGCTATGAAAAAATCATGAAAGATCCTTATTTCAATGCACTTCAAGTAAAATTTGCTTATGCCATTACATGCCACAAATCTCAAGGTGGACAATGGGCTTCTGTATTTTTAGACCACGGATATTTGACAGAAGAATTACTTGATAAATCCTTTTTCAGATGGCTCTATACCGGATTTACAAGGGCATCAGAACGACTTTGCTTGGTTAATTTTGATTCACATTTCTTTCAAAAAAACAAATAGCAAATTGATTATTCTTCATTTTTTATTTTCAATTGATTGATTTTGAATGAAGCTTTCCCAACCGTAATTTTTGTTTTGGCGATTTCATTATTTAATCTATCAATCACAATTTTTGCAGTTTGTCTGTCCAAATAAGTACCCGCTAAAACATTGAGTTCTTCTTTCAATTGCAACAAAATTTCCACAGTGCGTAATGCGCTTAATATTTGATTTTTAGATAGATTGTATTTTTTCATCGACTCTAAAATATCTTCATTTGAAATTTGCAGATTGCTCGCAACAGGGTCGGTATATGAATTAATTTCAAGTAATGTTTTTCGATTCAAATTGATAATTACTTCAGATTTTCTCAAACGTTGGAATGTAGTATCCATTCTTGAAATTAATCTTTCATCTTCAGTTTCACCTGGATAACTAGAAAGTTCAACCGCTTGTTTGTCTTTGATTGTTTTGATACCGTTCCATTTTCCAATTCCCTGACCTCGAGAAATTATTGAAAAAGGAATTTTTTTGTCAGTTAGTGATTCAAAAAATTGACGAACAGCTACACTGTCTTTTGCTTCCAAAAGATTTCCATTTAAATCCCATTGATCAGATGCAAAAATATCTTCTAAATTTAAGTGAATTCGCGCATCGTAGTCTGGCTTTGCATCACAAAGATTGATGTGCAACATAACTTCATCTGCTTCATCTGAAAGTGCGCTGTATGGAATAGCAATTAACCTAACTTCAAATTCTTGTGCAATTGTATCTGCTTTGAATTGAAATTCTTGGGTTTTAATATCAAATGTCGTTGAATCACTAAAGGTATACAACCCATCTTTTTCAGTGAAAGTAGCCCAATGTAGGCCAATTGCTTGGTTATAATCGTCTAGTCGTCTTTGGTATTGTGCTTGTAAATCAATGGCATCTGCTTTGTCTTTTTTCAAGTCAATGATTTTCTTTTTTATTGCATCTAATTCATTGTATTGTTGGACTAAAAGTTCTTGTTTAGCTTTCCTATCTTTTTTGCCTGAATTAGTTTTATCAACTACAAAATCTGAACCGATCTTTTTACTTTTTGAACTTGTTGTAATTGGTGAATATCGTAAATCTGAAATCTCTTTTTCGTTTTTTTGTATTCTCAAAATCAGTTCCTCTTTTTTCTTCTCATGGTATTCAATCCAAAAATCAAAACCTCGTTTACCCAAAATCATTTCATCTAATTTGGCGATTTTATCATTCTTTAAATTATGAATGATTGATTGAAAAGTTCCACCTTTTGCAAAATTGGAATCAGGAGATAAAAAGCGTGTTTCACCCGATCCAAAGAGATGATAAGAAATTCCATTTTTTTCAATTACAACAGTTGTTTGTTTTTCTGCATTGTAACCCCAAACGTCTAAATGAATGTTTGTTAGCTTATTATTTCCAACTGAATGCAAAGATGTAGAAGTAAAACGCAATGTTTCTATGGTCTCTTTCTTCTTTTTTTCTGCTGGACGAATTTTCATTTGATATGGAAATAAGCCTACAGCTTTGGGTAGTCCTTTGTTCCATCTACCACGTTCGTCTTTTTCTCTTTCTTCAAGTAATCCTGAAGTAGCACTTCCGTCACCGGCAGCAACTAACACATTTACAAACACCTCTGCTTCTCCTCCAAGGGCCAGAAAAAAATCTTTTGTTCTAATGGAAACATACTGATTAATAGCTTTATTAATAGCCTCTAAGGTGTTGTGCTGATCTTGAATATCTAAAAAATGAAAGGTTCCAACCATTGCTCTTTTATCATCAAAACTCAAACTTGGATTGAGCAGATTTTCTAATTTGGGATGTGGCACATTTACCCCATCTTCATTTTTGAAAGCTTTAACTGGTAAAAGACCAATCAATATTTCTTCAAATTGCTTGTATTGCGATTGATAATTTGCCAATTCTTTTTCTCCCAATCTTTTGGCTAAAAGAACTTTGTTTAATTCCCATAATGCCATTTTGTTGGCGGCTTCGGTTATCAAACCTTTAGGAGATTTGGCTATTTCAGAACTACGTATGTATAGCAATTCTGGATTATTCATGATGACAGTTTCAACAGAATCAAAATTAATTTCTTTGTTTGGAAAGCGAATATCTGGTCCTCTATATTCAAAGTATCTCCCAAAATTATTTTCTAAAATGGGACTTTTTCTGACAACGTGAAATAAATATGCTTTTTCTTCAGCCGTTAAATCGGTGTTTTCTTGAGCGAAAGTGCTCACAAAAAATTGAAATAAAATGATTAGCGTAATAAATATCTTCATGCAGTAAATTTAATTTTTTCCATCGAGTGATATATTGATACTAACAAATCAATCTTAACAACGCGATGTTAACTAAATACAAACGTTTTCAAATTACTTTGTTACAAAAGTTAAAGCAAAAAAAAACCGCTTCATAAAAAGCGGTCTTAAAATTTTTTTGATTGAACTAGTTTTTAGAAAATTTCTCAACTTTAGAAACACCATTAACAGTTAATTCAATGAAATAAATACCTTTTTGAATATCGTTTAATTGAATTGTCATTCCGGAAGTAACTGATTCAATTGTTTGAACTGTTTTTCCTGTTTGATCGATAATTCTTGCATTTGCTCCGTTAAAATCACCTTTGATAGTCAAACTTTCTTTGGCAGGATTAGGATAAACACTGAAATTGATTTTTTCATTTTCATTTACAGAAACAAAATTATCTGGTTGAACTGAACTCAAAACAACAGTAAATTCAGTTAACGGATTAGAAGATCCAATAGCAACAATTTTTGCAGATGTATGAGTGAAAACAGGCATGTTTCCAGCGCTTAATTTGTAGTATTCATATTGCGCACGAATTAATTGAATGTTTCCAAATACTGGGACATTTGTATTTAGTGTATCAATCGTTACACAACGAATTACACCTTGAAGTGTAGTGATTGAGTTAAGTTTTAAAGTACCTTCACCATCAATTTTAGCGAAGGATGTTCCCGTGGCATCTGGGTTTTGAGGCAATCCAGAAAATGAAAAATATAAACTTCCTGCAAAATTATCACTCAATTCATCGTTGTAGGCAAATTCGTAATTGGCCAATGTTTGTGGATCAGTATTGAAGATGGCCTTTACCTCACCAAAAGTAGGTTCATAAAATACAAATCCTGGAGAATTTCTCTCTGTTGCCGTTGAGCTCCAGTAGGTTGTAAGAAAGTTTTCAACAATAATCGCCTTTGTTGCATTTGGAAAATCAGCAGTATTGGTAGTTGTTGTAGGATCTACAATAGTTAAATTTCTCGATTCTCCCTCAAAACCAGCGATATCTGAGTAGTCCCAAGTTACTCCTGTCCCAGTGATATTTGCATAGTTTGTAGCAAATGAATCACACAAAAACATGTCGATAGAGGTGCCGATAGTCGGCTCATTTGCTTGTGTAAGTCCTTGACCAAAAGAACTTCCAGCCAGCAATAATGAAGCAAATAGTAAATTTTTTTTCATAGTATTTATTAATTAAGTTGTTTTCAATACGACTTTTAATCGTACCGCATTTAAATTTTGCAATTCAGTGCATCAAAAATACAAAAATCATTTAATAAATTCATTTTTGTGAATTTAGAAAAACGCTTTTGATAAGGGATTTCCATTCATTTACACCTAACAAACGTTGAAGGTAGTTTTAAGGTTGGAAGTGTTCTACTTTCTTTTGCCTATTCAATTAATGCGCCTTGATTTTTACATAAAAGTTTAAAGTTGCTTTATTTTTCTAATTTTGTTTAAAACTAAAGGCAAGCTTAAAATGGGTTTTAATACATTGTTTAGGAAAAAAACAGTCCAAGATATTTTACTTCAAGTTGAAAAGAACAATGCCGATGGTCACGGTTCTTTGGGTAGACATTTGGGCGTAAGAGATTTAGCAGCATTTGGAATTGCGGCCATCATTGGAGCGGGTATTTTTAGCACCATTGGAACTGCCTCTCATGATGGCGGTCCTGCTGTAATTTTCTTGTTTTTGTTTACTGCTATTGCATGTGGATTTGCTGCTTTTGCATACGCAGAATTTGCATCTATGGTGCCTGTTTCTGGAAGCGCTTACACCTATTCATATGTTGCATTTGGTGAAATTATTGCTTGGATTATTGGTTGGTCGTTAATCATGGAATATGCTATCGGTAATATTACTGTAGCAATTTCCTGGAGTGATTATTTTACTGGAATGTTGGATGGAGTAGGATTACATTTGCCACAATGGATTCAAACAGATTACCTTACGGCATCTAAAGGTTACGACCAAGCCATGGCTTTGATGCAAGGAGGGAAAGATTTCGAGAATTTAGAATTTGGTCTTCAAACTGCATATCAAGCTTGGTTATCTGCACCTAATATTTTTGGATTTCATTTGATTTTTGATTTGCCAGCATTGTTTATTATCGTATTGATCACATGGTTGGTCTATCGAGGAATGAAAGAAAGTAGAAATGCTAGTAACGTAATGGTAGTTATTAAATTAGCAATTATTTTATTGGTAATTGCCGTCGGGATTTTTTATGTTGATACAGAAAATTGGAGTCCATTTGCTCCCAATGGAGTGTCAGGCATATTGAAAGGCGTTTCGGCAGTGTTTTTTGCCTATATTGGTTTTGATGCTATTTCAACCACTGCAGAGGAATGTAAAGACCCTCAAAGAGATTTGCCTCGTGGAATGATGTGGGCCATTATCATTTGTACTGTTTTGTATATTGTTATTTCCTTGATTTTAACTGGTCTGGTTTCTTATAAATTATTGGCAGTTGGTGATCCATTGGCCTTTGTTTTTCGTGAAATCGATCTCAAATGGATGTCTGGAATTATTGCTGTAAGTGCAGTAATTGCAATGGCTTCTGTGTTGCTTGTTTTTCAGATGGGCCAACCAAGAATATGGATGAGTATGAGTAGAGATGGCTTACTTCCTAAGAAATTTTCAAAAGTTCATCCGAAATATAAGACTCCATCTTTTTCCACGATTGTTGTTGGTTTTGTTGTTGCTGTACCAGCGCTCTTTATGAATTTAACAATGGTAACTGAATTGTGTAGTATTGGGACACTTTTTGCCTTTGTTTTGGTTTGTGGAGGAGTTTTAGTCTTACAAAACAGGACCGATATTCCTAGAGGTAAATTCAAAACTCCCTATGTAAATGGCAAGTTTGTGCTACCTTTTTTGGTGGTTGGAACTGCAATTTTACTATTTGTTGAGTTCAAGAATGAAACAATGGATTTTGTTTTGAATAAACCCACGTTAAAAGAAACTGAAGAAGTGATTGCAGATTTATCTCCAACAGAAGTTCAAAAGTTAAATCTCGCTATCAAAAAAGTCGACAGCGTAGGATTGAATAGAGTAGGTTCGGATTTATCAGCATATTTTGAGCAAGAATCGAAAATTGATTTTCTTACGGCATTAGAGGCTGTCGAAATCAAAAACAGGCAATTAAAATTAAATGATATTGATTCAGTATCAAATGCAAAGTTGACTCACTTTTTGATTGGATTTGATGAAAAAGGGTTCAAATTAATGGATCAAAATGTTAAATTGTATTTTGAACAAGGACCAAAAATTGACTTTAAAGAAGTACAGAAGTTTATAAGTCTTGACAATTCAAGATTGTATAATGCTGGCTTTTCTCATTTTGCGCACAAAATTCCAACATGGATTTTCATTGTTTTTACTTTGTTTATTACTGTTGTTACTATTAGAAAAAATTTATCCTTAATCCCACTTTTAGGTCTATTGTCTTGTTTGTATATGATGAGCCAAATTCAATTGTCAAATTGGATTTATTTCTCAGTCTGGCTGTTGATCGGTTTATTAATTTACTTTGGATACAGTAAAAGGCACAGTAAGTTGAACAAAATTACTGAAAGTTAAGTTGTAATTTTTCCTTTTTAAGGATTAAAGATTTATTAAATTAGGTTGTAAAAAAGTGCTATTTTTTCTGTACTTTTGCACCTTAAATTTCCAAAAAATATGTTTGAAAATCTTACCGATAAGTTTGAAAGAGCGTTTAAAGTTTTAAAAGGTCAAGGACAGATTACTGAAATCAATGTTGCAGAGACATTGAAGGAAGTAAGAAGGGCTTTATTAGATGCCGATGTTAACTTCAAAACAGCAAAGGATTTTACTGTTAGAGTAAAAGAAATTGCATTGGGAAGAAATGTATTGACAGCAATTTCACCAGGGCAATTGATGACAAAAATTTGTCATGAAGAGTTGGTGGAATTGATGGGAGGGAATGAAGAAGACATCAATTACCAAGGAAATCCAGGAATTATTTTGATGTCAGGACTTCAAGGTTCTGGTAAAACTACCTTTTCTGGTAAATTAGCCAATTATCTAAAAACCAAAAAAGGAAAAAAACCATTATTAGTAGCTTGTGATGTATATCGTCCTGCGGCAATTGACCAATTGCACGTATTAGGCGATCAATTGGGAATTGAAGTTTATTCTAACAAAGAGGAAAAGAATCCAGTTGAAATTGCCAAAGCAGCAATTGTATATGCTAAAAGTAACGGATTCAATGTAGTTATTGTCGATACAGCAGGTCGTTTAGCGATTGATGTTCAGATGATGAATGAAATTGAACAAGTTAAAAACGCAATTAGACCTACTGAAACTCTTTTCGTTGTTGATTCAATGACTGGTCAAGACGCTGTGAATACAGCAAAGGCGTTTAATGAGAAAATCAATTTCGATGGCGTTGTATTGACCAAATTAGATGGTGATACTAGAGGTGGAGCTGCTTTATCGATTAAAACGGTTGTTGACAAGCCTATTAAGTTTGTAGGTACAGGGGAGAAGATGGATGCGATTGATGTATTCTATCCAAAAAGAATGGCAGACCGAATCTTAGGAATGGGTGACGTTGTATCTTTGGTAGAAAGAGCGCAAGAGCAATTCAATGAGGAAGAAGCTAGAAAACTTCAGAAAAAAATCCAAAAAGACCAATTTGATTTCAATGATTTCTTAGGACAATTACACCAAATTAAAAAAATGGGTAACGTCAAAGATTTGCTTGGAATGTTACCAGGAATGGGCAAAGCGTTGAAAGATGTAGATATCCAAGATGATG
The DNA here is from genome assembly GCA_044361165.1 of Crocinitomicaceae bacterium. Taxonomy (GTDB): domain Bacteria; phylum Bacteroidota; class Bacteroidia; order Flavobacteriales_D; family Crocinitomicaceae; genus JAQVCM01. Next base: position 4,218 of record JBIKJE010000047.1, on the reverse strand, counting down.
CTTTTAAACACATTGAAGCAATTATCTATTCAATGACTCCAAAAGAAAGATCAAATCCCTCGTTGTTGAATGGTCAGAGAAAAAATAGAATTGCAAACGGTAGTGGAACTTCGGTACAAGAAGTAAACAAACTTTTAAAACAATTTGAAGATACTCGTAAAATGATGAAGATGATGAGTAATCCTAAAAATATGATGGGAATGATGAAGCAATTAAAAGGAATGAAAGGCGGAATGCCAGGCATGTAATTTTAACCAATAAATATTTGAAAGTCTAGTTATTTATAAACTAGACTTTTTTTTTTGCATAAAAAAAGTGGTAACCTAATATTACCACTTGATTCACTTATTTTTTTCGAATTAGATATAGCCTACTAAATCATACGCAATGTACCCAACCCATTCTTTGATTAAGAAATTCCATTCTGTAAATGTATCTACACTTGGAACTAATAATTGATCCCAATAAAAAGAACGTTCAGGACCAGTATATAAATCTGTTGAATACGGAACAACTTTTACATTTTCACGCTGGAAACAAGCCATCGCTCTTCTCATGTGGCTTCCTGAAGTAATTAACAAACAAGAATCTACCTTTGGGAAAGAATCTGTAAGTAAGTTTCTTGTCTCCAGAGCATTTTCATGTGTGTTCTTGGAAACAGCTTCCACAATTATATCTTCAGCGGGAATTCCCCATTGGATAAGTACTTCTCTGAATTGTTCAGATTCATGTAATCCTTTATCAGATAGATAACCATTGTCACCTGAAAGTAGAATCTTTTTTATTTTTCCTTTTTTATACAAACTAATTGCTTGCCATATTCTATCGCCACCTCTTCTAATACTCAAAACCCCAATATCGTTGTTGAATTCAGCCATTCCACCTAAAACAATTCCTACTTCATAGTTTCTTACTTCGTCAATTGGAGTACCATGCACTTCCCATTGGCGACAAAATTCATTGAAAATAAAACTATTACTGAAAAAGAAGAAAATAATGATTCCTGTCATTCTTGCTCTTCGCTTATAAATTGAGTTTGGCCAATAAAAAAAGATTCCAACACAAACAATAAACCATAAAAATGGTGATAGGAACACCAGCAGTAATTTCGATAAAATGAAAAACATTTTTGAATTTTAAGGTAAAAAAAAACCGTTCAGATTTCTGAACGGTTTCAAATTTAGGTATTTAAAATTATTTTGCAACAGAAAAACTTCTTTTTTCTTTAATACGAGCAGATTTTCCAGTTCTTTCACGGAAGTAAAAGATACGAGCTCTACGAACAGCACCTTTTTTGTTCACTACAATTTGATCAACAAATGGTGATGAAATTGGGAAGATTCTTTCAACTCCAATATTTCCTGACATTTTACGTACTGTAAAAGTTTCTGTAGCTCCATTACCACGACGTTGCAATACAACACCTTGAAATTGCTGAATACGCTCTTTTGCGCCTTCTTTAATTTTATATGAAACTGTAACAGTATCTCCACTTTTGAAGTTTGGGAAGTTTTTAACTTCTACTAATTCGTTTTGAAGCTCTCTAATGATATCCATGACTCTTATTTTCTATTTATCTGACCGTAAATCGGGGTGCAATATTACGAATTATTTCTTAAAAAAATAAATACTATGAAATCTTTTTGAAAAAAAAGTAATATTCGCCTCAAATGTAGGTCTTTTTCAAAGATTTTTATAATGAAAATTACTTTATTTCTCTTTTTCAGTTTAATTTAGCAACCATTTTAACAAGTTTATCGTCATTCAGCTGTCAAACATACTATTTTATGAAAAGTACTTTATTTTGTCTGTTTTTATTGGTGTTTAGTTTATCTAATGCACAGGATTTACAAAAATATGATGCTAGATTATTGAAAAATCATGGTGATACAATCATGACAATTTATAGCAAAAATCACAATTTTTATAATTTTTTAATTTTTGAACTAGATTATAGCTACGAAATAAAGTTAAAGACAGAAGTAAATACTTCAAATTTTGTCGCTATTTCGCAGTTTAAAAATTCAAATGGAATTTCATTAAAGAAAAGTGATATTCAAAAAGGTATCTTCAATTTCAAAGAATGGGGAATTGTTCTAAAACAAAATGAACCATTAGTGATTGATTTAGATGAGAATCATGTACTTTACTTTTATGATAAAGTTTCAAATAATATCCGTTTTGGAAAAAGTCCACTATATACCAAATAGTCGTTTATGAAAAAGTTATTATCAATTTTAGTTTTATCGATTTCTTACTATTCAATTGCTCAAACGCCGATAAATGTTACTTCTGCCATTAATAATACTTCCGTAAGTACTTGTAATGGTTTTATAATTGATTCAGGGGGTCAAGGTGGAACAGGTTATTCAAACGGTGAAAATATTACATTTACAATCTGCCCAGATACTCCAGGAGATTATATGACGGTGGTATTCAACTTGTTTAATTTAAGTTTGCAAGATGATAATCCTGCTCCAAATCAAACAAATGTTGATTACATGTACGTTTATGATGGAAATAGTACAGCAGGAAATTCATTAGGAGTATACCAGGGAACGGAATTACAGGGAGTAGTTATTCAAGCCTCTCCTCAGAATACATCAGGTTGCTTAACTTTCACATTTGTTTCAAATTCAGGAGGGACAGGTGCATTTACTGCTTCTGCATTGTGTGAAACACCTTGTAGTGATCCTGTTGCTGCTGGTGTAGTATTAAATGGAATCACTTCAGATAGTATTCACGTATGTATCGGTGAAGTTGTAAACTTTCAAGATGCAGGTTCATTTGCTCAACCTGGATTTGCAATCTCAGATTATTCTTGGGATTTTATGGATGGGACTTCCGCTACAGGTCAAAATGTTTCTCACGCCTATACAGTTCCTGGTCACTACAGGGTTCAACTTTTCGTAACTGATAATAATGCAGATAACGACTGCGTAAATAACAATCTAATTGATTTACAAGTATTGGTTGCCACTATTCCAACTTTTATTGGTTTTATTAGCGATACAACTTTGTGTTTGGGAGAATCCTTGGTTGCAAGTGCAACACCGAATGATTATGAATTACTTTGGGATGGATTTTCTGGTTATGAAACAATTGATGATGGCTGTTTATTGGATACCCAATTAGGAGTCGCACAAAATATTGATATTCTTCAAACTGGTTTTGCCGCAGGTACTACAATTACGAGTGCCTCTCAAATTCAAGAGATTTGCCTAGAACTTGAACATTCGTTCATGGGAGATGTGGTAATTTATTTAAACTGTCCAAATGGTCAGTCGATTATGTTGCATCAACAAGGTGGTGGTGGTACCCAATTGGGGGTTCCAGTTCAAGCGGATAATGTTGATTGTACAGATCCAGCTACTCAAGGAACACCATATAACTATTGTTTTACACCAGCTGCGACTCAGACATGGGTAGAATGGGTAAACACTAGTGGTTTTGGAGGTACATTGCCAGCAGGGAATTACCAACCAATTGGTGCATTTACGGATTTGGTGGGTTGTCCCACAAATGGAGTTTGGACTCTGACTGTGGTAGATAATTGGGCTGCAGATGATGGTGTTGTTTTTAGTTTTGGTTTGACGCTTGATCCAGCTTTATACCCTGATTTAGTTCAATTTACTCCTCAAATTGGTTTAAGTAGTGATTCATCTTTTTGGAACATGCCAGCGCAATTTGTAACAAATGTTTCAGCGGATGGCGATGCTATTACAATCAATCCAACTTCAGCAGGTTCATTCACATACACTTATACAGTAATTGATAATTTTGGTTGTACAAATGATTCATCTTTTGTTTTAACAGTAAATGATAATCCTTTGCCTAACGCAGGAAATGATATTATTGTATGTGGTGGAACTCCTGAGCAATTAAATGGGTCAATTTCAGGAGCAGGGGGAGGATCTCCATGTCCTTACACACTAGATTTGGTTGATTCTTTTGGAGACAGTTGGAATGGAAATAATTTACTTTTTACTGTAAACGGTGTGACGACTAGTTATACAGTAAGTACTGGTTCCAGTGCCGTATTTACAGTGAATATTCCTCATGGAGCATCTGTTACATCTCAATTCCAAGCCTCGGGAAATTGGACAAATGAATGTGAATATCAAATTATTGATCCTAATGGAGTAGTTGTTGTTCAACAAGGGCAAAATGGAACAACGCCACCTACAACTGTTGATGCCTTCACAGCTGATTGCTTTG
>JBIKJE010000116.1:0-7122 GCA_044361165.1 Crocinitomicaceae bacterium | reverse complement strand
TCAAGGCTACGCAATTAAAGCTATAAAATTCAAATATTTGACTGAACAAAAGTAAACTCGCATCCAAGACATTCTTAAACACAAAGTTCATTTTATGCTCAAACAGTACTTTTGTTCGGACGTCAAACATTTGGAATTTTACTTAACGCTTTTATTGCTGAGGCCGAAATATCGCAAAATTCAAAATTAACCTTTAAATACAGCAATCATAAGTATAACGATTCTCTTTCGATCTAATTTCAAAAGATCGAATAACCTTATAAAAATTTGATTTTAAGCACTTCCCCCTTTGGAGGAGAAAAAGCGATAGCTTTTGAAGACTCAGCGATAGCGCCAGGATTAAGGGGGAGGAAAAGTAATTCTATCTAACGCGATGAATAACAATCATTTAAATTATTCCCAATTTGAATACCGAATTTGAATGAATTTATCACCATTTTTTGCACTTCAAATGAAGTATTTTCGTAACTTTCGCCACCCAAATAGAATTTATATGTCAACTTATTTAGATTTTGAAGAACCGTTGAAGGCATTGGAAGAGCAAATCGCTCAAACCAAAGAAATTGGAGATTCAACAGATGTCGATATGGCAGATAAAGTCCATGCATTAGAACAAAAATTAGCAGAAAAAACCAAAGAAATTTTCGCAGGATTAACTCCGTGGCAGCGCGTACAAATGTCGCGTCACCCAGATCGTCCTTATTCTTTGGCATATATCAACGCGATTTCGAACAATACTTTTCAAGAGCTTCACGGCGATAGAAACGTAAAAGACGACAAAGCAATGATTGGTGGTTTTGGTTTGTTGGATGGTGAAACAGTAATGTTTATCGGACAACAAAAAGGAATCAATACCAAAATGCGTCAATACAGAAATTTCGGAATGCCGAATCCAGAAGGATATAGAAAAGCATTGCGATTGATGAAATTGGCTGAGAAATTCGATAAACCAATCGTAACTTTCATCGACACTCCGGGAGCTTTCCCAGGTTTGGAAGCTGAAGAGCGTGGACAAGGCGAAGCAATCGCGCGCAATATTTACGAGATGATGCGTTTGAAAGTGCCAGTAATTTGTATCATCATCGGTGAAGGTGCATCTGGTGGTGCATTGGGAATTGGTGTTGGCGACAAAGTGGTCATGTTAGAAAACACTTGGTATTCCGTAATTTCTCCTGAATCTTGCTCTTCCATCCTTTGGAGAAGCTGGGAATACAAAGAAATCGCTGCCGAAGCATTGAAATTGACTTCTACAGATATGAAAAACAACAAATTAGTTGACGAAGTAATCATCGAACCATTAAACGGTGCACACAGAAGTCAAGAGGAAATGTTTGGAATTGTCAAAGAAAATATCAAAAATTACCTGAAAGAACTGAAAGCAATCGCTCCAGAACAACGCATCAACGACCGAATCGAGAAGTTTTGTGCGATGGGGGTTTGGGAGTAGTTATTTTGGATTATTGGATTATTAGATTGTTCGATTGATAGACTTTCGAGCAATCTAATGGTACAATTTATCACTAGGTTAATTCAATAGGTGTTTGATTTTTGGACATTCCAATAATCCAACTATCTAATAATCTAACAATCATTTTTTTTTCTCCTATTTCGAACTATACCGCGATTTAAATTCCGAAGGTGTTTCACCTGTGACTTTTTTGAAAATCCTTGAAAAATAAGCCTGTTCTTCAAACCCAAGATCTTCGGCGATTTCGTTGATGTTTTTATTTGAATTGGACAACAATCGTTTGGCTTCGAGGAGCACGCGCTCCATGATCATGGTGGAAGTTGTTTTCCCAATCGAATGTTGCACGATTCTATTCAGGTGTTTGGCAGTCATATTCATCCAACTGGCATATTGTGCTGGAGATTTTTCTTTCATAAAATGCAGGTCAATCAGCGATTCCAACTGTTTTAATTTCTCAAAATACAGATTCGTTTTGTAAACCACCCCTGTGTTTTGCTCCAAATAAATCCTTGATAAGTCGATATAAAGTAAATCGATCAAGCTGATTATTTTCCTTGATTTATAAAGCTTTTCAGACGCATATTCAGCCAAAACTTCTTGAAAGCGGATGGTCATTTGTTGCGTCATTTCTTCCGTCAACAACAGATAAGGAGAATTTTGAGTAGAGTAAAAAAATGGATAAATTGAAAGCGTGTTTTGTGCAAAATTGAAATTGTAAAAAGTTTCCGTGTGAAAGAAAATAAAACCTTCAATGTCGTTAGACAACTCCCAATAATGCGTTTGACCAGGATTGATTAGAAAAACACTCCCCCGCTGAACGGCAAATCTTTCAAAATCAATTTCATGAAAGCCAGTTCCTTGTGTAAAAAGCACAACCAAATAAAAGTTATGCTTGTGCGGAACTGAAATTGCATTGTGATGATTCACAAGGTGTTCAGAAAAAATACTGGTATAAAAATCATATTGATTTTCAAATTTATCAAATTGTTTGATATCTAAGATCGCAGTACTTTTCATCAGGTAAATTTAATGACAATGTCCTTTTAATCCTAATCTTAGCGCTTTTTCTTCAAGCAGTAAACAATCTCTATATCTTAACTTTGTGGCATAAAATAATCAGATTTATGACCAATTTTCAAGGAATCGTTAGCGGAAAATGTCCCAAATGTAAAAGCGGGAAAATATTTGAAAACAAGGGAAATCTATTTTTATTGAAAGAACCCAAAATGCATTCTCACTGCATCAATTGTGGCTATCGATTTGAAAAAGAACCTGGATATTTTATCGGTTCATTGTACGTGAGTTACGCATTGGCAGTTGCAGAATTACTGACCTTGTTTATCATCATCAATCCACTTTTCAATTCTGTTTACTGGATCTTGAGCATAATGATTACGGTTTTGATTTTGCTCAGTTTTTTCAATTTTCGCAATGCAAGGACGATTTGGATTTATATTTTCCAGACTTGAAAAGGGATGTGTTGGGTAATAGGAATTTAGTGGAATGAAATTGGATGAATTGGAGTCTGAAACTTGGGGGTTTTAGGCTTTTTTTTTGCAGGAATTATTTAAACATTATTAAAAATTAGCATTGCCCAATAAAATTTTGAAATGATTATTTTCATAAAACCGAAATTCTTCAAATTGACAGAATTTTATTGACGAAATTTGATAAATATAAAACAAAATAATCTTACTTTTATTAACTTTTTCGTAATTAATAAAAAACCAAAAAATAAGCAAAAGAATATGCAGAAAAAACTAAAAGTGATTGACTTATTTTCAGGTTGTGGGGGGTTTTCCTACGGCTTTGAATCAGCAGGCTTTCATGTTGTTTTAGGTGTGGATAATGACAAAGCTGCATTAGAAACATTTAAAGCAAATCATAATAATTCAAAAACACTGTTGGCAGACCTGCATAAAAATGAAACGATAGAGAATATTATAAATGAAGTTAAAGGACACAATATTGATGTAATAATTGCTGGGCCACCTTGTCAAGGTTTTTCATTGACTGGAGCAAGACAAAAAGATGACGACCGCAATAAACTTTTTTATTCAGTTTTTAAACTTGCAAAGCGTTTGCAGCCTCAGGCTGTAATTATAGAAAATGTTCCTGGACTTGCAACTCTTTACGAAGGAAATGCAAAAGATGCAATTCTCGAAGAATTTAAAAAATTAAATTTAACTTCAAATTTTAAAGTTTTATATGCCCCAGATTATGAAGTTCCACAAATTCGAAAAAGAATTTTTTTTGTAGGCTTAAATTCAAAACTTGGAAAGTTTGAATTTCCTAACGAAGTTTTAACTCCTGAAAAATATAATACAACATCAATTGCTATTTCAGATTTACCTGACAGAATTAATGACTTTGGAGAAGAACGTGACAAATATGACAAACCCGCAAAGACTGATTATCAAAAGAAAATGAGAAATGGTTCAAAAGTTTTATTTAATCATGTAGCAACAAAACATACTGAACATGTTATAAATGTAATTTCACAAGTTCCTGAAGGTGGCAATCATAAAGACCTACCTAAAGGAGTTGGAGATAGCAGGAAATTTAACGAAGCTTGGACACGCTATCACAGTAATAAGCCTTCAAAAACTATTGATACTGGGCATAGAAATCACTTTCATTATAAATACAATCGGGTACCAACCGTTAGGGAAAATGCAAGACTTCAATCATTTCCAGACAATTTTGTTTTTCATGGAACAAGGACTCAACAAAACAAACAAGTTGGAAACGCCGTTCCTCCGCTACTTGGATTTCATGTTGCACAACAATTATTAACTTTTTTAGATAAAAACCATGATTAATAAAATAAAGATAATTGATTTATTTGCTGGTTGCGGTGGTTTATCAGATGGATTTGAACAAACTAATCTATACGAAACACTGGCTTGTGTCGAGTGGGAAAAAGAACCATGCAAAACACTTTCTAATCGTTTAAAAAAGAAATGGAGTTATGAAAATGCTCACGAAACAGTATTTCATTTTGACATTCAAAGAACAGATGAATTAATAAATGGTTGGATAAATGATGAAACCTATGGAACTAGTCAAGGACTTAAACCAATTGTTGACAAGCATAATGGAATTGACATAGTTATTGGGGGACCGCCATGTCAAGCTTATTCAATTGCTGGAAGAATTCGTGACGAAAATGGGATGAATGACGATTACAGAAACTTTCTTTTTGAAAGTTATTTAAATGTTGTTGATCAATTTAAACCTAAGGCATTTATTTTTGAAAATGTTCCAGGTATGTTGAGTGCAATGCCTGGTGGGATCCCGATTATTGAAAGAATAACACAGGCATTTGCTGAAAAAGGCTATGAAATAACAAATAACTTAAGAGAAAATGCGCTTATTGATTGCACGAAGTTTGGTGTGCCTCAAGCAAGGAAACGTATGGTGATTTTGGGAGTAAACAAAAGCAAAATGAAGGAAAATCCACAAATTGCTTTACAAGACTTCTATAAAGTTATCTTCCCTAAATATCAAACAAAAGAGGTATCAACAGTTAAAGATGCAATTAAAGACTTGCCAAAATTAATGCCTCTTGATGAAGAAATAAAAATCGGAAAACGAAAATTTTCTCACTCATTTGAAAAATGCCAAATTGCAAATCATGAACCAAGAAATCACAGTAAAAGAGATGTTGAAACATTTGAATTACTAGCTCGAGACATTGAAACTGGGCAGAATAAATTCACCTCAGTTGCATCACTAAAAGACCTTTATTTCGAAAAAACTGGTAAGCGCTCAAATATTCATAAATATCATGTTCTAAAATGGAATAAACCTAGTAACACAATTCCTGCACACTTATATAAAGATGGATTAAGACATATTCATCCTGATCCCAAACAATCAAGAAGTATAACTGTGAGAGAAGCTGCGCGACTTCAATCTTTTGATGATGATTTTGAATTCACAGGTAGCTTAACGGACCAATACAAAATGGTTGGAAACGCAGTTCCTCCTAAATTTGCAAAAGCAATTGCACTTGCACTAAACGATTTTTTGACTAAATATTATTGATTATAAAACAAATATTTTCAGGCAAAAAATTACTAAACAAAAATAATTAGGAAATAGTAAAGAAGTAGAAGATTAAAGATTTCAGAAAATTAGACTTTTAAAACTAGATAAATTATAACGGACGTCTTGATTTAAATACAAGGATACACACAACTAATTAAACACTTAACTATTAAATTTAAACTATGAGAATTTTCTATATCAAAAAATTAGGTCGCCAGGAGTTAGGAAGTCCAAAACCAGATGGCTCGATTTCAAGAGGCAGATATATTTATATTTCAAAAGATTGCGCAGGTTTTTTTCCTCATCTTTCAAAACTTCAAAATAATGATACGGTTGTGATTCCAATCGTTGCACCATTTTCAAGTGCTAAAATATATTCACGATTTGTTTATCATAATGACAAATTCAATTTGACAGGAGGAACAAGAGATGAGTACCGACTTTATTTAAATAAGGAACTCGATATAGACCGCAGTTTTTTTCAAGTAAACGACGTTGTTGTGTTTGAACGAATTGATAAAACTATAGATGGAACTGTTTCTCCTTTATATTTTCTACACATTTTCAATTCAACAAATGAACATTATGATTTTCTCAGCCAAATAGTTGATTATTCAGAAATTCGTGGCAACCATGCATTCTATGAGGGAGAATTATCGTTTATTCCTGTTTCTTCTTTTAATGAAGATGAAAGAGAAGTAGTAATTCCGGATGATGTAAAAAAAGAAGCTAGTGAAGCGCAGTCTGAAATTATACAAACTACGAATAATAACACTATTGAAAGCATTAGAGGTGCAAACTTATTTAACTCCGTGAGCTTTAGAGATTTTGTTTTATTAGGTTATGGCTATAAATGTGCAATTACTGAAAAATCAATTGTTTGGAATTCCTTAAATAACTTGGAAGCAGCACATATACAACCAAAAGCTCATTTAGGCACATTTTTACCTTGTAACGGAATAGCACTATCAAGAGATATGCATTGGGCATTTGACAAGGGTTTTATTACAATAAATGAGGAATATAAAGTTGTTGTTCACGAAGAAGTTAAAAATACAATGCTTAAAGAGTATGTTGACAAAAAAATAATTGTTCCACCAGATCCTTTCTTTCAACCAGAGAAAAAATATTTGGAGCATCATAAAGCTCATATTTTTGGACTTTTTTTACGTTCTGGATCAATTAGAAGTGACTTTTAAGCTATTTAATTTTTAAAAGAGTGATATAAATGATATGCTCAATTTCATTTTTTAACTTGCTTAAAAAAATCAAAAACACGAGTGAATAATCTCATGTAATTCCTCTTCATCCTCATGTATAATCATTTGGTGAATAATGACATCGATTTTGTTTTGAATTTCTTTCTTAGTGTTCAAATCATTCAAAAAATCTAAAGGAAATTCATTTTCAAAAAAGAATATATCCAACTCAGCTTTCATTCCATCCGAGTAGCTGCTGTTTTTAGTATCAATGCAAGATTTAAGAACATTGATTTTTTCTTTAAAACTCAGCATATTTCAATCTTTATTTTGAAATTGAAGATTTTTACATCAACTCCTCAATAATCCTATCCATAGAAAATCCTTCCGCTTCTGCGCGGT
>JBIKJE010000046.1:0-26341 GCA_044361165.1 Crocinitomicaceae bacterium | reverse complement strand
TCATTAATAAATCGAATAGTTCCATCTTTGGTATTGTAAATCGTGATGCCTGAATAAGTAGATGCCCAAATACACTTAGATTTATCCTCAACCAATTTTACAACTTTGAGATTTGAAACCTGATTTGGTTGCACATATTCATGAATCTTTTTAAGATTTTTTAAATTCAACACGAAAACACCACTGTAAGTCGCTAGCCAAATCTCATTCTTTCCATTTCGTAAAAGAATATCTCTCACCTGTAATCCGCGGTATTGTCCAGAATCGATCATTTTAAAGCCATTTTCATTATTATATCGAACTCGAAACAATCCCATATTGGTGCCAATGAAAATAATATCTGAATTTTTGTCTTTTACAGCAACGTGAATATCTGTTCCTTTTTTCAAATAAAAAACTTTGGTAGTTTTATTTGTTGGATTGTACAAAACCATTTTGTTTCCTCCACACAATAAAATTTGAGAATCAGAAACCTTGATGATTGATTGAAAAGTTTCATGCAAACCAAGATGGTTATTGACATGATTGGTGATTTCTCTGGTCTGTAAATCAAAACTAACCAATCCATCTCCTTCAGTTGTACAAAACAATTCATTGTTAAAAATCAACCCATCGTAGGTGACAAGGTTTTTATTTGAAAATCGGCTAACAACTTGTTTTTTTTCCTCCAAAACACGCGGAAAACCGATATAAAAACGCTTGTCTTTGTGCTCAATAATTTTGCGGCGCTGTAAAATATAATTGTCAACGTTCAAAGAAAAATCATCAATTAAATAAGACAAAGCAGGCTTTTGTTCTAATCTTATTACGCCTTGATTGGTTCCTACCAAAATGTAAGTTTTATTTAATCTAAAAATAAATTTATGCTGTATGTTTTTCTGCTTGATGGGAGAAAAAAAACCGATCATCTGCCGACCAATTACTACATAAGGAATTTTGCTTTTTTCAATGAATAAATGTTTTCCCTCAGCATCTTCACCAAAATAGGTTATATGATTTTTATCGATAAAATCAGGGTGATCAACCAACTTGTTATTTCTAAGCAAGCGCACAACATCTCCATTCCACAGCACAAGACCCTGTTTTTTTGAAACAAAAAACTTACCTATTTGATCCGTTTCTTGAATGTCAATTTTGATTCGCTTTGCAGGAAATTTCGGATTGATTGCAATTAAAGATTTGTTATTCAATGAAACAAAAACCTTTCCTTGATAAATAGCAATGTCAGTTTTGGTGTACGAATTTAATTTTTGATTAAAAATGACCTTGTTTTTAACCTTAAAAACCAATTTTCCAGAATCAAAAAGAATGGCAGTTGTATCATTTGAAAAAGCCATTGCAATCGGATTTGCTTTGTACAATTTCTTGAATGAAATATTCTTGGTTTTCAGTTCAATTAAACCATCAGAAGCAGTCAATAAATAAAATGTTGACCCTTTTTTGTGAATTTTAATGATTCGGCTTTCCTTGAATATGGTTGGATGCGTTTCATGATTGAAATTGATGAAATTATGGCCATCAAACCTAGAAAGTCCATTGTCAGTGGCAATCCAAATATAACCAACATCATCTTTTACAATATCATTGACTTCATTGTGAGGTAAACCAGAATTTATATCAAATAATGGAGCTAAATAATTGTACTGGCAATCAGCAACTTCGGCCCACAATACAAATATCATAAACAAAGAAAATCTACACACTTTCAAAAAATGCGTTTTCCTAACTTGATTTTCAATTTTAATGAGCACAAACAAAAATACTTTTTTTTATAATTGATAAAAAGCCAATCCAATTAAAATTGTAGTTCAATACACATTTTCATGTGTAACTCAAGTTACAAATACAATTAAAAAAAACCTAATTTTGCGGCCTAGTCTGGTGGTGCAATTTACTTATTTGAAAAAATGTTTACCCCATTCAATGAAAAATAACGGCGATCGCGACTTTATCCATTTTTTACTTTTTATTGCCCTAGTGATTTTTGGTGCTATGATTTACATCATCTACGCTTTTTTTAATCAATCAAAAATAGGTCTTAATTGAATTAACCATGTCAAAACAAATCGTAATTGTAGAAGATGAATTAATCATTCAAGCGCTTTACAAAGAGTATGTTGAAGATTTAGGTCATGAAGTTGTCGCTACTTTTGAAAGTGGCGAGGAGGCAATTGCATTTTTCCAAGAAAATACAGCAGATTTGATTTTGATGGATGTCCGTTTGGAAGGCAGTTTGGATGGAATTGAAACCATGCAGGAAATTCAAAAGTTAAATTCAATTCCGGTAGTATATATTTCTGGAAATACAGAAGAGCGAAACAAAGAAAGGGCGAAATCGACCAATATGAAGGCGTTTTTATCCAAGCCTATCAGCAAAAAAGCGATTGATGAAATCATAGATACCATGAATGAATTGACTGATTCTATGGTGTATGCCCAAAAAATTCAAGAGGCGATATTTTTACAAAGAGATCAATTGCAAACCTGTTTTTCAAAATCAATATTTATAAACAGGCCAAAAGACTTTATTTCAGGAGATTTTGGATTCTTAGTAGAAAAAAGTACCGGGGATGCCTTGATTGGAGGTATTGGAGATTGCACTGGTCACGGTATTCCTGGCGCTTTACTTTCTGTGTTGAGTTACGAAATATTAGTCTCAAAATCAAAAAAACACGACGATTTGAGATTGATTGTGAATGAATTGAATGAAAAAATCATCGATAATTTAGCTAACATTGATAAGAAAAATAGAATTTCTGACGCTTTAGATTTGGCTATATTCAAAGTCATTCCTAAAAAATCAACCATTCAAATAGCTGGAATTAAAAGGATTGTCATTTATTATGATTCTAGTGCCAAAGAACACAAAATTTTAAACTTCAAGGGAAATTCAATAGGTGAACATTTTAATTCACTTGACGAAATTCCATTTATTGAAATCGATTATGCACCAAATGACTTTTTCTATTTTTTCACCGATGGATTGACAGATCAATTTGGTGGTGCTGATTCAAAAAAATTGAAAAGAAAAGGACTTTCTCAATTTCTAGAAAAAATTGAAGGATTAGATTGTTTGAAAAAAGAAATTGAAATTGAATTTTTTCTCAGAAATTGGCAAGGCAATGAAGACCAGACAGATGACATACTTTTAATAGGATTTCAGCCACAGTCATTCAAATTTTCATGATTTTGTGAAATTAAAATTTTAATTTTGAAACGCTATGAATGATGTACATCCCAAATTAGAGGAACAAATAAAAAATTTTATTGGAGAAAATTCGCGGCTTCACAAAAAAATAGCTGGGTTTTTATCTGCTGTAAATGATACTTATTCGCATTTAGAAGAAAAACTAGATGACCAAAAGTCCATCATGAAAAAGTATGAATCAACACTTTTAGACAAAGGAGTTTTGATGCATGAAAATCAGGTGCTGAACAATGAAATTCAAATTAAACAGTTTCAAATTAAACAAAATAAAGTTCAGATTTCTAACTTCGAAAAATTATCCAAAGCTGGGTCTTTTACATTAAACTTAAAGTCTGATCTTACTGTAAATTCAAATCAAATGTCTAAGATGTTTGATATCAATGAATATGAATCAACTTACAAGAATTTTACATCACTTTTTATAGAAGCTAATTTAATCAATGATGCAATTTTAAATTGTAAATTGACCAAAAGCAGCATTCAATTCGATGAAGTTCGCTTGATTAAAGAGCAAAAGTATTATAGCATCAGTGGAGAGGTAATACAAGAAAAGGGCGACGAATTGTTACAAGTAGTTGTCAAAGATTTGACTCCCACCAAAAAGCACGAACACGAATTAGAAAATGCCATACTTAATTTGGAATTTTATAAAAGTGTTATCGACCAAACAGTCTTGCTATCAACGATCAATGTAGATGGAAACATCACTTTTGTGAATCAAAATTTTACTGAAATTTCAGGGTACAATAACCTCGAAATGATTGGCAAACCCTTTGATTTTTTAATAACTGACAAAACCAAAGAAAGTTCTTTTGAAGAAATAGTTGAAAATTTAAAACTCAACGATAATTGGAAGTCAGTTATCAAAAACACAAACAAAAATGGTGACGTTTATTGGCTTGACACGACCATTATTCCTTTCATAAAAGACGAAAAAATTGTCAATTTTATTTCTGTTCAGGTTGATGTGACCGAAAAAGTTTTGAAAGAACAAAAAGTGGAAGAACAAAGGGCTTTTTACGAAATGATTTTAAATAATCTGCCGCTAGACATTGCTGTTTTCAATGAAAAACACGAATATATATACGTCAATCCAATCGGAATTAAAGATCCTGAAACAAGGAAATTTGTGATTGGAAAAACGGACTACGATTATTGCAAACATTTTAACAAAGACGTTGCTATTGCTGATGTCCGACAAGCTATTTTTGATCAAGTTTTAAAATCTAAAAAACAACTTGAATTTACCGATAAAGTGACTAATAAAGAAGGAAAAGATGTTTACGTATTGCGGAAATTCTTCCCATTCTTAAATGCACAAAACGAACTTGAGTATATGCTAGGTATTGGTTTGGATGTGACTGAAAAAACAGAACAATCTATCCAAATCAAAGAATCATTGATTGAAAAAGATGCATTACTAGGAGAAGTTCACCATAGAGTAAAAAATAATTTGTCAATTTTCCTTGGTCTAGTGGAAATGCAGATGAAACGAATGAAAGATAAAACCATTATCAATGAATTTGCGGAAATAAAAAATAGGATAATTTCCATGTCTTTGATTCACGAAAAACTATATAAATCAGCCAACTTTGCTCAAATTAATTTAAGAGAGTATACGGAGGATTTTGTTTCTTATTTGAGTAAATTTTTCGATGCCGAACAAAGAGTAAAAATCAATTTCGAATTAAATGAGGTTTTTGCAAACACCAAAAATACTGTACCGTTAGCCTTGATTATAAATGAACTAGTTACAAATTCCTACAAACATGCTTTTCAAGGTATAGAAAATCCAGAAATTACAATTCAACTTGCGGAAAAAAATTCAATTATAGAATTATCAATTTTTGATAATGGAATAGGATTAAAACAAGATTTTGAATTAATGAAACTAGACTCTTTGGGTATTAGATTAATAAAGATTTTCACTAAACAATTACGAGCTGATTTTAAGGTGGTTAATGAAAATGGGCTTTGTTATCATATTAATTTTCAAAATTTTGAAAACTTTGAAAACAAAATGAATTAAAGTTGATCTCATTTAAGATGAAAAAATGAGGCGATTTTGTCATTTCCTATACTTTTGTGTACCTTTATTCCAAGATGTTACTAAAAAGATTTTTCTCCCTCGTACTGATTTGCATTTCCTTGCAGGCGCATGCTACGCACAATCGCTCGGGAGAAATAACTTACAAACATCTGTACGGAAACACTTACGAATTCACCATCACCACGTGCACCAAATTAACCAGCGAAGCCAATCGCGCAGACTTGGAAATTCAATACGGAGATGGCGTGATCGACACGATTCCACGCGTGGTTTTTTACGATTATCCTGCCACCGATACGAAACAAAATTATTACGTCGGAACGCACACTTACACAGGTCCAGGAACATTTTTGATTCAGTGCGAAGATCCAAACCGCAACGCCAATGTGTTGAATATCGCCAATTCAGTCGATAAAATCTTTTGCATTCAAACTTTACTCATCATTTCGCCTTTTTTGGGAACGCCCAACAACAGTTTGCAATTGGTGGATTGTCCTTGTCCGGAAGAAACTTGCACAGGACAACCGTGGATTTACAATTTCGGCGCTTACGATCCTGATGGCGACAGTTTGTCTTACCAACTGATTCCTTGCAAAGGCGAAGATTGTTTCGACATGTCGATTCCAGATGTGTATCAATTTCCACAAGAAGTTGGGGGCGGTTTGCTGACATTGGATGCTATAACGGGAACACTTTTGTGGAACGCACCAACGATTTCTGGCGAATACAATTTGGCGGTTGTCGTCACAGAATACCGCCGTGGCATTCGCATTGGATTTGTGATTCGCGACATGCAAGTGACCGTAAAAGGCGTTTGTTTGAACAATGCACCTGCCGTTTCTTCAGTCAACGATACCTGCGTTTTTGCCAACGAAAACGTCGATTTTCAAGCGTATGCACAAGACGACCAAGCAACGGTACAAGACAATCCAATACTGCATTGGGAATATTTTGGCGAAGGTTTTTTCTTGGAAAATAATCCTGCGACGTTTACTGCTTCTCCCAATGGAAATCCAATTACTGGCGATTTTCACTGGCAACCGGGTTGCGAAGCGGTGCGCAACAACAGCTACATTTTCACCTTGGAAGCTACAGACGCTGGTCCAAACGTGATTTTGAAAGACTTGGAAACATTCAACATCACGGTCAACGCGCCGCCAGTTCAAAATTTGACTTTGACAGAATCATTGAACGCATTTGAACTCAATTGGGACGCAGCTGATTGCCCGCAAGTATTTGGTTATAAATTATATAAAAGCAACGACAGTATCTCTTTAAATCCTGAAAATTGTTGCACGCCGAATTTCCCGTTGAGCATTGGCTACTCGCTTTTGGCAGAAGTTGATGGAAAACAAACGACCACTTTCACAGATTCAAGCAATTTGGTGGTCGGAAATCAATATTGCTATTTGGTCACCGCGGTTTTTCAAAATGGCGCTGAAAGTTGCATTTCCAATCAAGTTTGTGGTGAAATGAATTTTCAAATTCCCGTGCTCACACATGCAACGATTGGTTTCACAGATCCAACTTTAGGCGTTGACACTGTTCGTTGGACGCATCCGAAAGAATTGGATTTGAACATTTACAGCGGTCCATATCAGTACCGTTTGTATCAATCGACTTCCAACGCACTCAGTTTTGAGCCGGTTTTCACCACTGCGCCGCAAAATTCATTGACGCAGTGCGATACCTTTTTCATCAACCAAAATTTGCCCACTTCGACCAATGCTTTTCAATACAAAGTGGCATTGATCAACAACGGAGAAGAATTGGGATTTAGTCCAACAGCGACAACGATTTTCTTGAGTTTGGTTCCCAACGACAATCAATTGCAGTTGGTTTGGAATGAGATTGTTCCGTGGACAAATTCACTCTACGAAATCTGGAAAGAATCGCCCACCAATTCTGGGAATTTTGTGTTACTCGACATCATTTCAGAAAAAAGCTACATCGATTCAAACCTGTTGAACGAAACTTCTTATTGCTACAAAGTGCGAAGTATTGGCGCTTATTCCTTGCCGGGAATTGTTTCGCCTTTGCTAAATTGGTCGAACATTGCATGCGCGCAGCCAACAGATTTAACGCCGCCTTGCACCCCCACTTTAGGCAATTTGACCCAAAATTGTGAAACCTTTCAAAACAGCCTTTTTTGGGAGCAAAATCCAGCTTTTTGTGCGGAAGATGTGGTAGGATATCGCGTTTATTATTCACCAACGACGGATGGAGATTTTGAAGTCATTACCGATTTCCCAGCAAGTTCCACAGGTTTCATTTTCAGTGATACAAGCAATTTAGCAGGTTGTTTTTATGTGACGGCGTATGATTCATTGCCTAACCAAAATGAAAGTGTGGCTTCCAACTTGATTTGCGTTGAAAATTGCGATCCTTTATACGAATTGCCAAACGTTTTCACGCCGAATGACGACGACAACAATGACGTTTTTCACCCTTTGCTTCCCTACAAATTCATCGATGCGGTAGATTTAGTGATTCTAAACCGCTGGGGAAATACCATTTTTGAAACCAAAGACCCCATGATCGGATGGAATGGCAAAGACCAAAAAACAGGCGAATGGGTCACAGAAGGCGTTTATACGTATTTGTGTAAAGTGAAAATCAACACGCTGAGCGGCGAGAAATGGATTACATTGCATGGATTTGTGCATGTGATTTTTGATTGATAGAATCAAATCTTCACCCCAATCCCCACATAAAAAGTACGCGCATTCGCTGGTAAAATTCCTGGTCCAGGATAACCTCCTGCTCTTCTGGTGCTGTATTTTTCGTTTGTCAGGTTGTTCACTCCGCCTTTCAAGTTAAATTTCCCTTGAAACAAATAGGTGAAAGAAGCGTCCATCACGGTGTATCCATCTAATTTCCCAATTGTTGCAAGCGAATTTGGCAATTCTGTGTTGGCTGCATCTGTATAAATCGCATCCACTTGATTAACTTGAAAAGTAGCTGAAAATTGTTTGTATTTGTAATTCATTCCATAGCGCAAAATTTGGCGTGGTGCGTTTTCAACACGTTTGTTTTCAATTGATTTACTCGCGTCATTGGCAATTGCAGGATTGTTCCATTGCGTATATTTCGCATCCACAAAAGCATAATTCACAAACAGCTTGAAATTCCCAATTTTGGAAGTTGATCTGAAAATGCGAAGCGGATCTAACTCCACAAAACTCTCAATTCCTTTGCTTTCGGAAGTACCTATGTTTGTTCTGAACGCAGCGCCATTTTGAGATATTGTACCAATTCTGTTGTCGTAATTCACGAAAAATCCGCCAATGTCAAAAGTCAAAAATGCTTTCACATATCCTCTGTATCCAAAATCCAAGTTGTATCCCTTGGCATCTTTGAGATTTGGGTCGATTACATCTGTTGTTGCAGAAGGCGTCAATTCAGAAAATGTCACAGGACGAAAAGATTGACTGAAATTGGCATATACATTCGTGTTTTTGATTTTGTATTCCATTCCCAAACCAAGCAAAATCACATTTCTATCCGCTTGATTTTCATTGATATTTCCAGTCGCTGAAGTGTTGATATATCCTTTGGCATTCGATTGAATCATTTCGTAACGCACACCTGGCGTAACGTTTAAGTTTTTGCCAATTTTGAATAAATTCTCCGCAAAAACTGCCACATTTTTGGTGGTGAAATCCAACGTACGACCATAATCTTTGCCGCTGCTCAGCGCTGAGATTGAAAAATCAATGTCATCGCCAGTAGTTCCAATTCCCAATTGGTTGCGGTTTGTTTTTCCTTGATAAACGCGCACACCTGCCGCCAATGAATGCGTATTTTTGAAAAGTGAATACGACTGCAAATAGCGAATTTCAGCTCCTAAATTGTTGTAATTG
This sequence comes from Crocinitomicaceae bacterium, assembly GCA_044361165.1. Classification (GTDB taxonomy): domain Bacteria; phylum Bacteroidota; class Bacteroidia; order Flavobacteriales_D; family Crocinitomicaceae; genus JAQVCM01. The sequence continues at coordinate 17,220 of JBIKJE010000046.1, read as the reverse complement.
TCTCTGTCAACCTGACGCGGATTAAAAGAACCAATCGCCGTATTGAAAGTATCCGCAATGTTGATTGCTTTCGTAAATCCAACGCTGTTTCGCTGTGCAATCGTGCTGAAAATTTTGACGTTCAACTTGCTGTTGGCATTGATTGCATAATCCAAATTCAAAGCAGTGGAATTCCACGGTGTGCTGAACCAATTTCTGGCACGCAAACTTTGTCTTGAATCAGCATTGTACATAGAATCTGTCAATCCGCCTGGCTGCTGACTTTGGTAATTCATGCGCGTATATTCGATGCTCAAATTCAACTTTTTGGTCAATTCAAAATTGAAATTGATGTAACCTGTGTTGGTTTTGTATTCGCTATTTTCTCTCCAACCATCTGCTCCTCTGTGGTGGAAATAGCCGTAATAAGAGAACTTTTTGTATTTCCCACTGATGGCGTTGAACGCATTGTAAAGTCCGTAAGAACCAAGCGTTTGTTGCGTTTCAAAACTGAAAATTTTGTTGGTTTGATTTTTCTTCACCACGTAATTCAACAAACCGCCAAATTGCGTTCCGTATTGCAAAGAAGATGCGCCGCGAATCACTTCAATTCGTTCTAGTGCTTCCATCGGTGGTGTATAATATGCTTCAGGATAACCGTAAGCTTCCGAACTGATATCGTAGCCATTTTGGCGTACATTGAATTCCCAAGAACGATTCGGACTCAATCCGCGAGTGGCAATTCCAACTTGAATTCCAGAACCATCGCTCTCCCAAACAGTCACGCCTGGTACTTTTCCAAAAACTTGACGCGCATTGTTGGTCGATAAATCTGCATCTAACGCGCCCATATTGATTATTTCATTCTTTTTTCCAGATAAAATTCTTGTGCCATCTATTTCGTTTAAATAAAAAACATCTTTCACAATAATCTGCTTTTCAATCACCATTAACTCACTCAATTTTTGAACCAGCACTGAATCTTTCTTCAATGTATCAATTTGACTGATAGCAGATAATGAAGAAAATAGAACCGAAAAAAGCAACAAAATGTTTCGACTGAAAGCCATGATATAATGAGTTTAATAAATATTTTTTGCAAAGTAACAGACTCAAAGTCCTTTTGACAATACCACAAAAAAGGTATTTTAGAATGGTTCTAGATAAGATTGAGAATAATTCAGGGGCTTACACAATTCAATCTGTTGTTTTCATTTGATTTCCCAACTTTTTACCTTAATTTTGCATTCCTTTCTTAAGGAATCAACAGTTTTAAAAACACACATGAAGCACATACGTAATTTCTGTATTATCGCACACATCGACCATGGTAAGAGTACTTTGGCGGATAGATTATTGCAAACAACAGGCACAATTGCCGATCGAGACATGCAAAATCAAGCTTTGGATAACATGGATTTAGAGCGCGAACGCGGAATTACAATCAAAAGTCACGCGATTCAGATGGATTACAAATACAAAGGCCAAGATTACGTCTTGAATTTGATTGACACTCCTGGACACGTCGATTTTTCTTACGAAGTTTCACGTTCAATCGCTGCTTGCGAAGGTGCTTTGTTGATTGTGGATGCATCTCAAGGAATTGAAGCGCAAACCATTTCGAATTTATACTTGGCTTTAGAGCACGATTTGGAAATCATTCCAATTTTAAATAAAATGGATCTTCCAGGTGCAAATCCAGAGGAAGTGACAGACCAAATTGTTGAGTTGCTAGGTTGTGATCCTTCAGAAGTCATTCAAGCAAGTGGAAAAACTGGTTTGGGAGTTGATGAAATTTTAGCTGCTGTAATTGAGCGAATCAAACCACCATCAGGTGACGAAAACGCGCCACTTCAAGCAATGATTTTTGATTCAGTTTTCAACGCTTTCCGTGGAATTATTGCTTATTACCGTGTAAAAGACGGCGTAATTCGCAAAGGAGACAAAGTGAAATTTTTCAATACGGGAAAAACATACAACGCTGACGAAATTGGAATTTTGCGCATGGATTTAAGTCCTAGAACAGAAGTTCGTGCAGGAGATGTTGGTTACATTATTTCGGGAATCAAGCAAGCAAACGAGGTCAAAGTAGGAGACACGATTACCCTGGCTGCGAATCCTTGTGATACGCCAATCAAAGGCTTTGAGGACGTAAAACCAATGGTTTTTGCTGGAATTTATCCTGTTGAAACAGACGATTACGAAGAATTGCGTTATTCAATGGAAAAATTGCAATTGAACGATTCATCTTTGGTTTTCGAGCCAGAATCTTCAGCTGCACTTGGTTTCGGATTCCGTTGTGGATTCTTGGGAATGTTGCACATGGAAATTATCCAAGAGCGCTTAGAAAGAGAGTTCAACATGACAGTAATTACAACCGTTCCCAACGTTTCGTATTTCACCTACATGCGCCGCGATCCTGAGAAAGCAATTATCGTAAACAATCCTTCTGAGTTGCCAGATCCGTCAGCAATGGAGCGCATCGAAGAACCATACATCAAAGCGCAAGTCATCACCAAATCTGAATACATTGGACAAGTAATGAGTTTGTGTATCGAAAAACGTGGCGAGTTGAAAAACCAAGTTTATTTGACACAAGACCGCGTTGAAATCACCTTTGAAATGCCGTTGGCAGAAATCGTTTTCGACTTTTACGACCGTTTGAAATCGGTTTCAAGAGGTTACGCATCATTTGATTACCATCCAATTGGTTACAAAACTTCTGATTTGGTGAAAATGGATTTGATGTTGAACGGAGAAGTTTTGGATGCACTTTCAGCCTTGGTTCACAGAAGCAATGCTTTTGAACTTGGAAAGAAAATCTGTGTCAAATTGAAAGAATTGATTCCAAGACAACAATTCGAAATTCCAATTCAAGCCGCGATTGGTGCAAAAATCATCGCCCGTGAAACCATCAAAGCTTTGCGTAAAGACGTAACTGCCAAATGTTACGGAGGTGATATTTCTCGTAAACGTAAATTGCTAGAAAAACAAAAAGAAGGTAAAAAACGCATGCGCCAAGTCGGACGTGTAGAAGTTCCTCAAGAAGCATTCATGGCTGTGTTGAAGCTAAACGATTAATCAATTTTCATTCAAACAACAAATTTCAACTGGTGCCGGAGGCACCAAACATTCGTAGCCATAGCGCAATGATAATTGCGTTATGGCGAAGGGAAGAAATTTGATTGTTTTTGGCATACGTCCGTCAGCTGACGGACCATGACAAAAACCCGCACAACAATCATTATTTTTTGAAATATAAAATAATTCTCAATTGGATATTACCCGATAATCTTCAACGCCAATCCACGCGCCTCCGCATCCACCGCAACAAAATCCTCATAAACAGGATTTTGCACAAACGAACACGTCTTCATGACTTGCTCATTGATTTCGGCAATTTGTAAAAACCCAATTTTCGTTTCTAAAAACGCCTGAACAGTGATTTCATTAGCTGCGTTCAAGGCACAAGCGGCTGTTCCGCCCAAATCCATCGCGACAAATGCCAAATCTAAATTTTTGAATGTTTTTCTGTCTGGTTTTTCGAAAGTCAATTGCGGATAATCCATAAAATTGAAACGCGGAAAATCTGTTTTAAATCGATCTGGATAAGTCAATGCAAACTGAATCGGCAATTTCATGTCGGGCAGACCCATTTGGGCTTTCATACTTCCATCTTCAAATTGCACCAAAGAATGCACAATCGATTGCGGATGCACGATGACATCAATTTGTTCAGGTTTTAAATTAAACAACCATTTTGCTTCGATGACTTCTAGTCCTTTGTTCATCAAAGAGGCAGAATCAATCGTGATTTTTGCGCCCATCGTCCAATTTGGATGTTTCAAAGCTTGCTGAGGTGTTACATTTTTCAACGCTTCCAAATCCCATCCTCTGAACGGTCCGCCGGAAGCTGTCAAATATATTTTTTCAATTGGATTGTGAAATTCGCCCACCAAACATTGGAAAATTGCAGAATGCTCTGAATCAACCGGATAAATATTGACACCGTTTTCTCGCGCCATTTTTGTGACCAATTCTCCCGCCACAACGAGCGTTTCTTTATTTGCAAGTGCAATGTCTTTTTTGGCTTCAATCGCCGCCAAAGTTGGTTTCAATCCAGCGTATCCAACCAACGCAGTCAAAACCACATGAACATCAGAATGAGTCACCACTTGCGACATCGCTTCAGCGCCCGTGTATACATGAATGTCTTCATCAATCAAAGCCGCTTTCACTTCTTCATACAAAGATTCTTTCACGATGACAACGCTATTCGGTTTGTATTTTTTGGCTTGTTCAATCAACAATTCTGCATTGTTATTGGCAGTTAAAACCTGCAAATCAAAATAATCTGGATAAGCTTCAATTACCTCTAATGCTTGTGTTCCGATCGAACCAGTTGAACCAAGAATGGCGATTCCTTTTTTTGTTGTCATACCACAAAAATAACAAAAGTTCGTGCGCAAAATCAATTTTGGGCGGTGAACTTAGGTGGTGAGTTTCGATTGAAAACAATAATCTCGAAAAATCAGATGACTTTTAAATTAATTTCCGAAATTATTCTACCTTTAAAAATTATTTATAAAATCTTTCGCCATGAAATTCAAACTTTTGATGCTTCTTTTTCTTTTGCCAATCACTCTTTCAGCGCAAGTTGTGAAAGTGAACGCAACTATTGTGGATCCAGGTTCTTTGTTTAGTACTTATGATTTCACGGAAGATATCGGAATGCTTAAACCTGCAGCAAAATTGCAAGGTGCGGGAAAGATTTTAACGGATATTACCACCTATTCGCAAGAAGGTAATTAGCCTGAAGCATTAAATAGCTTGGATTCTAGACTGGAAAACAGAGATGAATTTTTCAAATATACTGTGTACAAAATTGTGGCAACCGCTGATTATTGTATTTTGCTCGTTCCAGCTGCTGAAAACAAAAACTTGGACGCTAAATTCAAGCCAACCAGAGATATTTACTTTATCATGGAAACAATAGGTGTTGATTTTGAAGGCAATATCGCTGTAAGACCAATTGAAATCGAACAAGTTTATGAGGAAGACGCTTATGCAGAAGGTGATTATGGTGTAGAAGAGGAAGAAGATGAGGAAGCACAAGTTTACATTACTGAGCCTGGAGATTTGTATTCCACTTTTAACTTACAGGAAAATGAAGATGCACGCGCTGCCATGGTTGAATCGGGAATTTTAACTGAGGAAGAGTTTTCTTATTTGGCTGCACTTTCAAATGAAAATGCGTGGCCAAGTGGAATGTCAACCTTGGATAAAAGATTGGAAGCAGCTGAACAAATCAAAGAATATGTGACCTATTTCGTAACAACTTTCGGTCCTGAGGGTGAAGATTACGTCATGGTTTGGGTGCCACTTTACGGAAACGAACATATGCCTGAAGATATGCAACCAACTGCCGAAGAAGGTTTTTACATGATTTTGAAATCCAGTGGTGTTGCTTATGAATAATTATTTTTTCATCGTTTGAAGCAACATTCTCCATTGAAACATTTGGAAAACGAAAGTAGCAACGACTGCTGAAATAATGAAATAAATTAAACTCCAATTGGAAACAGTGATTTGTTGTAGCACGAAAATAGTTCCTATCAACCAGGCTACAAATCCCACATATCTTCCAAATTGAGGCCAATTGAATTGCAAGTCAAAATATTTCCAAACGAAAAACAATTGCAAAATCGCCAAGCCTGATTGAGTAATCAAGGTTGCCAATGCTGCGCCCCAAGCTCCCCAAATCTGAATGAAAAACACATTCAATCCTATGTTTAAAATCAAGCCAAAAAGCGACAGGTAATTCAAGGTTTTTAAACTTCCATTGGCAGTCAACAATGTTCCGAAAATCATGATAACACAAATCGGTAAAAAGCTCAACATGATCCACTGAAAAGTGGGCACCGCTTCTTCAATGTTTTGGGTGTAAATTAAATTGAGAATCATCGCAGGAAAGCAAAAACACAAAATGATTCCCACAAACGCGAATGCAAACAACAACCTGGAAGCCGAATCTAGCAAAGGTTTTATGCTCGTTTTTTCCTTGATTAACCGCGAAAAAATTGGATACAAAATGTTAGTAAACAACATGCCGAACATCACAAAAGCATCCAAAATTCGAAATGCTTGGGCGTAAATTCCCGCTTCCTTAGCTCCTGAAGGATGCAGTCGCTCAATCATAACCGCATCAACGCGATTGTATAACATCATCAACAAAATCAAAATCGCATACGGAAAACTCTGTTTTAGAATCACTTTGTTGAATGCAGGCGACCATTTCATCGTTGGAATTCCGATTTTGACAACAACCAAACTTACCGCCAATAAAACGGTGATAAAATAGCTGATTGTTTGTGCACCGATGAACAAACTCAATTTGAATTTGCCTTCAAATGACGGACTATAAAGCAAATATCCTACGATGAAAATCAGCAAAACTTTGTCCAACACCGACAGCAGCGTATCGACTTTGAAGAGCAATAATCCAGCGAAATAACTCCTTAAATATTGTACAACACTGATCAAAAACTGATTGAAAATCAAAATCCCAAGGAAAATAAATTGCCTGCCTTCGTAGTTTAAAAAGTAAGCTAAAACCAAAGAAAGAAAGATGTAAACAAAGAAAAGCAACACGCGCAGTGGCAAAATTTTCCCCATGTAACGTTTCACTAAATGCGGATGTTGCGCTACATATTTAGTATTGTAATTGGTGATTCCTAAGTCGAGAATGATATTGAAAAAATACGTGAAATTGAGCAAGGAAAAATACAAACCATATTCCTCAGCGCCAATGCGATTTTGAACTGTTGCATCTATGCCAAAAATGGCAAGTGGCTTCACCAATAAATTGAGCAAAACCATCAGCATTAAGTTATTCAAAAATTTACGCTGCATGTTCTCAGTTCAAAAATACGATTTCAAACCAGACTATCTGGCTATAAAAATGAAATTCTGTTTGATGTGTTTATCTGATTCGAAATGAACCAATTCTTCGTTTTCAACGACGTGTGTAGTATAGCCCAAATCAGTCAACAACTCAAAACATTTGGTCCTATTTTCATTGTCCCAAAGTTCAGCGTAAATGATTGGTTTATTATCAGTTAAAATTCTTTTTCCGCCTTTCAGTGCGTAATATTCAAAATTTTCAACATCTATTTTAATTGCTTGAATCGGTTGTCCGTTCAACAAATTATCCAATTTATTGATTTCCACCTCAAATTCTTCGCCTTCGTTCCATTCTTGGATACTTTCGTGCTTCACGTGGCTCAAACCTTGCATTTTGGTTTTACCTTGATTGGGCAAAATCATTTTTACAATTCCCTCAGAATCACCAACTGCAAGTGTGTGCAACTTGATTTTTTTCAAGTGAAATTTTTCGATTACTTTTTTTAAAACAGAAATGTTATCCGGAATGGGCTCAAAAGCATGAATCGTTGAATTCGGCAATTTTTGCGCTAAATGAACGGTCATAATTCCAATATTAGCACCAATGTCCAACACATCACCCTTGCCATCTTTCAATAAATTCAAAAAATGAAAAAAGTCTTTTTCGTTAGAATCTGTCTTTAAAGTCCTGATTTTGAAAAGTGAAAACACAAAAAGATACCTCTGAAAACCGAGTAAACTTTGTAATATGTATTTGACTGAATTTTTCAACTTCCTCTAAAACTCATCAAAATTAGAAAAAGTTAGCAGAGTTAGTGGTAAAATGACGGATAAATTCAATCTAATTTTTTTTAAGCCACTTTCTTTCTAACTTATGGCTTTTTGTGGCTAAGAAAGATTGAAATTAATACAGTGTTGTAGAAAAATCATTTGTTTATCGTTTCTATTTTGGCTCTTTGGTCTTCAAAAACTGTTGCCATTGCAGCGCTTGATGCTTGCTCATTACCCTCGGAAACTTATTCTGTGAACCCAGTTTGCCTAATTTTTCCATAAATTCGTAAAAGTAAATGGTTGGCACACAATACATCGTCGGTTTGCCCAAACTATATTTTCTCGCAGATGCATAATCGTCGTTTCGTTTTGCCAATTCTTTGTCTAACATTTCATTTAACTTTTCACAGTCAAGCTGTTGATTGACTCCCAAAGTCCAATGGTGATTTTGCTTTTCAGAATCAGGAAAAACACAATATTCCTCAAATTCTACATCCAAAGTTTTGCCCACAGAAATGAGCGCTTCTTGGATATTATCCAACGACAAATGCTCGCCAACTAAACTCAAATATTGTTTGATCCGTCCTGTGATTTTGATTTCACATTGCTCTACATTGGTGAATTGAACCAAATCTCCGATGATGTAGCGCCACAATCCAGCGTTTGTCGAAATAATCAATGCATAATCTACATTCGGTTGTACATTTTCCAAAGTCAATGCTTTGTACTTGTTTATTAGCGTTCCATCTTCTTTGAAATAGTCGGCAGTAAACGGCACAAATTCATAAAAAATGCCTGAATTTAGCAACAATTGCATGCCCTTTTGCAAAGGGTTTTTTTGGTAAGCAAAATAACCTTCACTCGCCAAATAGGTATCCAATAAATATACTTCTTCACCTAATAAACGCTCCAATTTTTTGACATAAGGATCAATGAAAACACCGCCGTGAACATAGACTTTGAAATTCGGCCAAATGTCGTGAATTGAATTCAATTCGTAACGCGCGATAATTCTTTCAATCAACATAATACACCAGCTCGGAATTCCTGCCATAATGCCAATGTCCCATTTTGGTGCTGCCTCCACCATGATGTCCAATTTTTTATTCCAATCTTTGATTCGTGTAGTTTTACTCCCTGGCTTTGTGAATGGCGACGCAACCCAAGAAGTATGCTTTTTCAAAATGCCACTCAAATCGCCTTCAATGTGATTTCCCACAGTGACTAATTCAGTTGAACCTCCGACAATTAAAATTGATTTTTGGTAAAATTTAGGAGGCAAATTCAAGTCTGCCAAGGTGGTCATTTGCTTCAAACTTGTCTTTTGAAAAGACCGAATCATTTGCTGCGTAACGGGGATTCTTTTACTGGGTGAGCCTGTTGTGCCTGATGATAAAGCAAAATAGGTCGTTTTTCCAGGCCAAGTATTGTCGTATGCTCCATCAATCGTGCGGTGTAACCATGTATTGAAAAATTGATCATAATCCATCATCGGTACACTATTTTGAAAGGCATGAATTGGATTTTCATCATACAAAATTCCCTCAAAATCATGACTTGATCCAAAATTCGTCTTTCGCGCCTTGAAAAGTAATTTGTTTAACGACTTCAACTGACTTTCAAGAGAAATTCCTTTTTTTAGACTTCTCTTTTGACCAATTTTTGTCGACGTTTTTATGATTCTTCCTACAATTTGCATACTTCAAACTTCTTGTTAATCCCGGCTATAATAAACTTTAGTAGCAGCATTGATTATTCCAAATTTAAACATTTTGAGTAGCTATCAACTATCTGTCCTTTTTAGTGTGCCCTTTTTATACCTTTTTAACATTAATTTAGAAACCAGTCAAGTGCTTATTTTTGTCATATTTTAAAGGAATATTGCTTAAAATTGAGCATTTGTTGACCTCAGAATTTAATGATTTCATAATTTATTGTGATAATTATCAGTCTTTCTTAATTTTCATTGTTTAACTTTGTATTGGATTTTAAAACCAGAAATTCCAATCCTATGAAAAAGAAAACTTTTATTGTTCCTCACGATTTTACGCCAGTTGCGGATAACGCTTTAGATCATGCGCTTGCAACAGCTGTTATAGTTGATGCAACTATATTTTTACTGCACGTTGTTTCCAAAGACAAGGAAATTCCAGAAGCAGAAAACCATTTGAAAGCTTTAATCGCAGCGCGAAATTCGTCCATTGAATTAATTCCAATTGTGCGCGTTGGGAGCATTTTTGAAGATATTGGAGATTTCGCTTCTGAGCACCATGCAGACTTGATTTTCATGGGAACACACGGTCAACATGGTTGGCAACACATCACTGGAAGTCACGCATTGAAAGTGATTACACATTCAACAGTTCCGTTTGTAGTGGTGCAAGAAAAAGGAATCAAACCTTCTGGTTACGATGACATTGTTGTACCATTAGATTTGAATAAAGAAACCAAACAAAAATTGGCTTATGTGGCGAACTTGGCAACCTATTTCAAATCTCGTGTTCACATTGTGACGCCTGATGAAACGGATGAAATTTTCCGTCAACAAGTGAAAGTAAATATTCAATTCGCTCAAAAGTTTTTTGCTGAGAGAAACATTGAAATCACGACAACAATCGCTCCTGCAAATGGTTTTGACAAAGAAGTGGTAAAACACGCAGTGCATTTGGATGCTGATTTGATTGCCATCATGAACTTGAATAGAAACAATTTGTTGGGCGTTATAACAGCAAGTCATGAACAATATATCTTGACAAATGATGCGCAAATTCCTACATTGATTGTCAATCCTATTGAAAACCCTTACGGATCGAGCGTTTTATTTGGTTAAAATATTCATTATTTTTACGAAAGGAACTTCAATTTGGAGTTCCTTTTTTTTCATCTAATATTTGAATCAAAATGTCGTCGCACCACGTTGTTAGAGATCTTCAAGAACCTGCATTAATCATTGCAAATGGCGAAGCTTGCAGCTTAGAATTGATGGGCGAATTGCTCGAATGGAGTCCTTACGTGGTGGTGTTGGATGGCGCGATTCATCGGGTGTTGGAACTTGAAATCAAAGTAGATGTGCTTTTGGGAGATTTTGACCGAAATGAAATTCCTTTGGAAACCATCAAAGCCAAACAAGACGCGATTGAAATTGTGCACACGCCCGACCAAAACAAAACCGATTTGGAAAAAGCCATTGATTTTCTAATCCAAAAAGGACACCGCGCGGTGAATGTTTTGTGGGCAACGGGCAAACGCGCAGACCATACCTTAGCGAATATCACAGGAATTGTAAGATTTAAAAATCAAATCACGATTACCATTATCGACGATTATTCTGTCATTTATCAATTGCCTGAAAAGTTTCAAAAATGGTATCCCAAAAACACACCGATTTCTTTGATTCCAGTCGGAACGGTGGAGGGAATTGTTACCGAAAACTTGAAATACAACCTACAAAACGAAAGTTTGACTTTGGGCTACAGAATCGGAAGCAGCAATGAAGTTGCGGAAGATGGAATCATCAAAATCAGTCACCAAAAAGGCGATTTATTGATGATGGAATGCAAAGACTAATGAAGTTTTAAGCAAACTCAAAATTGGCTTCATTTTCCTGAATGTAGGTCAACGTGTCCATGATTTCTTGCAAATCAAACGACGTAACCAATTTCATTCTGTAATCTTTGATGTGTGAAATTCCTTTGAAATAGTTGGAATAATGGCGCTTCATTTCAGCAATTCCTAGTACTTCGCCTTTCCAATTGACAGACATTTGCAAATGATCTTTTGCCGCTTGCACGCGTTCTGCAATTCCAGGCGATGCCAAATGCGTTCCTGTATTCAAAAAATGCTTGATTTCATTGAAAACCCATGGATAACCAATCGAAGCGCGACCAATCATGATACCGTCAATGCCGTAGCGATTTTTGTATTCTAGTGCTTTTTCAGGAGAATCGATGTCGCCATTTCCAAAAACTGGAATGCGCATGCGTGGATTGTTTTTCACATCGCCGATCAAAGTCCAATCTGCTTCGCCTTTGTACATTTGCTTGCGCGTGCGCCCGTGAATCGAAATTGCTTCAATGCCAATATCTTGCAATTTTTCCGCAGTTTCTACTACATATTTGGTGTCTTCATCCCAGCCTAAACGTGTTTTCACGGTAACTGGCAAATTGGTTGCTTTCACGATTTCTTGTGTCATGCGCACCATTTTGGGAATGTCTTGCAAAATCCCAGCGCCGGCACCTTTGCAAGCTACTTTTTTCACCGGACAACCATAATTGATGTCGATGATATCCGGATTTGTTTTTTCGATAATCTCCGCTGCTTGGCGCATGCTGTCGATGTCGTAGCCAAAAATTTGAATACCGACAGGACGTTCATATTCATAAATATCTAATTTTTGAACACTTTTTGCCGCATCGCGAATCAAACCTTCGGAAGAGATAAATTCAGTATACATCAAATCGGCGCCGTGTTTTTTGCACAAGGCTCGAAAAGGCGGATCGCTCACGTCTTCCATCGGCGCAAGCAACAGGGGAAATTCTCCCAATTCAATATCTCTGATTTTTACCACGGCGCAAAGTTAAGGCAAAGGAATGGGAATTGGAAATAAAAAGCATAAAATGAAGTTCTAAAGGCATTAAAACCTGTTAATAAAACGAATAAATCTTTAAAATCTTCATGTTTTGAAAATATTTATCCATATATTATTTATCATTTTTATACTAACATCCAGTGGCAAAAACAAAGAAGTAAAAATAATTGGACATTCTTTTTTATGCGCTATTTATCCTTCTTTCACTTTCGGCTTTGTGCGTAAACCCCAAACTACTTCGCCAGCGTATTTTCTCGTTTTTTCAAGATCAACAATCGGCGCGGGATAATCTTTGCCAATTTCACAATTGAATAATTCTTGTTCCATTGCGCTCAATTTCCAAGGTTCGTGAATCAAATTCGCGGGAATATCTGCCAATTCTGGAATCCATTTTTTGATGAAAACTCCCTCTGCATCGTGCTTTTCAGAATTTCGAATCGGATTGTAGATGCGGATGATATTTGTTCCCGTTGCGCCAGCTTGCATTTGTAATTGCGGATAATGAATACCTGGCTCGTAATCCAAAAATTGTCGCGCCAAAAAATGTAAATCACGCCAATCTTGCCACAAATTGAAAACGAAAAACGAAACAACCATGGCGCGCATTCTGAAATTCAAAAAACCGGTTGCTACCAAACTGCGAATCGAAGCATCCACTATGGGAACGCCCGTTTTGCCCGATTGCCAAGCCAAAATAAACGCTTCATTTTTGGGTCTTTCTACCGCGTCGTATTTTTTCAAAATAGAGTGAAATTCGATATTCACGTTCAATTCTAACTTTTGAATAAAATGGCAATGCCAATGCAATCTGGAAACAAAATTGTCTATGTCGCGCTTGTTATTGGACGATTTGTAATGTTGCTGCGTGTACTGATAAACCATGCGCATGCTGATATTTCCGTAGGTCAAATACGGCGACAATCGACTGCAACCTTTGCGACTCAATTCTGGTTTTGAAATGTGTTGGCTGTAATTCTGCACCCGAGATTTCAGAAAACTGTTCAAATATTTCCACGCCCAAGTTTCGCCACCTTGCTGAAAATTGGGGTCGTGCTGCGTGATATTTTCTGGCAATTTTTCACCACAATTGGTTTGGTAAAATACCTCATCCAAAGACAAAATATTGCGACCTGATTCAGCAATCATTTGTGGCGGTGCTGTCATTCTTTCTTCCCAAATTTTCCCCCAATCGCGCAAGTATTTGAGTCTTCGCACCACAGCATTGGTCGGAAATTCTTGCCAATTTATGGCTTTTTCTCTGCAAAATCGACCTACGCTTTTGTCTCTGTCGAAAGTGAAATTGGTTCCAGTTTCTTCGTGAGAAAAGATATTTACCACTTCGAATTGCGCCGATATGGCATTCAAAACCGGAATTATTTCTTGGTGGAAAATGTAGATTTTCGCATTCCTTTCATCCAATTTAGATTGCATGTCTTGCAAAGATTCATACACAAATCGCCAATGACGTGCATCGCTGTCTTCGCAAGCCATCACCGAAGGTTCGAAACAATACAGAAGCAAAGTCGGCAAATTGGCTTCCCAAGCAGCACAAAGCGGCGCGTGATCTGTGAACCGCAAATCTCGCTTAAACCAAACTATGTTAATTCGCTGTTTTTCCATGGATGAATGAGGTCTGTTTAACAATTCAAAAGTGAATATTGTTTACATGGAATTTTGGCATTTGGAGGAAATTCAAAATGAAGTAAATTATGTGTTGAACTTTCTGGCCTTGGAAGAAAGGGTTTTAAAGGCGCGCTGAAAATGTAGACTTTTGGAGGACTTCCGAAGGATGCTGCGAAGCTAACCTACGCAATGCTAATGGAGTAGATCACCGACACTTCCGAAGGATGCAGCGAAGCTAAAATCACGTTTTCAGACCGCAATAGCAGGACCGCAGGTAACCTTTTAAAATAAAGCGCCTTGGGAGAAGATTTACTTGAGGAAAAGATTTGCGCTTTAACTTGATGACTCGGCCTTTCCCGATAGCTATCGGGAGGGTTCGTTTTGATCAAGCACCGCGCAAGCAGCCACGAAGTGAAAAGGAACAGAAATACTAAAAACTGACGACGAACTGTTATTTTTAATGATAAAAAGATTGCCGTAGATTGCTTTATTCAATGATTCATTTAAATTTGTACAACAATCGAAAAAGAATGAAAAAAATATTGGTAATCGGTGCTTGTGGACAAATTGGTACCGAACTCGTTTTGGCTTTAAGAACCCGTTTTGGTCAAGAAAATGTAGTCGCTGCTGACGTAAAACCAGAAGCAACTGACGCTTTGAAGTCAGGCCCTTACAAACAACTCGATGCGCTCGACAAAGAAAATGTGCGTGCTTACATCATCCATAACCAAATCAATGAAGTTTATTTGTTGGCAGCATTGTTGTCTGCAACCGCTGAAAAAAATCCAGATTTTGCATGGAAATTAAACATGGAAGGTTTGTTCACGATTCTCGATTTAGCGAAAGAAGGACACATTCAAAAAATATTTTGGCCAAGTTCGATTGCCGTTTTCGGACCAACGACTCCAAGAGATTTGACTCCACAATATACGGTCATGGAACCAACGACGGTTTACGGAATTTCCAAACAAGCGGGTGAAAGATGGTGTGAATATTACTACAACAAATTTGGCGTAGATGTGCGAAGTATCCGCTATCCAGGATTGATTTCTTATACAAGCTTACCAGGCGGTGGAACGACAGATTACGCCGTTGATATTTTCTACAATGCCAAAAAATCAGGAAAATACACTTCCTTTTTGAATAGTGAAAGTGCGTTGCCGATGATGTACATGGAAGATGCCATTCGAGCAACCATCGAATTGATGGAAGCACCGAAAGAAGAAGTGAAAATCAGATCTAGTTATAACTTGGCAGGAATCAGTTTTACGCCAGCAACCTTGGCTGAGGCGATTCAAAAACATTTACCAGATTTTACGATTGATTATGCGCCAGATTTCAGACAAGCGATTGCTGACAGTTGGCCAAATTCGATTGATGATTCTGCGGCGGCGAACGATTGGCATTGGAAATTGAAATTTGATTTGGAAGCGATGGTTCAAATTATGTTGGAAAACGTAGATATTTCAAAATTGGAGAATTAAAACAATTTTTTTCGTATCTTCCACTCGTTTATCACTAATCAGACATGTTAAAAGGTTTCATTTTTTTCGTATTTTTCTTCAGCTTTTTTGCTGAAACAGCCCTTTATGCAAGCGCGCAAGTAAATCAAAATGATGAGATTAACAAAAGAAGTGCTGACGGAAAAAAGCAAGGAAAATGGATTTATTACGGTCAAGATCGACCAAGTGAAGGTTTTCCAGCAAAAGGTAAAATCGAGGAAGGTGAATACAAAGATGACCGCAGGGTTGGACTTTGGATCATGTATTACAATGATGGAATTACACCAAAATTGAAAGGTGTTTACAACAACAACCGACCAAGTGGAAAGTACGTAAAATACCATGCAAATGGAAGAATCAAAGAAATTGGTAATTTTGACGATGGCGTTTACAGTGATTCTTTAAAAAGATATCATCCAAATGGCAAACTAGAATATGAAGCCTCCTACAACAGCACTGGAAAAGAAAATGGGAAAGTAAAGTTTTTCTATCCAAATGGACAAGTTGAATATGAATATACTTCATTAAATGGCGTTGCAAGTGGAAAAGCAACACGCTATTACGAAAATGGCGATGTCAAAGAAATGATAGAGTACAATGGAGATGGTTCATTGAAAAACAGTGTAGAAAAAGAAATGGAAAGGCCAAAAGTACAAGTTACAAATCCAACTGTTGCTGCTGAAACCGCTCCAAAAATCACCAAACCAATTGTAAAAAATGGCAAATTTCAACCCAATGGATACAACAAAGTGTACAATGTTGAGGGAGAAATTTGGCAAGATGGTGATTTCAAAGAAGGAAAACTATTCAATGGCAAAGTCTATGTTTACGACCGAGATGGGATTTTATTGAAAGTAAAAGTTTTCAAAAACGGTGTCTATCATTCAGATGGACAATTGTAAAAAGCAATTAAAGCTTTGCTGAACTCAATAAAATTTCAGCCAATTGCAAATCAACAGGCGTTGTGATTTTGATATTGCCATCATTTCCATCAATTAAATGAATTTGAATCCCCATAGATTCTACTAGTGAAGCATCATCGGTTATTGCTGAGTGATACTTTTGTTTATAGGCTTTCTTCAAAACATCTGCAGTAAAACATTGTGGAGTTTGCACCAACCGATATTCGCTTCTCACGAGCGCCGTTGAGCTATGATTTTCAAGTTTTCTCAAAGATTCTTTTACTTCCACAACGGGAATCGCATTTCCTTTGGTTTTAGCGGTGTTAAAACATTTTTCAATCGTCGAAATACTCACCAATGGTCGCACTCCATCGTGCACACCAATTAATTCTCCGTGTGCAATTTGCAAAGCGTTTTGTATAGAATGAAAACGTTCTTTTCCACCATCAATAATTTCGTGCGAAATACTAAAATCTAGATTATCGCATAATTCTTCCCAATAATCTTTCCACTCGTTTGGAAGCGTTAGAATGATTTGTACTTGATTGTCAAATTGATAAAAACGTTCAATGGTATGCATCAAAACAGGTTTTCCTGCGAGCAAAAGAAATTGTTTTGGAATTTCTCCACCCATTCTTTTGCCAATTCCTCCGGCTGTAACGATGATTGTGCGCTTCATATCTTTACCAATTAATGCAAACAAAAAAAGGTTGCCTAGAAGACAACCTTGAATATTTTGACCTGAAAATTACTTGATTTGATCAGGATTGTTTGCTGCTTCATTATTGAATTTACGTTGCAAATTCAACCAATAAAATAGACCAACAAATCCAAGAACGATACAAGAATAATTGAAAATGTTACCAATATTGTCGTAAAACATGCCTAAAAATGATTGCAAACCATCTCCAATTGACCACCACATTTCTCTTGAATTCATAATTTCTAGTTT
>JBIKJE010000115.1:0-7255 GCA_044361165.1 Crocinitomicaceae bacterium | reverse complement strand
GCTTTAGTTAGTTTCAACTTTAACAATTCATTCAATCCCCAAACCAATCTGTAATCACTATGATGAGAACAAATGCCAATCATGTCATAATCATAATCTGCCTCTAGTGTAAGATTGTATTTGTGTTGTTTGGCCATGAAAAAAAATAACAGCGCTAAGTTAGTCATTATTTAAAAGATGACTATTGATACTTGTTAACCTTGTGTAAATATTTCAAAATTCTTTGAAGAAAAGGGATAATTTTTCAATCTTAAATTTCCCCCATCAAAGTAAGCGTTTCTTTGGATGCGGCTTGTTCAGCCATCTTTTTAGAATTCCCTTTTCCTTTACCATAAGGGGTGTCATTGATTAAAACCATGATTTCATAGTTCCAGTTTCCATTGACACTTTCTTCAGTAATCACATTGAATTCCAATTTCAGATGTTTTTTTTGACTCCAAATAAATAGTTTGGATTTGAAATCAATTTCTTCTTCTAGAATTTTATTCAAATCTGCATAATTTCTTAAAATATTATGGCTGATACATTTTTTAACAGCCTCATATCCACCATCTAAATATATAGCGCCCATTAATGCCTCAAATGCATTTCCTTCAAGACTTGCAAGGTTAATTGCGCGACCTTTGTGGTATCTTAAGATTTCTCTCAAACGCATTTCTTCTCCAATTTCCGAGAGTGTTTTTCTACTTACAACTTTGGATTTAATTTTTGTCAGGAATCCTTCATCTTGATCTGGAAAACGTAGAAACAACAATTCAGCAATGACCGCATCTAAAATGGCATCACCTAGATATTCTAATCTTTCGTTTGAGATTTGATTTTCAGTAAGATTACTAAAAGATTTATGGGTGATTGCTTCGTAAAAGAAACTCAGATTTTTTGGCTTGTAACCGAAACGTTTAAGCACAAATCTAATGATACGAAGGTCTTCGTTTGAACGTTTTATGGATCGCGTAAATAACCGCTTAAACAAAGTTTAGCTTTTGAATTTCTTTACTATCACAGAGGTGTTGTGACCACCAAATCCAAAAGTATTTGAAATGGCAACATTCACTGTTCTTTTTTGTGCCTTGTTGAAAGTAAAGTTGAGTTTATTGTCCAATTCTGGATCATCGGTAAAATGGTTAATTGTTGGAGGAACAATGTCATTTTTTACAGCTAAAATACAAGCAATAGCTTCAATAGCTCCTGCTGCTCCTAGCAAATGTCCTGTCATTGATTTGGTAGAACTGATATTCAAATCATATGCATGTTCTCCAAAAACTTGAAGAATAGCTTTTGTTTCAGCAATATCTCCAAGTGGAGTAGAAGTACCGTGAACATTGACATAATCAATTTCATTGGCATCCATTTCTGCATCTTCTAAAGCGGCAATCATAACATTTCTTGCTCCAATTCCTTCTGGATGAGGGGCTGTCATGTGATAAGCATCTCCAGACATTCCACCACCACAAACTTCAGCGTAAATTTTCGCTCCACGTTTGATGGCATGATTGTATTCTTCTAGAATTAATGCTCCTGCACCTTCACCCAAAACAAATCCATCTCTTTCCGCATCAAAAGGTCTTGAAGCTGTTTCTGGCGATTCATTTCTTGTAGATAAAGCTTTCAAAGCATTGAAACCTCCCATTCCCATTTCATTAACTGCTGCTTCAGAACCTCCCGTAACAATTGCATCTGCTTTTCCTAAACGAATTAAGTTAAAAGCGTCAATAATTGCATTGGTAGAAGAAGCACACGCAGAAACAGTTACGTAGTTAGGACCACGCAAACCGTATTTAATAGAAATATGACCTGATGCAATATCAGAAATCATTTTAGGAATGAAGAAAGGGTTGAATTTTGGTGTTCCGTCACCTGAAAAGAAATTTTGAGCTTCGTCTTGGAAAGTTTTTAAACCTCCAATTCCAGAACCCCAAATAACCCCAATGCGATCTTGATTTGGATTTGACTCCATTAATCCAGAATCAGCCATGGCTTCTGAAGCAGAAACCATGGCGTATTGAGAAAATTGATCCAATTTGCGGGCATCTTTTCGATCCATGAAGTCTTCCACATTAAAGTTTTTTACTTCACATGCAAATTGTGTTTTGAATTTAGACGCATCGAATTGTTTGATTTCAGCTGCTCCACTTTTACCGGCAATTAAGTTTTCCCAGTACTCAGAAACAGTATTTCCTATTGGAGTAAGCGCTCCCAAACCAGTTACAACAACCCTATTTAATTCCATACAGAATGTCTTAATTCAACAATTAATTTCTTTCTAGATTATACGTTCTTCTCGATGTAAGAAACAGCATCACCAACCGTTTGGATAGTTTCTGCTTGATCGTCTGGAATAGCAATATTAAACTCTTTTTCGAATTCCATAATCAATTCTACTGTATCTAAAGAGTCAGCTCCTAGATCATTTGTGAAGCTTGCTTCGTGAGTTACTTCGCTTTCTTCAACACCCAATTTATCTACGATAATTGCGATTACTTTTGACTTGATATCAGACATTTCTAATTTTTTTAATGATTAATTCAGCTTGCAAAGAAAGAATATATGCTTTAAAAAACAAAATTATTAATGATTTAATTCAAAATTTGTTTACAATTGGGTTTAAAAATCAGACAGATAAGTATTTTAGCGTCTTTTAATTCTATCATATTTTGGTTCAACATTTAGTTTTTTGATGCTATTTTGGTCTTTATTTTTCCTTGAAAATGATAAAAATCGGCTTATTTTTGCATTGTAAATTCCAAATATGATCAATTACAATCCTAAGAGCTGGCTTACTCTCATTTTTTCTATTCATAAAAGTGATACACTTAGAATGCTTTGGAAAGAGATCATTTACATGATTATTTTGACACTTTTTATTGCTTTCATTGAAATACACTTTTTTCCCGAAGCTATATTTTTGGAAAAATTGGTTTCTGTCTATCAGTTAATCGGATTTGTGATTTCCTTACTTTTGGTTTTTAGAACGAATACAGCCTACGACCGTTGGTGGGAAGGGAGAAGAAAATGGGGAGAGTTGGTCAACGATACCCGAAATTTTTCGGTCAAAATAAAGGCCATTTTTCATGAGCAGTCAGAAAAAGAATTCTTCGTTCGAATGACAGCCAACTTTGCTTTTGCCATGAAGGAACATTTAAGAAATGGAGTCATTTTAGACGAATTGGAATTGACAGAAGAGGAGATTATTTATTTATCTCGTGAAAATCATATTCCGCTCGCAATTGTTTCTTTAATGTTTAATAGATTGACTGAATTAAAAAGATCTGGCTTATTATCAGATGGTGAATTACTAATATTAGATAAGAATCTCAATGGATTTATGGATGCATGTGGTGCTTGTGAGAGAATTAAAAACACACCAATTCCATTTTCCTACAGTTTATTTCTGAAAAAATTCATTTTCATTTATGTAGTTACAATGCCACTTGCTTTCGTTAGCATTTTTGGTTATTTTTCTGCTTTCATTGCCACATTCGTATTTTATGTGTTGGTAAGTATGGAAGTCCTAGCGGAAGAAATAGAAAATCCTTTTGGTTATGATGACAACGATTTGCCTACAGACCAATTAGCAGAAAATATTAAAAAAGCGGTGTATGGATTGCTTAAGAAAAATTAATTCAGCAACGGAAAAATATTTTTAGCGTCATCGATTAACAAAATAAGTCTTCATGAAATTTAAAATAGTCGTTTCATTTCTTTTTCTAGGTTTTTTGTCTTTGGCACAAACATCCACCAAAAAAGTACTTTTTCTTGGAAATAGTTACACTTCGGTAAACAATTTACCGCAAATGATCAAAGATGTTGCTCTTTCTGTCAATGATACTGTTGTGTTTGATGTGAATGCTCCTGGAGGATATACTTTTCAAGGACATTCCACAAATACTGTTTCTCTAAATAAAATAATGGCTGGAATTTGGGATTATGTTGTTTTACAAGAACAAAGTCAAATGCCATCTTTTCCAGATCAACAAGTTGCAACAGATGTTTTTCCCTATGCTCGTGCATTAGATAGTGTTATTACGCAGTACAATATTTGTAGCGAAACCATATTTTACATGACTTGGGGTAGGAAAAATGGCGATGCATCGAATTGTTCCTTTTGGCCGCCAGTTTGCACCTATAATGGAATGGACAGTCTTTTGAATTTAAGATACCAAATGATGGCTGAGCAGAATACCGCCATTGTTTCTCCAGTGGGTGAAGTTTGGAATTATGTGAGAACAAATCATCCTGAAATTGAATTGTATTCTTCAGATGAAAGTCATCCATCTGTGGCAGGAACATACCTAGCAGCTTGTACTTTTTATTCCACGATATTTAGAAAAGATCCTACTTTGATTAATTTCTTTTCAACTTTATCCACGGTGGATGCAATCAAAATTCAAAACGCAGTAAAACTTAAAGTGTATGATAGCTTGATGAATTGGAATATCGGTCTTTATGACTTGAATGCTGATTTCAGTTATTCCCCAGTTTCAAGCAATGAATTTTCTTTTAGCAATAATTCAACTGCTTCATACGCTTTGCTTTGGGATTTCGGTGATGGAAATACTTCAATTGATACCAATCCGATTCATCAGTACAGTCAACCAGGTGTTTATGAAGTAGTATTGACAATTGACTATTGTGGTAAAACTGATTCAATATCAAAAACCATAAATGTAGATGCATTGAATATTTCTGAAAATCAACAAGATTCATGGAAAGTTTATCCTAATCCAGTTAATCATATTTTGCAAGTTGATTACCTTGAAATGGATGCATCTAATTTTTTAATTTACAACGGATTGGGTGAAATTGTTTTGAATGGAAATTTGACTTTTGGAACGAATAAGATTTCAACTGATCAATTAAATCAAGGAGTTTATTACATTGAACTTAATAATTCATCTTTTGCCTGTGGCAGAGTTAAATTCATCAAAATGAGTTCAAATTTTTAAATCAATTTAAAACTCAAATTAAAAGTAGTTCCATGTTTGGTGTTGTATTCATACTGACCATTCAATTGTTCTGTCAATGCTTCAATCAAAGTCATGCCTAGCGAAAGGTGGTTCTTTTCAGCGTTATAGTTAAAGCCGGGGCCATTATCATGAATCATCAATAAAATTTGATTCCCAATTTTTTTGATTTTAATTTCCAATTTTCCACCCTGATTTTGAAAGGCATGTTTAATAGAATTAGTGATTAATTCATTGATAATTAGAGCGCAGGGAATTGCTTTATCTGAAGTAATGTTGAAACTGTCAATTTCGAGAATCAATTGTACTTCTTTGTCTGTAGGGAAAATGGTTTTTTGTAGGTCTCGAATTAATTCTTCTAAATATTCTTTCAAATCAATTTTAGTAAAATTTTCTTTTTCATATAATTTTTGGTGCACCGTAGCCATCGAGTGTACTCTATTAGAGCAATCCAAAAGAATGTTTTGAAGTTCAACATTTTCAATCTGATTTCTCTGAAGATTCAACATACTAGAGACAATCGCCAAATTATTTTTGGTGCGGTGATGAATTTCAGAAAGCAAGACATTTCTATCTTTCAAGGTTTCCTCAAGAAGTAACTTTTGCTGTTCATTTATTAAAATTCTGGAATCTAATTCTAATTTTTGTTGAGACTGCAGAATACTGTACATCAATACAATCATCAAGGTTAATCCAAATGCAAAACCATAATTTAGTTGCATGAATAAAGGATTTGAATCTAGAACTAGATTTTCAGAGGGATATAGTGAGATTAACAGAAAACTCATTCCGTGGAGCAAAAACATAAGCATGAAAATGAGTGCAAGAATATTTTTGTTTTTCGGGAGAGGAAAAAGAAATGAAAAGCAAGCAAACAAGGGAAATAGAAACAAAAACGTTCCAAAGTTGAATTCAAAAATGACATTAACAAGAAGAACATTAAAATTGATCACCAAAAGATAAATGATTGTAGAAAGTTTGAAGTTCCCAATTTTGTTGAAATAAAATATTGATAACAGTATGGCAATACTGGTAAACATGATTGATCCATAGATCCATTCTGCATTGTGGTAACAAAAAGCAGGAGCCAATGATAAAGCAGGTATCCAAATCAAAGTCATGAAATTCAATCCACGAAGTTTAAATTTATCATGTGACAAGGAGTCAGATGAAACACCTTTATTAATCAGTAGCGTATAAGAATCAAATATTTTGTCTAATAAATTCATTCCTGAATGAATCGTTTTTTATATCGTTCAATGTCAACTTCTTTATCCAAAATTGAAATCTTTTTCAAAGATGCAACAAATTCTTTAGATAATAGTGGTGCCATCAAATATCCTTTTGCTCCCAAACCATTAAAAATGTTTAATTTAGGATAGATTGGATGGGTTCCAATCAACGGTCTTCGATCTAAAACAGTTGGTCTTACACCTGCTTGATGGTCTACAATCTTTAATTTTGCATCAACCAAAGCATTTGCTTGACTAAGTAATAAATCTTTTGCTTCGTTGGTTAGGTTAGTATTTGGACTTCTCCACGTATAAGTAGCTCCGACTTTGAATTGATTTTTTCCCACTGGCAAAATGAAACATTTCCGATTCAATAGTTCAGTTGATTTTATTTCATTTGATTCAACTGTTAAAATTTCACCTTTGGTAGCCTCCAGCGGAAGATAATTAAAGAAAGGATTTTTTATTCCATGATAGCCTTCACAAAAAATAATCGCATCATATTGTTCTCCATCAAAAGTTCCATTTGAAGGATTCAAATCGTCAAATCTGAAAGTTTTTTCAATCAAATGATTGTTTTCTTGCAACCATTTTTTTGCGTCGGAAAGAAATTCGGCGGTATGAATGTAGGCTGTTTGCAATACTACACCTGTTCCGAAAGTGTTTTTTATATCAGTAAAATCCGAATCTTCTTGTTCGATGGGTTTCAAATAAGGACGGTAATCATCCCAATTTTGTCTTTCGAGCCAAGTTTCTTTTTCCTGTAAGTGAGAAAAAGCACGTCTGATTGGAATTGCTTCGTAGTACTTATTTCCCCAAGAAGCACTGAGTTTGTCGTAAAATTCTAGTGCGACAGGTAAAAATTCGTCTACACGCCAACTTTTGGTAGTGCGTCTAAAAACGATGGGATTGATTATTCCTGCAGCGACACTAGAACTTTCATTTAATCCTTGATCAATAATTTTGAAGTCAAAGTGGTTTTCATGTAGTCTTCTGGCAACACAGATTCCAGCCAAACCTGCACCTATAATGAGTATTTTTTGAGTATTTGTTTTTTCA
>JBIKJE010000114.1:0-7332 GCA_044361165.1 Crocinitomicaceae bacterium | reverse complement strand
AAAACGGGAGTTATTTTCAATGGCATTGGTTTGAATGCAAATTTCGTTTCAGGTGGAACTTTTTCTTTAGATGGAATTCACTTAAATCCTATTGGAAACGCAATGGTTTCTAATGTTTTTATCAAAGCAATCAATAAAACATTTGGCTCAACAATTCCCCAGGTTGATGCTACAAAATACAGGGGCGTCAAATTTCCTTAAATGTTTATTTTTAAATTTAGAATTATGAGAAAATTCAACTTTGCTTTACTTGCTGCGATGAGCTTCTTTTCTGCTTCATCGTTTGCACAATGTAACAACGGAAGATACGCATCAGACGTATTTACTGCTGTTACGACTACTAGTGGAATCACTTACGGTGCGAATGCTTCTTACACGGGAGCAAACACAGTACTTACACTCGATTTTTACGAACCAACAGGTGATACAGAAACAGCTCGTCCATTGATCATTTTTGCACATGGAGGAAGTTTTATTGGTGGATCAAGTACTGATGGAGATGTTGTGAGTTTGTGTAATCATTTCGCTAAAAAAGGATATGCTTGCGCATCTATCAACTATCGATTAGGATTTTTCCCATTTGATTCTGTAAACGCTGTAAAAGCAGTTGCAAGAGCGGTTCAAGATATGAAAGCTTCTATTCGCTTCTTCTACAAAGACAGTAAAGAAGGAACAAATTTGTACAAAATTGACACAAACAATATTTATGTCGGCGGTAGTTCTGCAGGAGCAATTACAGCATTGCACACTGCTTACTTAGATAAAACTTGTGAATTGAATGCTTATTTGACTCCATCTGCAGTTGCCACTTTAGGTGGAATTGAAGGTAACAGTGGAAATCCATGCTATTCTACGAAAGTAAATGGAGTAATCAATTTATGCGGTGCCTTGGCAATTTACGGATGGTTGGAAGCTGGTGATTTACCAGTTTGTTCAATGCATGGAACGAATGATGCAACTGTAAAGTATAACCGTGGAATTGTAAACCCTGGGATTGAATTGATTTATTTGGACGGAAGTAGAATGGTTCACGAACAAGCAGAAGCAGTGGGTGTACAAAGTAATTTCTACACTTGGTTAGGTGCTCCGCACGTTCCTTATGCTGGAACAGATGCTGATGCTTTGGCTTACATGGACACAACTGTAAATTTCATTCGCGATTATTTAGTTGAACGTTTAGGATGTACTGAAACGCCTCTTCAAGCAGCAAATGCACCTGCAGAAACTGCAAATTTATATGGTTACACAGGATGTACAGCAAACGTACCATCAGTATTTTGTACACAAGCAGGAATTGATGAGGTTAATAATGAATTAACTCATGCCGTTTACCCAAATCCAGCAGACAATTACATGACCATTGTTTTTGCGGATGCCAATGAAACGCATACAATTCAATTATTGGATTTGTCTGGAAGAGTAATGAAATCTATTCAAACTTCGAATTCAGAATACACGATTGAAAAAGGCAATTTAAATGCTGGAAACTACATTTTAAAAGTTTCTAATAATTTAGGTCAAGTTAGTATTCAACATGTGATGTTTTACTAGTCTGAACCAATTTTCAAATGAAAGCCTCCTTGAAAAAGGAGGCTTTTTTTATGCATTTAAGTTAAGATTTATCGAATCTACTTTGATATAAATTCTATAAATTTCTTTTGTTGGAATTGCTTTTTCCATTTTTCGACGGTTGCAATTTTTGTCACAATTTCTCCTCGAGTTTGAATTGCATTTAGTAAAGTAGCATCAAAATTTGTTTGATTATAAAATATGCTACTATTTTGTAAATCTTCAATATCGTTGTAGTTGTCGTGAATCAACAACGGAATTTGATAGCTATAAGCCAAATTGAAAGCGCCAGAAATTTGATTGGAAATATATTGTTCTGCGCTTTGTGTTGCTGGGTGAATCAAAGGACAAAGAAAATCAGATGCTTTTAGGTAGGCATTGAATAAATCTGGCGCTATAAAATCGTTGAACGTGACTACTTGACTTGATCTATTCATCGCTTGAATTTGCGCTTTGAAATTTACAACTTCTTCCTTGTTTTCGTCGCTTTTACCTAAGAATATAAATTTGATGTTTTCATTATTAGTCTTTTCTAACATCGAAATAAAACCAGTCAAATCTTTGCGTCTGTTTTCAACTCCTCCAACAATGGTAATCCAAGTTTCTGCAGGTCTTTTGGTGATTTTCAGGTCAAATTCAGGATAATCTAAGGGATAAAAACTTTTGACATTCAATTTTTTTGGAATCGTAATTTTATCCAATAAGAAATCACTAAGAAGCAAATATTTTTTGATTTTGCGGTGAATTATTTTCTGTGTAAAACTCCCTTGAAACTTGCGGATCGTATGTATAACTCCAATAAATTCAACCGATTTTGAAGCTGTCAAACATAAGTTGCGAATGTGTCCACCCTGCGCGGTATTCAAAATGGCCTTTTGAAAATCATTGCTCTTAAGAAATTGATTAATTCCCAGGATTAATTTAAAATCAGCCCAAGCTTTTTTGGTGAAATCTACCACTAAAATGGCGTCTACATATTTTTCGAAATGCGGATTTCTTGCTTTGATTTCAGGTGTACAAATCAAGGTAATAGAAGCATTTATAGATTTTAATGCAATCATTTGTGTCAGCATGCATTCTTCGTGTGAACCACCTAATTCTATTAGTGCAACCTTCATGTTCATGAAATAAGTATTTGAGATTTCAACAATGTTTGTTTAGAAACCTTTTCTATTGCAAAGTAAATCAAAATATTGATGTATTAATTTTGTAAAATGCAGTTGGTTCGAATTTTACTATTGTTGTTGCTATTTAGTCCCGTAACAATTAACGCGCAAAAAAAACGCATCTCCGTTTTGATAGACGCAGGTCATGGAGGGAGTGACCCAGGGCATTTATCAGCCAATAATGCTCACTTGCAAGAGAAAGAGCTGAATTTAATTATTGCAAAAAAAGTTGGAAATTATCTCACAAATAACTTACAAAATGTCGATGTTACTTACACCCGAACTTCCGACGAATTTATTAGTTTAGACGCTAGGGTTGAAAAGGCAAATAATGCGGATGTTGATTTTTTTATTAGCATCCATTGTAACGCCAGCGAAAAATCAAAAACCCATGGTACTGAGTGTCATGTGCATACTTTCGACTCCAAAAAATCTGTCGCTTTGGCGAAAAGCATTGAGAAAGAATTTTCAGGAAAAGCAGGAAGATCTTCGCGAGGCGTGAAAGACAATGGTGACAGAGAACATACATTACAAGTATTGAAATTCACCAAAATGACTAGTGTTTTAGTTGAATGTGGTTTTTTGACAAACACCAAAGAAGCCAACTATTTGAATACTACTGAAGGTCAGGATATTATTGCTTCGGCGCTTTTTAGAGGAATTAGAGCCCATTTGAAAAAAGAATTTCCTAAAATATCGTTCACAAAAGACGCAGAAAAGTCCAAAGACAAAAGCAATTCTCTTGCTTCAAAAACAGGTGTTTATTACGTTCAAATTACTTCTTCAAAAGAATGGATAGATACTGATCACGAGTCATTCAAGCGAACGGGTGAAAAAGTAATTAGGGAAAAATTGAATACAACAAGTGCCTACAAGTACCGTTATGTGATTGGTTCATTTTCCTCAAAGAATGATGCGAAAAGCGTATTAGATAAGGTTAAGTCAAAGGGTTTTCCTGATGCGATAATCATTGAGAAATAAAAGATTATATTTGAGCAGTTTATGATTTTTCAATGAATTTAGTCGGCAAGTTTTTATCTCAAAGTAGATTGCAATGGATTTTTCTACTGCTTGTATGCTTGTTTAGCGTTTTTTACCTTTTGCGAAAAGATGGACTATCCAAAGTTATTAGTTCAGATGGAAGCGGATATTATGCCTATTTACCAGCGCTTTTTATTTATCAAGACAGTCATTTTGAAAGAACGGCAGCAGTTGAGCGAAGTGTGCGAAAAATCGAACAACAACACTATTTGATTTACGACAAGACAGGTCAAAAATACAACAAGTGTTTTCCGGGAATTGCTGTTTTGCAAACTCCCTTTTTCTTGATTTCTTGTTTTTTTGCCTGGGTTTTTGGTCAGCAAGTGGATGGTTACGGCGATATTTTCATTGTTGGATTTTATCTAGGAAGTTTGTTCTATACTTTGGCAGGAATTTTCTTTTTCAGGAAGGTTTTAAACAAGTTGTTTCCTGATTTTAAAAGAATTATTCAATGGTTGGTGCCTTTATTTTATCTAGCAACACCGTTAATTTATTATACCGTTCACACGCCAAGTATTTCACATGGTTATTCTTTTTTTCTTTTTAGCCTTTTTGCCTGGTTGATTTTGAAATTGAAAGAAAACTTTTCACTTAAATTCACAGTAATTCTTGGCCTCACCTTGGGAGCAATTGCTTTGATTCGTCCGACTAATGTTTTAGTAGTGTTGATCGTTCCTTTTTTACTGGGTTCTTGGGAGGAGACGAAGCGTTTTTTTACTTTGCTGTTTCTGCGAAAAGTTAAGTGGCTTCTAATTGGAATATTTGCTTTTCTATTCACCATCGGTATTTTGTTTTTATCATGGAAATGGCAAACGGGTAATTGGATAATTGGCGCCTATAATGGGGAAGGTTTCAACTTTGACAAAGCAATGATTTTTCAATCGCTTTTTAGCTTTAGAATTGGCTTGTTTTTGCATTCTCCGATATTTGTTTTGACCATTTTCGGATTAATCTTGCTGTTTATCCAAAATCGTTTCAAAGCCTTCTGGTTTTTGATTTATTTCGGAATCAATGTCTACATAATTGCATCATGGTGGTGTTGGGATTATGAATCTTCTTTTGGTGCAAGGCCTTACACCGAACATGCAGTTTTTTTGATTTTGCCCATTTTTGAGCTACTAAAAAGCAGGAAGAAATGGGTTGTGGTTAGTTTTGTTTTTTTCTCTTTAATCGGTTTAAATAGGCTCTATGCTTCATTAGCTGGAATTTTTGTTAATCAACGATTTACGAAACAAAATTATGTGGAAAGTTTAAATATTTGGAACAAGGCAAATCATGAACGTTGGAATTTTACTTTGGCTTGTAAACCTTTTGGAAAAATGGTTCAAGAAATTAACTTGTTATCGAATCCAGCTGAATTGGAGGTGAAGTCTACAGATTTATATGTGAATACAGTAGATTATCATTTTCCAAGTGACAGAAAAAACAGACGATTTTATGTCAACGTAGAACTTGAAAAGAAGAATTTTGGGAGTGATTGGTCAGACGTTTTTTTAGTCATAGATGCCCACTCCAAAGATGAAAAACTAAGACATTACCAATCAATTCCTCTGTATAATGATCGGTTTGAGGCCAAAAATGAATGGACAAAATTTGTTTTTGAAGAATCAGCGGATATTGATTGTTTAAAACAATATGATGTGGTTAGAATTTATATTTTTAACAGTGATAAGAAGCATTTCTTGTTAAAGAATGTAAGATTTAAAGTCAATCTTTATGAACATAAATAAATGCTGAACTGTCTTTGATTGATTTTTTTGCATTCCAAAACCAGCCATATCTAAAAATACAAAACATGGCACGAATCCCATCTTTCCAACCAATTTTTTTTCCTTGAATATTTGATCGAGGATTGTATGTGATAGGAACTTCTGCCCACTTTAAATACCTTATTTTTGCCAGTTTTGCTGTGATTTCTGGCTCGAATCCAAATCTGTTTTCTACCAAAATTAGCGCTTGGAAAATATGTGTCGGAATTAACTTGTAACAGGTTTCCATATCTGTTATTTTGGTTCTAAATACAAAATTCGCCAATTTAGTCAAAAACGAGTTGGCCAAAACACTCAGAAAAGCGCCTTCTTTTTTCTTTTTTAGAAATCGACTTCCGTACACTATGTTAGCCGTTTGTTCCAGAACAGGCATCAAAATATTGTTGTATTCATTGGGGTCTAATTCCAAATCTGCATCTTGAATGATTGTGTAGTCGCCTGTTGCTTTTGCAATTCCTGTTCTTAATGTGGCACCTTTTCCTAAATTGACTTCATGGTTGATGAGAAGAATTGGATGTTGAGGAAAATCTTTGATGTATCTTTTAATTTCTTGTAGACTTGAATCGCTGGATTTGTCATTGATTACCACAATTTCCTTTTCAATATTCTGAATTAACAATACGTCATTAACTTTTTGCAAAACCTCATAAATGGTCTTACTTTCGTTAAATACAGGAATAAGAATGGAAAGCTTTTTCATGAAAACGAGTAACGGGAGCAAGATATATTTTGAGTTTGTATTGCCTACCTATTTACAAATGTAGTAGAATTTTCAAAAAATCAAAAGGAAAAAAGCTGTAAACTAAAGGTTTGTTGTTTTAATTGTAAACCATATTACTTAGATTCATTTCAATTAAAGGAATTAATGGAACAATATTTTGTGATTTGCGTATAGTTTGTTAATTTTCAACAAAAATACGCGAACATGGCTACGGTATTCGAAACAAGATTGATTGGTAACATTGGAAAAGACGCAACTATCAAAAATATGGAACGAGGTGTTGTCGCCATCAACTTTCCTGTTGCACACAACAAAAATTGGCGTGATAAACGCACAGGAGAATCCAAAACAAAAACAACTTGGGTAAATTGCACAATTTGGAAAAAAGACGGTGCAAATTTGCGCATTTTGGATTTTTTGAAAAAGGGAGCTTTGGTTGAATTGATTGGAAGTCCATTTGCAAAAGCTTACAACCAAGAAGATGGTTTTTTAAGAACTGAAATTAGGTTGAACGTATCTAAAACCAATATTTTACGTCCAGCGAAATGCGATGATATTCTTTTAGAAGATTTGGTTGACAGCGACAACAATGATTGCGATGACGATTGCATTGAAACATCTTTAGACGATTTTACCTTGGATGAAGATGATTTTTAAGAATTGATTTCCAATTGATTAATATTACATCAAGAAAATATTAGATTTTTTGCGGTTCTTTTGGCTTCATTTAAAAATCTTTATATATATTTGCACTCGCAATTCAAAATTGAGTTGTAAACGCTTTCTTAGCTCAGTCGGTTAGAGCATCTGACTGTTAATCAGAGGGTCCTTGGTTCGAGCCCAAGAGAGAGCGCAAAAAGTCAAGCACTTACATTTTATGTAGGTGCTTTTTTTTATTTTTTGAATCACATTTTGCTAGGAAGTATTTTTCAAGCTTAAAAAGGATCATGTCAAAATTCTGTGGACTTCACAGAAAATCAAGCATAAATTTGGGTTAATCTAAATAAAAAGAATCCAACATTTCTGACTCCTCTAAATTGAGCTCTGAAAGCTTTTATTTTTGCAT
>JBIKJE010000045.1:0-27117 GCA_044361165.1 Crocinitomicaceae bacterium | reverse complement strand
TCTTCCACTTTTTTTCTTGCCCAAGGGGTTTTTCTCAAGAAAGTCAAACTTGATTTCACGCTTGGATCTTTCAAAAAACAGTTGATCGGAACTAGATAACCCATGTGATCCCAACCGATTTCTTTTTCGAGCGCGACAATCATTTCTTCTAATTTGATTCCGTGAAGCGGATTATTGGGTTGCGACATGAAAATTGTACTATTAATTTTGGGTCAAAAGTAGATATTATTTAATAAAAATAAATCATAACCAATAATTCAGATGTGCTGAAAATATTTTTCACTTGGGTGAAGCATTATTTTTTAAGATATTTGTAAATAAAAAATTACTAGTGAAAAAATACATTCCATTTTCAATCTTGTTGTTGTGTATTTTGATGCTGTTAAAAAGTAATTTATATACTTTCCATCAATTTCCCTTACAAAAACACGCTTGGAGTCAAATTGATCATTATTCGTTGAGCTTGGGATTTGTTGAAAATGATTTAAATTTTTTCAAACCAAAAACACGTACTTACAACTACAAATATCCTGAAGATTGGAAAAGAAAAGAACTTTCAACGATAACAAGTGTTGATTTTCCAGTTCATCAGTTCATTCCTGCGGTGATGATGAAAATCTCAGGGAGTGAATCACAAATCATCAATCGGATTTACATTTATCTGTATTCTTTATTTGGGATTTTCTTTTTATTCAAACTTTCTAATTTACTGATTGAAAACAAAATACTTGCACTTTTACCTGTACTATTGCTTATTTATTCTCCTCTTTTTGTCTATTACCAAAACGGATTCATGCCATCGATTCCCTCCTTTTCAAACTTTGTGATTGGCACTTATTTTTACATCAAATTCATTCAGAGTGACAGGCAAAAATATTGGGTTTTAGCGCTCATTTTCTTGAGTTTGGCTGTTTTGGCGAGAACGAGCTATCTTTTTCTTTACTTCTCAATTTTAGGTGTTGAATTGATTCGCTATTTAAATATATATACCTTCAAGTCAATCTTTAAAAGTAAGTTTTTGATTGGGAGTTTGATTTCTTTCACATTGATTTTTAGCTATTTTGCCTATAATTACTATTTACGAAAAACCTACGGCTCGCTATTCTTATCGCATTTAATGCTTCCAAAAGATTATGAAGAATTTAAAGAAATAGTTCGATTGATGTTTCAAAATTGGAAATACATCTATTTCTCAAAAAGTCAATATATTGGGATGGGAATCCTGGCACTTTTTGCAGTTGTTTTTTATCAAAAAAGAACCAAAATATTCATCAATAAATTACCCATTATTCTTTGCTTACTCCTTTGGATTGCTTCTCTTACATTTTTTGTATCGATGGCAAAACAATATGTAAATCATGATTATTATTTCATCGATTCATTTCTTTTTCCAGTTATTTTTACTACAATTCTACTCGCTCGCAGCATAAAAAATTTGAAATTTGAAAACTATTTTTACTTGCTATTAATCTTTATTTCAATTTTCTTTTTTCGCAAAGAAGCGAAGAGTGAGCAAGAAAAAGTCTATGCTCCTGGACCATGGAACCAAACTTTTACGACTTATTCCAATTATGAGAATGCGAATAAATTATTGAATGAAAACAAGATAAATCCAACCGAAAAAATTCTATGTTACCACGCATTTCCACCGAATCTTCCGTATTATTTAATGCGACGAGATGGAATTCCCATTATCGACGACAAACCAGAACTGCTAAAAGCTACAATTCATTGGGATTTTGAATACATGCTATTTGAAAACGAATATTTTGTTCCCAATGTTTATGAAAATTATCCTGAAATCATCAATCATTTTGAAGTCATTGATACAGATGGAAAGATAACTTTATGCAAAAAACGTCAGAAAGCAAAAAAATGCAATTTGAATGAATTTCTTCAACTTGATAAACATGAAATTATTCTAGAATCATCTGATACAAGCGATCATAATTGGGAAATTGGGCAGAATAACCCAAAATATGGAATGATTCCAAAAAACGAAGAATTTGGCGCTGTATACAAGAATCTAGGATTTTCAAAAAAGCAAAATGAAAATTTGGTTATTAAATTTGATGGAAATATCACTCCGAAAAATGCAATTGAATCTAATCTTGTAATTTCAATTATTCAAAATGGCGAAAATATGTTGTACAAATCTTTTTCGCTAACTAATTCGCTCAAAAAACGCCAAAATTCCAACCATGTAGAATTAATTTTACCGTTACCATCAACGAAAATTCAAAATGCTGAATTGGGAATTTACATTTGGAATCCAAATCATAATGAAATAAATTACAAGGATTTAAGTTTTAAAATCTATAAACTAAATTAGCGTAAAACAAAAAAGGAGAGAAAATTCCCTCCTTTCAAATCTATTTATCTTAATTCTATTTCGTCAATTTTCTATACTTGATTCGTTTTGGTGCCTGATCGCCCAAACGCTTCTTGCGATTTTCTTCGTAATCAGAATAAGAACCTTCAAACCAATGTACTTGTGAATCGCCTTCAAATGCTAAAATGTGCGTGCAAATACGATCTAAGAACCATCTGTCGTGCGAAATTACCACCGCACAACCTGCAAAATTCAAAATTCCTTCTTCCAGTGCGCGCAAAGTATTGACGTCAATGTCATTTGTTGGCTCATCGAGTAACAAAATATTTGCTTCAGTTTTCAATGTCATTGCCAAATGCAGACGATTTCTCTCTCCACCGGAAAGTACACCGACTTTCTTGTTTTGATCTGAACCTGCGAAATTAAATTTCGAAATATAAGCGCGTGAAATGATTTTTTGATTTCCAATTTCAATGTATTCATTGCCATCTGAAATCACTTCAAATACTGTTTTATCAGGATGAATGTCTTTGTGAGATTGATCGACATAACCAATTTTAGCTGTTTCGCCAACCTTGAATTCACCAGAATCTGGTTGTAATTCATTCATAATCATTTTGAAAATAGTCGTCTTACCAGCTCCATTTGGTCCGATAACACCTACAATTCCTGCTGGTGGCAATTTGAAATTCAAATCGTCATACAACAATTTATCTCCAAAAGATTTGGCCACATGTTCTGCATCAATCACATTGTTACCCAAACGAGGTCCATTTGGAATTGGGATTTCCAATACGTCTTCTCTGTCTTTCATGTCTTCTGAAAGCAGTTTATCGTAATTTGTCAAACGCGCTTTACTTTTCGCTTGTCTGGCTTTTGGGTTCATTCTCACCCACTCCAACTCGCGTTCCAACATTTTCTGACGTTTCGATGCCGTTTTTTCCTCTTGTTTTAAACGATTTCCTTTTTGTTCCAACCAAGAAGAATAATTTCCTTTCCAAGGAATTCCTTCTCCTCTATCTAATTCTAGAATCCATCCTGCAACATTGTCTAGGAAATATCTATCGTGCGTCACTGCAATCACAGTTCCTGCGTATTGTTGTAAATGTTGTTCCAACCAGTCAATCGATTCAGCATCCAAGTGGTTTGTTGGCTCATCCAATAATAATACATCTGGATTTTGAAGTAATAATCGACACAAAGCCACACGACGACGTTCTCCACCTGAGAGAGAATCAACCAATTGATCATCTGGCGGACAACGCAAAGCGTCCATCGCTCTTTCCAATTTGGTATCTAATTCCCAAGCGTCCAAAGCATCAATTCGATCTGAAACTTGACCTTGACGAGCAATTAACTTGTCCATTTTGTCAGGATCGTTCAAAACCTCTTCGTCCATGAAAGCAGCATTGATTTCTTCATACTCGCGCAAAACGTCCACTGTTTCTTGTGCACCTTCCATCACGATTTCTTTCACTGTTTTCATTGGATCCAATTCTGGTTCTTGCGGCAAATATCCAACAGAATAACCATCAGAAAAAACTACATCCCCCTGAAATGATTTATCCAATCCAGCGATGATTTTCATCACGGTTGATTTTCCAGAACCGTTTAAACCAATGATACCAATTTTCGCCCCGTAAAAAAACGAGAGGTAAATATTTTTAATGATTTGCTTTCCTTGAGGTGTTGTTTTGGAAACATTCACCATGGAAAATATAACTTTTTTATCGTCTGCCATTTTGTTTTTTTGAGAAATTCAAAGATAGTTTTTTTGGAAGACATTAGACTAAAGACGTAAGACAAAAGACTGGATTTTTTTAATAAATTTAAATTTTTTGCAAAAAACAAAAATCTAAAATTATTTGTAAGTTATTTGCAACGAAGTACTATGGTAAACAATTTGTGGGAATTCTATTTGCCACGGATGCTCGGATTTAAAAATTTGTCTTTTTTTGGAAAAATCATTTAAATCACAATTTATTGATTGATATAATACAATCTGTTTATTTTTCCGTGTAATCTGTGTAATTTGTGGCTAACAATTAATCACAAAAAAATAATCTAGTCTAATAGTTGCGCAGCAACGGGTCTAAAATCTAATGTCTAACAGCGTAACGGGTCTTTATTAAAGACATTAGACCATAGACGTTAGACAAAAGAGTTGATTTTTATAAGAAATTTAAGATTTGCTCAAAAACAGCAAAAAATTTAAAGTTGCCTAGCAACAACAACAATCTAGTCTAATTTCTAATATCTATTGTCTAACAGCGCAGCGGGTCTTTTTTAATGTATTCCGTGGGTGGAAATCTTCACAACAAAACTCACAACCATAATAATTGCAGTTGAACCGAATAAGATTGTGATGGTTTTTGCACCGTTTTTGAATTTCAATTTCAAGTGGAAAGCTACAAATAATAGGGTTAAAATTAAAGGTATTGTGGCAGGAAAAAGTTTTAAGCTTTCGTAAATATTACCTTGGAAGAGTGCCAAAAATGAACGTTGAAATCCACAGCCTGGACATTCAATACCAAGATAATATTTCCAATAGCAATCGAGCATTTAAAAACGACCCATTGATGAGAAAATTGAACCAAGGGCAACAACTAAGAAAATAATGTATATTAAGAACAAAGCTGATAAACACAAGCCAATTATAGCACAAACTTGTCCCGCTTTGGCATTTTTGTATGATGTATTGTAACTCATAGGGTCCTCCTGATATATTTTTTTGTTTTTGGCAAATAAGACCAAAGCAATAATCGCACAAACAATTCCAGGAATTGCATACAAGCACCACGTAACAAGTGAAATTATCCCTAAAACCAAAATTGCATTTGAATTGGGTAAAGGTTTTTCACCTGAAAACATTGATCTAGTGTCTTTGTTGTCTAAAATTTCTTCCATGATTTAGTATTAAAATAAAAAATCTCCAGATATTTTCTGAAGATTAAAAAAAGATTTGATAAATATTATCCATTTTTCATTGCATCTTTCACAGCACCATAACCTGTGTAAGGAGGACTTGCAGCGATGCTTAATCCTAACACTAGAATGTTAAGATATATAAAGTTAAAAAAAGGAATGTACATAACAATTAACAATTTAGAAAGTCTGGCCAAGTTGACCAGACTCTAAAATAGTTAAAAAATTAGTTCATGTCTTTTTGCATTTCCATCAAACCTCTTTCAAATTCTCCACCCAATTTATTACGGGCATCAATTGCTTCACCAATCTGCATTACACCCAAAACTGTCCAAACTGTTGCAACAAGACCAATTACAAGACCTGCAATTCCTAAGCCTTTTTTTCCACCTGTTTTTCCAAGTTTTGACATACCCATTGCAGACAATGCTACTGAAAGAATACACAAAATTAGCCCAAAATAAGCTAAAGCAGCTGAGCCCATAAGTACAGCTATTACATTAAAAGGAACAAGAATACCTACCAATGATAGGATAAAACCTGTAACGGCCATTCCTTTTCCTTGAGGCGCGTTAGATACATTTAATTCTGACATAATGATTTATTTATAGTTATCGGTGCAAATATATAAGAATACTTTAATTGAAACACACCTTTGTGAAAAATTGTTAATATTTTTTTTTATTAATATAAAAAAATTCCGATCAATTTCTATTTCAAATGTTTGTAATTTACTCCATACATGATGATAAATCCTAGTGGAAAAATTAATGCAAATACTTGACCAATTAAAGCAAAGCCAGCAAGTGGTCCAGAACTATTAGGCATCAAACCACCCATTAAACCATACATTCCGATAAAAGGTGAAATTTGACCTGAAATGTACAAGAAAAAACCACTTTTCTTCAATTTCCACATCATCAATGCGCCGAATAAACATAAACAGGATCCCAAAAGTGCCAACATGTTACTGATTTGTCCCCATTTTTTCAATGCATTTATATATTCACTGTTGTCAATACTCGATAAAAATGGATTTGATTGATAGGCACCACCTGAATTTTCTAACATCCTAATGGTAAAACCTTGTATAAACATGGCGTAGAATGCTCCTAAAATTCCCAATCCTGCGCCAACAAATGTCAGAATACATAGTACTTTCAAAAAAGTAGGTAATTTTTTTTCTGTTTCTTCTACTTCTAAATCTAAAAAATCACTCATAAAATCTCATTTTTGGGTTAAAGCGCTAATTTATGAATATTAACAATATAACTGCCTATTTTCAACAAAAATCAATCATTTGCATTACCAAAAATAGGTTACTTCTTGCTAATAATATGTATTCCAATTTTGTCAAACGACTTTTAAAAATTATCTTTGACTCACTTTTGGGATGATTTCTCTCCTATTTTAATAGAGGAAAGGATTGTTGTTCTCCGCGATGAATAACATAAATCAAAAAAAATTACAGATGATTTCTACCATGGAAAATTACACTTCAGAAGAATTGATGCAGTTGGAAGACCAACACGGAGCACACAATTATCATCCATTACCAGTTGTTCTAACAAAAGGTGAAGGCGTTTACGTTTGGGATGTTGAAGGAAAAAGATATTATGATTTTTTATCTGCATATTCTGCAGTAAATCAAGGACATTGTCACCCTGTTATTGTGGATGCAATGATCAATCAAGCAAAAACGTTGACATTGACTTCACGCGCTTTTTACAATGACGTACTTGGAATTTATGAAAAATACATCACTGAATATTTCGGTTTTGATAAGGTTTTGCCAATGAATACAGGTGCTGAAGCGGTTGAAACAGCAATTAAACTTTGTAGAAAGTGGGCATACGAAAAACGCGGAATCGCTGAAAATGCTGCTAAAATTATTGTTTGTGAAGGAAATTTTCATGGAAGAACGACAACGATTGTTTCA
Source organism: Crocinitomicaceae bacterium (assembly GCA_044361165.1). Classification (GTDB taxonomy): domain Bacteria; phylum Bacteroidota; class Bacteroidia; order Flavobacteriales_D; family Crocinitomicaceae; genus JAQVCM01. The sequence goes on along the minus strand of JBIKJE010000045.1, from coordinate 19,921 downwards.
TTTTCAAGTGACAATGATGCAAAAAATAATTTTGGACCTTTTACTCCAGGATTTATCAAAATTCCATACAATGATGTGAAAGCGTTGGAAGAAGCTTTAAAACAGGAAAATGTTGCTGGATTCTTAGTAGAACCAATTCAAGGCGAAGCTGGAGTTTACACTCCTGATGAAGATTTCTTGACAAACGCAAGAGCACTTTGCACAAAATACAACGCCCTTTTTATCGCTGACGAAGTTCAAACAGGAATTGCGCGAACAGGAAGTTTATTGGCAGTTTGCGGAAATTGCTCTTGCGAAAACAAATGCGAGAAACAAGCAACTTACAACCAACCAGATATTTTAATACTTGGAAAAGCATTGTCTGGAGGTGTTTATCCAGTTTCTGCAGTTTTGGCAAACAATGAAATCATGAATGTGATCAAACCAGGCCAACATGGTTCAACGTTTGGAGGAAATCCAATTGCTGGAGCGGTTGCGGTAGCTGCATTAAATGTTGTTTACAATGAAAATTTGATTCAAAATGCACGCAGATTGGGTGAAATTTTCAGAAGTGAAATGCAAAGAATCATCGAAAAATCTGATTTGGTAGTTAAAGTAAGAGGAAAAGGTTTGTTGAACGCAATTATTGTAAACGATTCTCCTGACAGCGAAACTGCTTGGAACTTGTGTTTAAAATTGAGAGACAATGGTTTACTTGCTAAACCAACGCACGGAAACATCATTCGTTTTGCACCACCTTTGGTGATGAATGAAGAGCAATTGATGGAATGTGTGGCGATTATTGAAAAAACTATTTTAGAATTCTAAAAATAAAAGAATATCCATATTTTGAGAGGACAATTTGTAAAAGTTGTCCTTTTTTATTTGAGAAAGGACTCACCTTTATCGATTTGAAAGCGTTAAAGCAAAAGTAAATTTATAAAAAATTGATGTTGACAGAAGAACAACTTTTCATTCAATCATTAAAATCAGGCGATTCGCTTGCTTATGAAAAGTTGGTCAAACTTTATCAAAATAAGGTTTACAATACTTGTTATTCTTTTCTGAAACAATCGGATATAGCTGAAGATCAAACGCAAGAGGTTTTCATTCTTATTTTCAATTCAATCGCGCAATTCGAAGAAAAAAGCAGTTTAAAAACCTGGATTTATAGAATTACCGTAAGTCGATGTTTGGATTATTTGCGTTCACAAAGCAGGCAAAAAAGAAAATCTAAAGGACTATTGTCTTTATTTGGTTTGGCGCAAGAAATTCCCGCAAACAATGATTTTACGCCCTATGAACATTTGGAAAACAAAGAATATGCAAAAATCATTGCTGACACTTTGGATGAAATGAAAGATAAATACAAGACTGCATTTGTACTTAAATATATGGACGGCATGAGTCAAAAAGAAATTGCGCAAATCATGGAATGCAGTGAAAAAGCTGTCGAAGGAATTTTAGCAAGGGCAAAAATAATTTTGAAAGAAAAACTCATTGCTTACTTTCCAGAAATGAGGGAAAACAATAAAAAGAACATCTAACAATCAAAATGGAAACAAAAAATTCAAATAATCACGAAGAAAAACTCTTCAATGTGCTTGAAAATTGGGAGCAAAGAACAGTTCCTGATTTTTTTGAAACCAGAATTTTGAGTAAAATTTCTACTACAAAAATTGAAAAAGCATCTAAATTCAATTGGGCATTACTGACAACTATTCTTATTTTAAATGCTTTCGTTGCTTTCAAAGCATTAAATTATAACTTAAAAACCTCAAAACAAATTAAAGAAAATGCTTATTCAGAATACTTAGAATCAAATAATTACTACAATCAATATTATAATCAAGAATTATGAATTTTACCCCGAAATTTTATAAAAGAGGATTTTTCATTTTTGGAATTTTCAACCTGCTATTTATCGGCTTGATTTTGCTTGCTCCCAAACCAAGGCCAGATCATAAAAATCATTTAAAACATGTGGTTGAAAAACTAAATGACATCTTGGCGCTTGATGCTAAACAACAAAATGAACTTCAAGCTATTTTTAATAAGCATCAAAAAGAGATAGACTCTATTAAAAAAATTACGCAACAGATACACAAACAGACCATTGATAGTTTAACAAGCAAAAACGGTAGCAGCGACACATTGACTATCACTCAACCGAGTTTTGAAATGATTCTTTTCAAACATCATCAAAGAATTCTAAAAATATTGAATAGTAAACAGAAAGAAAAATATTTAATTGAATTGAAAACTGAAAAACCAAAAGGTCCTCCGCCATTTTGATTCATTGATAATTTTTTCGATGTTAATACCGATAATGTTTTCAATATAGCCCAATTATCATTGAACTATTTTTAAACTATATCGGCATTACACAAATCATTATTGAACTAAATTATATACGTGTTTGGTATAACTTTTAAAGTTATCATTCTAGAGAACCCCGTTCATTCATTTGGTCGGGGTGTTTTTTTTGAATCATTTTCAGGTTTTCCAATAAATTCACGTTGAAATACCTATATTTGCGCATCCAATTTTGGATTTTGCGCACGTGGTGAAATGGTAGACATGCCAGCTTGAGGGGCTGGTGCCTTCAGTGGTGTGCTGGTTCGAGTCCAGTCGTGCGCACAAAATGCTTAAAACATTCTAAATCTTCACCAAAGGCAACTGCTGTGTTTTGCTTTCTTGAATCACTTTCACGAAATACATTCCTGCTCTAGCGAAATCCAAATTGATTTCTTTTCCAACGGTTGATTCTATGGCGTAAATTTCTTCTTCGAAGATCAATCTTCCATTCATGTCGATGATTTGAACAGTTGTTTTGTTGCTAGAATTGTTTTCATTTTGAAAAGCGACTGTAAAACTTCCATTTGTTGGATTAGGATAAATGTTGCAAAAATCACCATCAGTCAATACAGGACAATTTTCAAATGCACGACCAGGCGAACCTCCTTCACAACCTGCAAACCATGATGACGGCACATTTGGATCAATAAATCCTGCAGAAAAATTGTATTCCAAAGTAAAATCTTCTATGGAAGGAATCACTGGCCAATTGTTGTCATTTCGGTAAACTACAATTGAAATCAATGTTTCATTTGCATCAAATAATCTTAAAATTTCTTTACTAGAAAGCCCAAAATCAAAATCTCCAATCACATTTTCAACTTCTGGATGACGCTGTTGAAATAAATCTTTGCTATTCGTTAACACCAAATATTCATTCGGTTTTAATACAATTGAAGGGAAATTAAAAATGTGGTTATTTTTTGAATCTTTGAAAGTAAAATTCAATAGATCTAGATTTTGATTTGAATTGTTTTTGATTTCAATCCAATCTCCCGCATTGTAAACAGCACTGATATTGTTGTAGTTGATTTCCGAAATTAAAAGTTGCTCATTACATGGTGAATATTTCGCTCCTGGTGATCCTCCAATACATCCACAAAACCAATTGCTTGAATCAATTTTTACCGAATTTAAGTACTGATTTTCCAATGTTCTTCCCCAACCGTCTGCACAAATTGGAAATGGTTTTTCATCTGTGTAAATTGTGTTAATAACGAGTTTTTTGTGCGCATCATACACTTGAATGGAATCAAATTTATTGCTCCAAGGGAAACCTGTTGCACCTACAAAATTCGTCACACTTGGATAAATATTTTTGAACAAATTGGTATCTTCACAAATGACCAAATAACCGTCTGATGGAATGGAAACGCCATCGTCAAAAGCATATTTATCCCAGAAATTTTTCGATTTAACGGACCAATTTGTCAAATTCAACGGCGTTGATCCAAAATTGTGTAATTCAATCCAATTTCCGCCATCAACCGATGGATCTGGATTGTAATTGATCTCCGAAAGGGTTAACGAAAGTGGTTCAGAAATACCGTTAAAAACAGCGATATAAGAATCGTCATTTCCAATATTGATTGTGAAGTTTGCAGAATCCAATTGTTGACCTTCTAAAGTTGTATTTGCCTTCCAATGATCAAATGTATAACCAGGATTTGCAACCGCAGTAATTTCAACAGGAACACCATCAAAATAAACTCCTGTCCAAGGAAGTTGGTCAGGTACAATCGTTGATATTTTGATATACCCAGCTTCGGAAGGTTCAACATTTAGATAAACTGTAACTGGTTTAACCAAAGCAAATTCATTCACAATTTGATTTCTAACTGCTTGATTTCGATTTGCAAATTGGTATAAAATATTATTCTTAATATTCAAATAATTATTCATTCCGCCAGTTGGATCACCTGTCCATTTCTCTAAATGTTTCGGTAAATCAGGTAGTAATTGTTGGTACATACTTTCGACGATAGGCAAATAATAGTCTGGTTGAAAAGTTGTATTCATCAAGTCAGCATATCGATTGACAAAATAATTTTTGAATTCAGTATTTTGATTCAAACCGTTGAAAATTTCCCAATATGGATTTGGTTGATTTTCATTTCTAAAATAGTCGAAAATATTGGAATTGAAATCGCTCCAACCACCCAGACCAAGTTCCATGTCTTGCAGAAAAAACCTCCATTTGTTATCGGTAGATCGTGTTCGTGCAATTTTGATGTTGTTGTAAACCCAGTCATAATTGGCAAACCAGTTTTCACCGACCAAATAATCTGTAAAATTATATAAGTCCAATTTCTTGTTACAAACTGAAAAATAATCACTTGCTGTTGGGTCGTAAGTCGTAATAAGATCTTTCATCGAGTAAAAACTAGAGTCTGAACCTTTCACTGTTCTCAAAACTCCTGCACCATAAAAATAGGAAACAGAAAGTAAATCTAAACTATCTCTATCGTTTCCATAGTTAGTGGCAAAATATCCTTCGTTCGCTTTTTCACGCAACTCATACACACCAAAATATTCACCATTCACATAAGCAATCACAGGAGAATATGCTTGTGAATTTGCATTAGTTTCACGCATCATACGCATGAAAGTTGCATCTTTTTGAGGATATTGATTCCAATAATTACTTCCATTTCTAAGGTAAAATGCATCAAATTCCTTGACAAAACTTTTTTCAGGAATTAATGGATAATTTACTGGTTTTCCTTCTCCATAAAGCATACTTGCTGGTTCGATTGTAACACTGTGTTGCGGATTGGAACGACTTCCTCCTGCTCCACCATCAGGTTTAATTGAAGCACGAGATTCAAATTGCTTTATTCCTTCTTTGTCGAAATATTCAATTACACAAGGTTTTTTCCAATCAGTATTGTAGTTATCGAAAATTCCATCAGGACCATATAAATTGAGTGAATCCGTTGTGATTGAAATCACTGGAAGCTCATAATCAACTGTCAATAAGTAAGATTCTGTTGCAATTAAGCTCGGCAAAATTGAATCGATGGATGAGATACACCTAACTTTCAGAATCATATTTTCTGTTATTTTAATTGTATCTGTATAAAGATTTGAGGCAATTGTTGGTGTTTCACCATTCAAAGTAAAATAAACTGCGCCTCCAAAAACACTTGTATTTGTAACCGTTACCTTTATTGAATCTTGAAAAAACTGACCGTCTAAATTGATGATTGGTGTATTTTCAAAAGCTTCGTAAGCTAAAGAAAGATTGTTGCTTTCTCCAGGAGTTGGAACGGTAAAAAGCTTGCTATTTTGAACTCCATCTAAAAACTTCCCAGCAGACATATCAGGTTCTAAGTCAGGAACAATAAGTGAATCAACAACGATTCCATCAGGATTAGAAAGATAAATTGTTTCTCCTACATTGCTAATACTGAAATTTGCTTCCAAAGTGGTATTTGCAAACACTGTATTAAAATATGGATGCACAGTCCCACCAAATAAACTCATAGGTGTCTGATAACCAAAACTCAAAAATGGCAACATCGTCAAATCAGAAGAAGTTGTTGAACTGTTGTGCACTTCAATTGCAAGAACATTTGAACCATTTTTTATCGCAGACTTTAAAATCAACGGATCAATTTCAAATGAAGAAATATTGCCACCTTGAATGAGACTTGCTTCATGATCAACCGCCAATTCATCCCAACTTGGAGGAGTTCCAGTTAATCCTGAACGAGCAATTTCAACTCCATTTAAATAGGCAACAAAACCATCATCAAAATCCATATCTAAAATGGCTTTCTTGATCACTGAAGTATCTGAAATAGAAAAATTTATCAAACCATAAACTGAAGTTGTCGGATTTGAAATTTCCGTTATATCGTCATTATCGCCATAACCAACGCTCATTTGCCCAGAATTCCATGTAGAAGCATCAAAAGAAAGATTGTTCCAATCTGAGGTTAAATTTGAATTTGGAATAATGTATTTCCATGTGCTATTTGCAAAAACTGCTGTCTCGTAGAAGTAGTTTGTGGATTGATTTAAATTGCTTGTAGCAGCAATGGTAATAAAACCATTTGGAGGAATATTAAGGTTTGGGAAAGTCCATTTTTGCAAATTGTTTGAATCATCGGATAAAAAATATCCAACTAAATTGACGTTTGAATTTGATGAATTGTATAACTCTATCCAATCTGGATCTGTTCCATTGGGCAAAATAAAAGTTGAACTATTCGCATTAGAAGCCTCATTTAAAAATACTTGTGAAAACAAATTCAAAGGGGCAATGATTAAAATAAATAAAAATATTTTCATAGGATGCGATGAGATGTAACATTTATATTAGCTTCAAATTTAGTTAAGAATATAACGAAATCAAAGGAAATTTTATTCAAAAATCTCATTGAACTAATAAAAGCTTAAATTGTACCTTTGATTGTTCATTTTTACTTTCATAATTTTTATTGTTATCTTTCGTTTCTCCTTTTTAAATACAAAATTTCATCAATGATTTTTAGATTTCTACTCATTCTCTTACTTTTCACTTCTTGCTCCTCTGAAGCTCAACAATTTTTGAATACAGTAGATTCAACCGAAGATTTTTCGATGCTCAGTGGAGCACCCTTGTCTTCAAAGTATGGCAATATTTCTTCGATTAAAGTAATTTTTGAACTTAAAACTGAAAAACTATATTTCATCAATTCTAATTTTTACAAATATCATTATGAATTTTGTCAGTTTAATTTGAATGAAAAAGCAGATTTAGGAGAATTTAATCGCTCAAATTATGATGAATCGGAAGATCGAGCATATTTATTGGCAAACTTAAATTACAGTAAAACGTTGAATCGGTATTTTTTAGATTTATCGCCCTATGATCAAATGCCGACTAGATACATGAAAAAACTATATGACCAAATTGTTGCCAATACTTACATCGGTTCAAAACTCTCATTCTTATTAAATACCGCTAGATTAATTGATAAGAAAAACCAACTTATCGAGCAATTTCCAATCATTTTACCAGAAGAAATTTATGAAAACATCAGTTTTCAATCAGTGAGTCAAGGGAAAACATACGGGAAATTGCGTTTTATTTCAAACCTTGACTCATTGGACAGTCCACTTTTGCCAACTGATATAATAGTGATCAAAAATACACCAATGTATTTGCCTTTGGTTTCTGGAATTATCGTTACTGAATTTCAAACACCGCTGAGTCACTTATCTATTTTAGGTCAAAATAGAAAAATTCCAATTTGCGCATATAAGTCAGCTTTTTCAGATGAAAAGATGAGATTGAATGAGCTAAAAATGGTAGAATTTCGCGTTTTGAAAGATACATTTTACATCGTGCAAAAAAATCATAGCATCAATCCAAAACAACAAAAAGAAATAATATTAACCAAAAACTTGAAAGTTGATTCATTGATTGACGTTAAAAACTTAAATTTTCGTTCAGCCAATTTTGCTGGAAACAAAGCTGCCAATTTCGGTGTGTTAAATTCTTTAAGCCAGTCACATGGATTTAAAGTTCCTGAAGGAGGATTTGCGATTCCATTTTACTATTATGAACAGCATTTGAAATCAACAAAGGTTGATGAACTAATCAATCTTGCTGTCAAATATCAAAATACACCAGAAAAACTAAATGCCTATTTAGGCATGATTCGCGAAGAAATCTTGATGACAAAATTGGATCCAAAGTTAATTGCTGATGTGAAGCAAAAATTAGTCAAATCAGGCTTCAAAACTTTTAGATTTAGATCATCCACAAACGCTGAAGATGCGGAAGGATTTTCAGGCGCAGGTTTGTATGACTCTAAAACAGTAATCTTAAATGATACATCGAAAACGATTGAGAAAGGAATTTTGAAAGTTTGGGCAAGTTTGTGGTCCAATCAAGCATTTTTGGAACGATCGTACTTTGGGATCAAACAACATTCTGTTTCCATGGGGATTTTGGTACATCGCTCATTTCCAAATGAAGCAGTAAATGGTGTGGCCATCACAAAAAACTTATACAGAGAAAATTACATTGGATTTGTGGTAAACGCACAGCTAGGAGATATTGCTGTTGTTGACCCACCTAAAGGAGTAACTTGTGATCAATTTATTTGTTCGCCGAAAGACATTAATAGCAGTTTTCAAAACACGATTGAAGTAATAACCTTCTCAAGTTTGAATCATCAAAAATTGGTCATGACAGAAAAAGAAATTGGAAATCTCGCAGAGCAATTAGATATTATAAAACGGTTTTTCTTTCTAAAATCAAAAACACATCTTTCTAATTATGAATCATTTGGTCTCGATATTGAATTTAAATTGGATGAAAAAACAAGGCAATTGTATATCAAACAAGTTCGATTTTATAATTAAAACACAAAGATCCGGCAGGAATTTAGAACAGAATAATCAATTAGAACTACCTTTGTAGCATGATTGAAAGTACATCCACCCGATTAAATAAATATATCAGCGAAAGCGGAATTTGTTCTAGAAGAGAAGCTGACAAGTTTATTGAATCAAAAGTCGTTTTTATCAACGGTAAATGTGCCAAAATGGGCGATCAAGTGAAAGCTGGAGATGTGGTGAAAGTAAATGGAATCGTCATTGAACCAAAACCAGCTGAAGAAGCTATTTACATACTTTTCAATAAACCTCCTGGAATTACATGTACAACTGAAGCTGGCACAAAAGACAATATCATCAATTATATCAGCTATGGCGAGCGCATTTTCCCAGTCGGAAGATTGGATAAAGATTCTCAAGGTTTGATTATTTTGACAAGCAATGGTGATATTGTCAATAAAATTTTACGCGCAGGAAATGAGCACGAAAAGGAATACTTAGTCACTGTGGATAAACCTGTAACAGATCAATTTGTGAAAGCAATGGCTTCAGGTGTTCCAATTCTAGGAGTTCATACTAAAAAATGTAAAGTTTCAATAGAGTCAAAATTTGTTTTTCGAATTACTTTAATTCAAGGATTAAATAGACAAATCCGAAGAATGTGTGAGCATTTTGAATATGAAGTGTTAAAGCTTGAACGAGTTCGCATTATGAATTTGAATTTGAAAGGAATTCCATTAGGCGAGTATCGTGAAATGAAAAAACATGAGTTGGAAAATTTAAACGATTTACTCAAAAATTCGAAGCAAACTACTGAAACAAAAAAATCTGTAGTTGGAAGTAGTAAAACTCCGACTTCAAAGAAACCACTTGGAAAACAGTTTCCTAAATCTGCTAGTTTTAGCAAAGAAAAACGCACTGGTGCGGGGAAAGTTAAAACTGGAAATGGAGGGAGAAATACCAAAAGTACAAATGCGGGAAAAAGTTCAGGTGGAAGGGCTGGAAGAAGTCGAAGTGGGCGATGAATCGGTTATATCATTTAACCAATTGATTTCAAGTTTTTTATTTCACAATCTAAACTAACTCAAAAATGGCCTTTTTAGTGCCGATATTTCGAGTGATAAAATCAACATCAAATTTTGGACTTCTTGCTGGTGAATATTCTCTCCCGTAGAAAATTATTTGTAAATGCAATTTATTCCAAAGTTCTCGTGGAAATATTTTTTTTGCATCATTTTCCGTTTCCACAACATTCTTGCCCTTAGTTATTCCCCATCGAATCAAGAGACGATGAATATGGGTATCGACAGGAAAAGCAGGTACTCCAAACGCTTGTGACATTACTACACTTGCGGTTTTGTGTCCAACCGCTGGTAGTTCTTCTAATGCTTCAAAACTTTGCGGAACTTCCCCTCCGTATTTTTCTATTAAAATTTGAGACAAACCAAATATTCCTTTTGATTTCATAGGTGACAAACCGCATGGTCTAATAATTTCTTTTATTTCTTCAACCGACAACTTTACCATATCAAATGGATTATTTGCCTTTGCAAAAAGTAATGGTGTTATTTGATTTACCCGAACATCGGTACACTGCGCAGAAAGTAAAACTGCGATTAATAAAGTAAAAGGGTCAGTATGATCTAATGGAACAGGTGTCACTGGATATAATTTCTCAAGTTCATCGATAATATATTTTGCTTTTTCCCTCTTGGTCATTTTTTATTAGTTTGGGTAATTAAAAATTTCTTTGGTAACGTTTACAAATTTGTCTAGCAACAAAAATACAAACCTTTTTTTTAAAGCTTATATTTTGAAAATTCTTATTGAATCTTCAACAGAAAACAAATGAAAAAACAAGAATCAACTTTTGAAACTTTATAGAATAGTATTACTACCTTCGCTTTATGAGCTTGAAAGAAACTTACTTCCCACAATACAGAATGTTAGCAAATGGAAAGTCTATTTATAAGATATTGGATGATAGAAATTTCATTGAAATCCAGATAATTGGTAGTAAAAAGAAAAAATTTGAAATTAAGGCTGAACAATATCCTGAAATTTTAAAAATTCAGGATATTTTGAATGATCAAGAGGATATATACATTAAAATTGATGAAAAGAAATGGTTAGAATTCCAATAATTGTTTTTTTTTAAAATTGAAAGCAACGAAACTATAGTATTGAACTTCAATATTTTAAATTTTTAACACAAAACGTTTTAACAAAATTATTATTCACATTCGCTTCATTATCAAATAATAGTATTAATTTAGTTACATTAATCACTAAAAAACTGATGTATGAATAAATGGATAATTGCATTTTCTTTAATGCTTGTTATTTTTTCTTGTTCACTTAATGCTACTCAAGAAACAAATTTTAATGCTCAATCTGCAAGCTACTTAAAGGCAGTAAATGGAGGATTGATGTTGAAAGTAATTTCCAAAACTCATCCTTCTTATGTAAAACACATGAAGCTGAAGGGAGATGAAATCTTTAAGAAAACCTTTTCAAAAAAGAATATTAGAAAGGAAAGAGTTAGCAATATTGAAGTTAGACAAATAAAACAAAAAGATTATAGCATTCAAATTGCTTTTATGGCTGAATCAAAAGATTTTTTCAATGAAACAATTGAAAGAAAACCATATGTTGCAATTTCTGAAAACAATGGATTAGATTGGTATTTTGTTCCATACAAAGTTTGGAAAGACAAAAGTATCTTCTTGAAAGTTAAAAGACTACTGTAAAATCATCTTACAAAAACTAGTTCGGTATCAGTTGATTGATTAACATCAAATTGATAGTTGTTATGGTTATATAGTTTTAATTCTTCAGAAGAATTAATGTTGTTAATAATTATATGTCTAGCCATCGCACCTCTTTCATGTTTTGCGTACATCATTACTATTTTGTACTCCCCATTTTTAAATTCCTTAAAGATGGGAGTAATGATTTTTAACTTGTTCTTTTTTAGGTCCACTGCTTTAAAATATTCATTTGAAGCAAGATTTATTATTTCGCTTAATGGATTGGATTTCATTTCACTTTGTAGGAAATCACTAATTTTTGAGCCCCAAAAGCTGTAGAGATTTCTAATCTTTGGTGTAATTTCCCACTTTGTACCCATTTCTAATCTGTAGGGATAAATTAGGTCCAATGGCTTTAAAACCCCATATAAACCAGATAGGATTCTAACTTTTTCTTGAGCAATTTTTAGTTCTGCTTCGGTCAATGAAGCTGCATCTAATCCCTTGTATACTTCTCCCGAGAATGCATATACACAAGGTTTATTCGTGGGTAAAGGCTGATTCGGTGTTTGCCAATTCTGATATCTATGATGATTTAATTCAGCAAGATCTTTTGAAATATGCATCATATCAGCTATTTTTTTTACTGAATTTTTGCTCATTTTTTTAACCAAAATTTCTGATTCTTTCAAAAAAATTGGAATTGTATAATCTGTGCAAGAACAATTTGAATTAAAATCCAAAGACTTGGCGGGTGACAATAGCACTTTCATAAATTAATATTTTTTAGAATGATAAATTCTGATTTCTGTGGCTCCTTTCCCATATTCTAAATACGATGCATCATAAAATTCCACATTTTCCTTCTTACTTAAAAAAGATCTAATCTCATTTTTTAAAACTCCCTCTCCTACTCCATGAATTACAATAATTTTGGCGATACTTTTTTCCTGTGCTTTTTTAAAAAAAGATCGAAATTCAGTCATTTGTTTTAGTAATATTTCAGAATTTGACCATCCGATGTGCGAATCAAGTAATTCTTCAATGTGCAAATCAATCTCCCAGACATCAGAAGCCTTCACATTCCCATTCAAATTTTCTTTTGTCACAAAATAGCTTGCGGTACTGTAAGATTCATCATCATTTATAGTGTTCGAAAAATTATCCAACTTGTAGTCAAATGAATGAATTTTTACAATTTCTCTCACATTCAAATTTCTTTCAAATCCTGAATCATCCAAAACAATCAAATTATTCAAGTCCTTAAATTCAATAATTGTTCCACCACCCTTTTCAGAAAGAAAACCAACTTTTTCGCCAATCTTGTAATTCATCTACGTTAGTTTTGATTTTGTAAAATTACGATTAAGTTTTATTGAAAGTTTTAAAGAAAAGTGTTTTTTATTCTGTGATTCCTTTTAAAGTTATGAATGACTAAAATGCTAAAAAATTCCCAAAAAAACAAGAAAAGCTAGATTCTAAAACTTATTTTTCTATGAATAAGGGTTCTATCATTTACAAACAACTTTAGTATTGTAAATTACATTGTTAAGAATAGATAACAAAATCACGATTTAACCGGAAGAAGAAGAAACATTTATCTAACCATTTGTCTGTGGAAGCTGATAAAATCAATTAAAAAAAATTCAAATTTTGAATAGCATTGCTTTAATATTTGAATTGATTTATTAACAATTTGATTTTATCAAAAAAGTCTTCTTAAATTTGCAGTAAGTATGGACGATTACATAGTTTCAGCAAGAAAATATAGACCTCAAACTTTTGATACAGTTGTGGGTCAATTGTCTATTACATCAACTCTTAAGAATGCAATTAAGAATAATCACCTTGCTCAAGCATTTCTTTTTTGTGGGTCAAGAGGAGTAGGTAAAACAACCACTGCAAGGATTCTAGCTAAGACTATTAATTGTTTTAATCCTAGTAATTCGATTGAAGCTTGTGATCAATGTGATTCTTGTAATTCTTTTAATGAAGGTGCATCCTTAAATGTTTATGAATTAGATGCTGCATCCAACAACTCCGTTGACGATATCAGAAATTTGATTGAACAAGTGAGAATTGCACCTCAATTAGGCACGCACAAGGTGTACATTATCGATGAGGTACATATGCTTTCAAATCAAGCGTTTAATGCTTTTTTAAAAACATTGGAAGAACCACCTGCTCATGCAATTTTCATTCTTGCAACCACTGAAAAACAAAAAATAATTCCAACGATACTTTCGAGATGTCAAATTTTTGATTTTAACAGAATCAAAGTCAAAGATATTGCCAATCATTTAGCATCAATAGCTGAAAAAGAAGGAATTGAATGTGAAAGTGAAGCGCTTCATTTAATTGGTCAAAAGGCAGATGGTGCATTGAGAGATGCTTTATCAATTTTTGATCAAATTGTTAGTTTTGCAGGCAACAAAATTTCTTTAAATTCAGTTCTGGATAATCTAAACATTCTAGATTATGATTATTTCTTTAGAATAGTTGATAATGCTTGGAAGGAGGATATTCCAGCTTGTCTTTTACTTTTTAACGATATTCAAGAAAAAGGATTTGATGGTCATAATTTTATTGTTGGATTGGCAGATCACTATAGAAATTTGCTAGTTTGCAAAGATGTGAGAACCGCTAAACTATTGGAGGTAGGTGAAAGTGTTGAAAATAGGTTTATAGAACAATCTAAAATTTTTGACTCAAATTATATTTTACGATGTCTTGGAATTTTGAGTAAGTCTGATGTTGAATATAAATCGTCAAAGAATCAAAGATTGCTTGTTGAACTGGCACTAATGCAATTATGTTCAATCAAAAATGAGCTTGAAAAAAAAAAAGACTAACTGACCCTGTAGAAATTATTCCATTCTCTGGACAAACGTTAAGACCTTCCACTACAACGCCAAAGTCTAAACCTACTGAACCACAAGAGCGACCTATTTCGCTAAAAAAAGAAGTTAAATCTTTTTCTGCACCAACGGGATCTCTAAACACAAATAATTTATCCATCAAACAAACTTTAAAGGAAAATTCAATTGAAGTCGATTCGTTGGTAAATGAAGATATATCAAATAGACCAAAAAAACCTTTTTCTCTCGATGAACTAAAAATGGTTTGGCGTCAATATGCCTACAAAATTAAGCAGGAAGGAATCGAAGGTGCTGACTCAATGAACTTAGCACTGACCAAACGAGATCCCAAAATACCTGCTTTGAACCATATTCACCAAGAATTTGACAATCAAATTCAAATTGATATGATGAAAAATCATTTTTATGCCTCATTACTAGATTTTCTAAGAAATAAATTGCAAAATTGGTCCATCACTATTGACTTTTCAATTATTGAAAATCAAGAAGAAAATAACAAACACCTCACAGGAAGAGATAAATTTGAAATCTTGGCTAGAAAAAACACAAACCTATTGACATTGCAAAAAACATTCAATTTAGATATTGAATATTGATTGTTGCAATTTTAGGTTATTTCCTCAGTGGTTTTTATCCGATAGAATCATTTAAGCACTAGTAAAAACAAGAGTTTTAAGAAGCCATTCACTCATATTTATCAAAAATAGCATAACTTAGTGGAGTCCATAAGCAGGCCGGTAAATCTGATTTCTTTAAACCTCCATTTATCCAAGAATTGCAAGTTGAAAACAAACTATATTTCCCTTTTGATTCATAAAAAGCATCATAATCCCAATATCCTCGATCTTTTATACAAATCGATGAACCACTTTCATCAACATCAAATGAATCTTCTATGTAATTTACCAATTTGAGATATTGTTTATCGCTTACAATTAATCTTTTGCACAACTTTCCAGGTATTGGTTCAGATTGAAAAACCACATGAATTGCTGTCTTTCCTCGATAAAAAAGTGCATCAAATGCAGTCGAAAACTTCAAATCACTCCATTCTGGTGTATTAAGAAAAAAACCTTGATCTCCCCATCCAAACGCAACAAATTGATATGAAGTGTCAATTCCTTTTAAATCTTTCCAAGGAACAATCTCGTTCCAATTTTGAATATCTGAATGAACTGGTACAATAAAATCTGTATGAATACCGTCAGTTCTGATATATACAACCCTACCTTTTTTCATTGTTACATAATCATCCCCAATTTGAAAAACCATACCAAAAAGTGCAATAAAAATATACAGCGTTAAGAAACTCCAAAAAAGTTCCAAAAATATAAGCGGGAATCTTACTAACCAAATTAATCTCAATTTCATATACTAAGGTTTCAATGTTGAGAAAAACTCGACAACCATCTTAAGATCATCTAAATCAACTATTTGATTTATTTTAGCTTCACCTAAATCACTCAATAAAACGCACTTCACTTGTTGTTCAAAATTCTTCTTATCATTTAACATCAATTTAAAAATTGGTTCAATCCAAGAATTTTCAATAGTTGGCAATTCAAAATTTTTCAAAATCACCTGTGAAATCTCAATAAAATTAGATTCACTTAAAATATTTCGCTTCCATGAGATAAATGATTCTGCTAAAATTCCGATTGCAACGGCATGCCCATGGGACAAAAACTCTTCTTCACCAATAAAAAAGCCTTCAAATGCATGACCAAAAGTATGACCGTAATTCAATTTTTTTCTCTCATTTTTTTCGAATGGATCTAATTTGACGATTTGATTTTTGATTTCTATAGATTGACAAATTAGTGAGGACATTTTTTGCTTATCTGAAAAATCAATTTCTTTCAAGTCTTCCCAATGCAATTTGCTAGAAATCAAAGCATGTTTTAACATTTCGGCGTAGCCATTCCTTAGCTCGTTATAAGGTAAAGTAGACAAAAAACCGGGGTCTACAAATACATTAATTGGGTTTGAAAAAACTCCTAATTGATTTTTGTACCTTCCTAAATCAATCCCTGTTTTTCCACCGATTGATGCATCCACCATTGCTAATAAAGAAGTTGGAATCTGAATAAAATCAAGGCCGCGCTTAAAGATAGAGGCCATAAATCCTCCCATATCCGAAACGACTCCCCCACCTAAATTAATTACCAAATCTCTTCTTCCTATTTGATATTCTGACCAAGCTTCCCACACTTGAAAACAAACTTCCATCACTTTGTTTTCCTCTCCACATGGCAAAAGCATTACTTCAGCATCTTCTAATCCTGAAAAAGCAGTCAACAAATATTCTAAACAATGATCATGTGTATTTTCGTCTACTAAAATTATTTTTTTAGAATTCGAATATTTTCCTAATACATTTGAAAATGAAGAATTTAACAATGAACCTATTTCGATATCATAACCTATTGCTTCTATTTTCTGAATCATACCTTAAAAGTGTTAATCTAATATTATTGTCAAAGTAAACGATTTTTTTAAGTTTCTTTATTCCAAGAGATGAAAAATGTCAAAATAACTTATTTTTGTACTATGATTTCTTTCGAAAATACTGAAATTGCTTTTAAAAGCAAGTCTGATAAAGATTTAAAAAGAGCATATTGGCTCTTCAAAATGGTGGGCAACCCATCTGTTGTAAAATTTGGAAAATGGGCAACAAATGCATCATTTAAAGCTCACTTACCAATTAATGGGATTGTGAAAGCAACCATTTTTAAACAATTTTGTGGTGGAGAAACTATCAATGAGTGCACAAATACCATCAAGCAGCTGAATGATTTTGGGATTGGGACAATTTTGGATTACTCAGTGGAAGGAAAAACATCTGCTTGGGATTTTGAAAAAACGACCAATGAGATAATTGCTACGATTGAAAAAGGAAGAAATAATCCTGCCATTCCCTTTGCTGTCTTTAAAGTAACTGGTATTGCGCGTTTTGGAATTCTAGAAAAAATCAATAATCCAGAAAATGAATTAACTGAAGCTGAAAAAAAAGAATTTCAAGAAGTAATTAGTAGAGTTGATAGAATTTGTAAAAAAGGTTTTGAATCAAATGTGCCTGTTTTTATTGACGCAGAAGAAACTTGGATTCAAGATGCCATAGACAGGTTAACTGTTTCTATGATGGTCAAATACAACCAAAAAGAAGCAATAGTTTTCAATACACTGCAAATGTATAGACATGATAGACTTCAATTTCTTAAGGAAGCTACTAATACGGCTAGAATTGGAAAATATCACTATGGAATCAAATTAGTTCGAGGCGCATATATGGAGAAAGAACGAGATAGAGCTTTGCAAAAAGGGTATAAATCTCCAATTCAACCTGACAAATTATCGTGCGATCAAGATTATAATGCAGCATTGAGTTATATTGTTGACAATATTGATACTCTAGCTCTTTGCGCAGGAACCCATAATGAAGAAAGTTCTCAATTTTTAAGTAAACTAATTATAGATAAAGGTCTTCAAAGAAATGATAAAAGACTTTACTTTGCTCAACTTTTAGGAATGAGTGATCATATTTCTTATAATTTATCAAACAATCAATTTCTTGTCGCAAAATATGTTCCTTATGGACCAATTAAAGAAGTAATGCCCTATTTATTGAGAAGAGCAGATGAGAATACTTCTGTTGCAGGTCAAACTAGTAGAGAATTAAATTTGATCACTAAAGAAATGAAAAGAAGAAAATTGAAATAATAATTTTTATAGGCAAAAAAAAGAGGCTGTATCAAATTAATTGAACAGCCTCTTTTTATTCTCTCAAACTTTTATCTAATCAATAAAATATGACCACTAAATTCATACTTTTTATCAGAATGAATATCTCTAAATTTTAGTGTCCATGTGTATGTTCCATTCTGAACAACCTTTCCTCCGTAGGTACCATCCCATCCTTCACTGACATCATGACATTCCCAAATTACCTCACCCCATCTATTGAAAATTAAAATCTCAGCACTGTATAAATCAATACCGTCTACCACAATCTTCCATGTTTGATTGTGCTCATCACCATCTGGTGTAAATGAGTTCGGAGCGTATAAAACAACTTCACTTATAACATTTACAATCTTGGTAATGGTATCTTGACAGTTATTTTGATCAGTAACAAGTAAAGTTACAGGATATCCACCTTCCACATCACTTGGGAAACTTGCATTTACATTTTCAGTAAAAGCTGAAGCTGGATTTCCTGATGAAATTGTCCATTGATAAGAAACAACATTCGAAGAACTTGCATTTTCTAGTAATACATTTGGATCAAAGAATGAGACATCGTTTGGCAAAATATTAAAATTTGCTTCTGGGTAATCAAATGCTTCAATCATATTGGTAAAAGTAGAATCATAAAGACAACCAAAAATAGATGTAACCTCTACATGCACTGTGTATACTCCTGGCTGTGCATAAATATGACTAAAGGAAGAAGTTCCAGGGTAACTGATAATTTGTCCATCTCCAAAATCAACTAAAGTAGTTGCAATTTCGCTGGAATTAGTTGTGTTTGCAAAATTTATAGTCACTGGAAAACATCCCCTAGTCGTATCAGGAGTCAATACAGGAAAGATTTCAACTGGATTATCTATTGTCATACATGTATCTACTGCAGGAGAACCACAAGCCTCAGTCAATGTAACACAATACGTATTTGTAGTCAAAGGCGGAGTTACCGTAATTGGAGTACCGATTCCTAATAAACTACCATTTTGCGTCCAAGTGTAAGTGTAAGCTGTACTTCCGCCTGAGCCTAAAGCACTAATCGCAATTGAAGCGCCAACACATACTGAAGTATCATTAGAAATCAAATCCAGTTGTAAAGGTGCTGGCTCTGCTATTATAAATGGCTCTGTGTCGGAACAACCACCAGTGCCAAAAACCTCCAATGTATAATTCCCAGCAGCTAATCCATTGATAGTCGCAGGTGAAGTTGCTGCAAACTGCGGACCGCCATCTATTGAATATGACGTAAAATTCACACCTGTAACAACAATACTACCATTACTTGCACTATTGCAATTTACATCGGTAGGAACAACTGTTGTAATTGAAGTACTTACTTCAACAACAGTTATTATTGCTTGAGAAATACATCCTGCACTATCGACTCTATATTTATATTGACCAGGATTCATTGTCACTGGATCGTATGGCATCGTAACAGGTGTATTAGCTGCTCCATAAACCCAATAACCATTTACACTAGCACCAGGTCCAAGAACTGGAAACAAATCTGCTGGGGCACCTGCTGAACAAATTGTAAAAGTAGAATCTTCACCAGGAAAAGCTGAGTTTGATAAAGTAATATTCATTTGATCTGTTGTGGCACAAAGCGGATGTCCTGTAGGATAAACAGTCAAGGTCAAAGTTTGTGGTGATAGAAAAGTTCCTATTGGATTTGGAATATTTGGATCATTCAAATCAGCAGAAGGACTCCAAACAAATTCATATCCACCAAAGCAATCAGCTGTGAAAGCATCAACAGTTGTAGGTGGCGTTGTTCCATTTTGCCCTTGTTGAACAACAACTACTCCATTAGGATCAATAATTTGATATTCACATTCATTTGTCCAATTTCCCGAGGCTTGGAATTGAGATGTA
>JBIKJE010000044.1:0-27135 GCA_044361165.1 Crocinitomicaceae bacterium | reverse complement strand
TTCTTTTAGTTGGTTTTTTATACATTTTTTCGAATGTAAATGCACAAGTAACTACCTCAAGTACATTGACTCCGCAACAATATGTAGAGAACATATTAATTGGACCTGGAGTTCAAGTATCTAACGTAACATACAATGGATTGACAGGTTATACAGGAAATCAAATTGGAAGTTTTAATTACGTAGGAACGCAAATTCCATTTTCTTCAGGTTTAGTTATGGCAAGTGGTGCTGTTTCTGGTTTGGCTGGTCCAAATAACTCTGGAAGTAGTACAATCGCATTTACAGGTGGTTCATTGTCAAACGATCCAGATTTAGATGCGATTGCAGGATTTTCAACATTTGATGTTGGTAAATTAGAATTTGACTTCATTCCTGCAGGAAACACTGTTAGTTTTAATTTCCTTTTCGGAAGTGAAGAATACAATGAATATGTTTGCGGTTCAGTGAATGATGTATTTGGTTTCTTTGTTACAGCATTAACTCCAGGTGGAGGAACATATAACAGTACCAATTTGGCATTAATTCCTGGAACAAACATTCCGATTTCAATTAATACTGTAAATAACGGAACTGTTGGTTCAAATGGATTTGTTACTAACTGTTCTGATTTAGATCCAAACTGGGCTGCTAATAATATTTATTTTGACAACGCACCTGGTGCAGATTTTCAAGCAGATGGAATGACAGTTTTAATGAATATTTCATTTACCGTTGTTTGTGGCGAAAGTTATCATTTCAAATTTGCTGTTGCTGATGGTGGGGATTCAGCTTTTGATTCATGGGTACTTTTGCAATCAGGTTCATTTACTTCCGATGCGGTTAATGTAAGTGTTGCAACTATAACTGGCGATTCTACTGTAATTGAAGGTTGTACGGATGCCAATTTCATTTTTACTAGACCAGAAACTCAAATGGATGACACATTAATTGTGAACTATGATATCACAGGAAATGCCATTGAGGGCACAGATTATAATACTTTATTAAATCCAGTTACATTTTTACCTGGACAAGATACAGTAATCATCACCCTAACTCCTGTTCAAGATGGTTTAACAGAAGGACCTGAATCAGTTACTTTGACTGTTTACATTGTCAATATTTGTGGTGATACTTTAGTTTCAGAAGGAACGGTTTACATTTTAGATAAACCAAATATTACGATCAACGAAAACGACCCAACGGCACTCTGTGCAAATGATTCCATACAGATGACAGCCGTTGCTTCTGGAGGTTTTGCTCCCTACACTTATTCTTGGAGTAATGGTCAAACTGGAAGTCCAGCTTATGGTGCTGTTTCAATCAATGGTCCCATTGAGTACATTGTGACTGCTACTGATCAATGTGGATTCCAAATGACAGATACAGTGACGATCACTTTGAACCAAACATTGGCAATAGATTCAATGTTTCAATTCCCAGCAACAGCATGTAACCCAACTGGTGCAGTAACTGGTTTTGCTTCAGGATTTTCAGGAACTCCTGTTTACAACTGGGCAGGACCTGGTGCAAACAGTCCGAATTCAATCAATGCTTCTGTTTTCCAAAATTTATCTCCAGGGTGGTATTACTTTACTGTAACAGATAATGTTTGCATCGTAAACGACAGTATTTTATTGACACAAGATCAAGCACCTGTTGCTAATTTTTCACCAAGTGTATCGTCTGGTTGTACACCTTTGACAGTGACTTTTACTAATAATAGTGAAAATTCAACCAATTATGCGTGGGATTTTGGAAACGGACAAACTGCAAACGTAAATGATTTGAGTTCTCAAACACAAACATATACAGCAAATTCAGTTGTTCGCTTAATTGCTAGTGCCAACGGATGTAGCGATACTTCATTTGTAAACATCGCGATTGCTGTGTGTGGTTGTACAGATCCAACAGCAATAAATTACGATCCGAATGCGCAAATAGACAATGGTTCTTGTTTGTACCCAATTCCTACAGTTGAAATTCCAAACGTATTTACACCTGATGGAGATGGAAATAAAGCCAATGAGACTTATTTCTTGACCACTACAAATGCATTGAATATAGAATTTACCATTTTCAATAGATGGGGTGACATTGTGTTTACTGGAAGTGGAATTAATCCTTCACCAGCTTGGGATGGAAAAGCAAATGGAAATGATGTTACTGAAGGTGTATATTTCATTCAATACAAAATTTCAGGTTACAACAATCAAGTTTTGGAAGGACACGGATTTTTACACTTGATCAGAAAATAATAAAACTTAAATTTAGTAGAATAGCCACTTGAATAGAGTGGCTATTTTTTTTGCTTACCTTTGCCAAAATTCCATTTCATGTTAGTAGAAATCCAAGACAAAGTCGTTTCTTTAGATTTATTTGAAAAAAAATTCGTTTGTGATTTGAATGCTTGCAAAGGTGCTTGTTGCATCGAGGGAGACGCAGGAGCACCAATAACAGAGGAAGAAATAGCCGTTTTGGAAGATGATTTGGAATTTATCAAACCGTATATGAGACCAGAAGGAATCGCAGAAGTTGAAAAAACAGGCGTTTTCTATATGGATTGGGACAATGAACCTGTCACCACATTAGTAAATGGCGCTGAATGTGCTTTTGTTTTTTTCGATGAAAAAGGAATTACTAAATGTGCCATCGAACAAGCGCATAAGGATGGAAAAACAAGTTTCAAAAAGCCAATTTCTTGTCATTTATATCCTATAAGAGCACAAAAATATGCGGAGTTTGAAGCGTTGAATTACAACGAATGGAAAATTTGTGCGCCAGCATGTGCTTGTGGCGAAAATTTGAATGTCAAAGTGTACAAATTTCTAAAAGAACCCATCGTTAGAGCTTATGGTGAAGCGTTTTACGAAGAAATGGAAATTGTGGACCGAGAACTCGAAAAGCAAAAGAATAAATAATTTCAAAAAAATTATATTTACTGCCAACCTTTAAATTTAAAATCACGTCTATATTTTAAGTCGAAACAATAACGATTGTGCGACTTAGGTTTTATTTTCCCTTGCAGGTACCTGAAAAGAGTTTCTACCTCAAAAAAACAAAGGATCAATGTTGTTTTTTATGAACTCTTTTCAGGTTTTTTTGTGCCTAAAAACTTGAAAAGTCACTTATTTTGCACACAAAAAGCTATTACAAAAAACCTAAAAATCAATGATCTGAAAACATTAAAGCTTTTTCTCTTTTTTTGTATCTGATTATGAAAATAATCGCTAGAATTTTTGGGAATTTATTTGTTAGAAAACTTCCCGTAATAAACCACTTTCACCGCGCAGTGAAAATCGTTGACTTTTGATTTTGGGTAAACTGAAAAAACAGGATCTAATTCCACTTTTTCAATTGGCGTCCAAGTTGCAGGAGCAACTTTTACAGTGGAATTTACCTCAAAAACGCCCTCAAAATCTTTGTCGATAAAAGCAACCGTGTCTTTCTGGTCGTTGATTCCAATGATGAAAGCAGGATAAACGCGGTCAAAAACCAAGCGATTTCTAAAAAGTAAAATCTTCACGTTTGTTGGTTGACTCAAATCTTGATAGGTCCACGCTTCTCTACAAGTTTGCATTTTCGTTTCTTCGCGCGCCCAAAATTTCTTGGTGCGGACATAACAGCCCTCCAATAAGAAGATCGATAATGCGAGGATTATGGTGAATCGAATCATTGGATGATAATGCCTTTAAGTCCTAAAATTGGAATCAATTTCATGTTTTTTTCTTGAATTGTCTCTGGAAGAAAAATGAATTTTTTGTCATACATCGTATCGTTCACCCAAAAACTAACCCAATATTCGTTGGTCAATCCAAAAACTTCTTCCATGATTGGTTCGACGCGAGCAGCTTCATTGGGCAAAAGGATTTCCATGCAATGACGCAACATCGAAGTTTTTATTTTCTCGCCAGTCGCTACATTTTCACCATAACCATTACTTGTGATGATGATTCCTTCCATGATATCGTCGCGAAGATTGATCAAATAAGTATTGTAAATAGGATGATTTTCTTCCCCCATTTGCTGCACAACTGCAACAGCTACATTCTCTACTTTTGGACCTAATAATTCTTCGCGCATTTTGATTTTATTTCAAATAAAGTGCAAATTTACAAGGATAATCTGATAATCAAGTGCATAATATTGAAGAAAATTCAATCATTTTGCCATTCTCTTCCCAATCGAAATGTAGCGAATAATATCTGTTGGATGTCCTAAAATACGTTCGTATTTTTTCAAATAAACGGCATCATTTTTCATTTTTTCAGGCAAAACGAAATCTGGCGTTCTTTTAGAACCTGTGCGCACAATCACCAAGTTTTTGGAAGGAATCGATAAAATGTATTGACCTAAAATTCCTCGGCAATAATAAACTGGCGTTGCACCTCCTGTGAAAGTCCAAATGTGCAATCCATATCTGTAATTTGGAACACCTTCGTTGGTTTTCATTGCTGGCGTTTTGACCATTTCCTTCATGTACCAAAGCGGCACAATTTGTTTGCCATTCCATTTTCCTTCTTGCAAAATCATTTTCCCCAAACGACCGAAATCCCGGGAAGTTCCATACAAGCAACAAAATGCTTTTTCAGCGCCTTTCTCTTTGTCTAAACTCCAATAAGCATCGTGTTCTGTTCCTATTTTTGACCAAATTTTGTTGTAGGCGTAATCCGATAAATCAGCACCTGTCGCTTTCTCAATGATGAATCCTAACAATTGCGAATTTCCACTTTGGTAGTTGAATCTCACACCTGGTTTTTCAACCGCTTTTTGGCTTGTTACTAATCCATATAAATCTGTTCCATAATAAGATTCAGCATTGTCGGACAAAGGATTTTTGCCACTTTCTTCCCAATCCAAACCTGAAGACATCAGCAATAAATGTCTGACTGTAATTTTACTTTTTTCGCCTTCTTTAAACTCAGGAATATATGTTCCTACTGGTTCATCTAAACTTTTGATTTTTCCTTCTTCAATGGCAATTCCAACCAACAAAGAGACAAAAGTTTTGGTTGCAGAAAAGCAGTTTGAAACCGTTTCTTTTTGGTGTTCGCCCCAATATTTTTCAAAAATCAATGAATCTCCTTGAAAAACTAGAAACGAAGAAGTTTGCAAATTTTCCATGAATTTCGTTTCTTCTGGAGTCAATGAAAAGCGCGGTTTTGCTTCTTTCCATTTGAAAACCTCATCAGAATGCTTGATCGTGGAGTAAGCAAAAACATCTTTGTCGTAAATTCCAGGACCCGTTTTTCCTTTTAAATATGTACTAGCGATGCCTTTATACAAATAAAATCTTCCAGAAAGTATGATGAATAAATTCGCAGAAATCACGAGAAAAAGCAAAGTAAAAAGGGTGATTCGGATAAATTTACGAATCAATTTGCGTAGTTTGGATTGATTTTTAGACATATTTAAAATTAAATTGTTGCGCTAATTTTTCTTTAAAAACGGCTGCAACCTCTTCAAAATCCAAAGCCACACCCAATTCTTTCTGCATGGAAGTTACGGCTTTATCATCAATTCCGCAAGGAACTATGTGATTAAAATACGATAAATCACTATTTACATTAAATCCGATGCCGTGCATAGTGACCCAACGTGAACATTTTACGCCCATCGCGCAGATTTTTCGGGCATTTTCTCCATCTGGTTCAATCCAAACTCCTGTATAACCTTCATAGCGATCGCCAACAATTCCGTATTCAGCCAAAGTGAGGATGACTGCTTCTTCTAAAAATCGTAAGTATTTGTGTATGTCGGTGAAAAAATAATCCAAATCCAAAATAGGATAAACCACCAATTGTCCCGGTCCGTGATACGTGATATCTCCACCACGATTGATTTTATAAAATGTCGCTTGATTGGTTTCTAAGCCTTTTTCGTCTAACAATAAATTGTCCAATGAACCGCTTTTTCCAAGTGTGTACACATGCGGATGCTGACAAAAAAGCACTTGATTTTCCGTCGGAAGCGTTTCTACACCATTGCGCAGATTGATTTTACGTTGAATATTTTCAGCAAAAATTTGTTCTTGCAAATCCCAAGCTTCTTTGTAATCAATCAATCCCAGATTTTTGTAGTGCACCGTTGTCATCGCGAAATATTTCTACAAAAGTAAGGATTTATATTTGGTGGAAAATGTAAACAATTTAGGATTTTAATTGTCATTTTACTTAGACAACGATTTTAAAATGAGCGAAGATTTATATTGCTATTACAGCGATTTGCCTTCTCCGATGGCATATATGAATTTGCCAGAGGAAGAAAATAATCAGGCGGAATTATCCGAAATGGATGTTGATCGAATCATCGAAATGGCTTGGGAAGATCGAACGCCTTTTGATGCGATTGAGTATCAATTTGGCTTGAAAGAGGCGGATGTCAAAGCGCTGATGAAAAAGAATTTGAAATTTAGCAGCTACAAATTGTGGCGCAAAAGAGTAGAAAATTGCAAGACCAAACATGCGAAAACCCGTTCTTCTGAAATCAATCGATTCAAATGTAACTTACAACGAACAATCTCAAACAACAAAATATCCAAACGATGAAAACATATTTATTTGCAGGCGCATCAAGCAAAATGGCACAAGAAAGTGCTAAGCAACTACAAGATGCTGGTCACAAGGTGATTGGAATTTCTACCAAAACAGAAAGTTTTGATTACGATGAATTTTACACCGTCGAAAAGTACGACTTCAACGCCTTTCCTAAAATCGAAGGAACGATTGACGGTTTGGTTTACTTTCCAGGGACAATCAATTTGAAACCTTTTCACCGTTTGAGTGAAGCTGATTTTCTGCGTGATTATCAAATCAATAGTTTGGGTGCGATTGCGTTTATTCAAGCTTTTTTGCCCAATTTAAAATGCAGTGATTCGGCAAGTATTGTTTTGATGAGCACTGTTGCAGTTGCGGTCGGGATGCCGTTTCATGCATCAATTTCCATGGCGAAAGGCGCAATTGAAGGATTGACCAAAGCCTTGGCGGCAGAATACGCAACCATGATACGCGTTAATTGCATAGCACCCTCGCTGACCGATACGCCTTTGGGAGAAAAATTATTGAATTCACCGGAAAAAATCGAAGCCTCACAAAAAAGAAATCCGATGCGCAAAGTTGGAACCGCGACTGAATTGGCTGATGCAGTAACTTTCTTGTTATCAGAAAAATCAAGCTGGATTACTGGACAAGTTTTGGCAGTTGATGGTGGGATGAATGTGTTGAGATAAGGGATTAGGGATTAGAAAAAAGGGCTAAATGAAAAACTCAAATAGCCCTTTGAATGAAAATTATCTTTGGATGATGATTACATTTCCGTTGTTCATGTTGTTGCGTTCTTCGGAGAATTTCATTCCGTTGATTAACACGAATGTGTTTTCAGCTTGTTCGTTCACAGCATTGTTTAGAATCAATTCATTTTCTACAATCATTTTAGCGACAGATTTCTTTCCTCCTGTGGCATCAACTTCACATTTTTTTCCATCATTGAAAAAAGTCGCTTCAAAATAGGTCACTCGTCCTTTTGGATTGCCACTTGTGATTCTACTTGGATTATTGAAATCTAAAAATTTCAAGAAAAATAAATCTTTTCCATCCAATGATTTTACTTTGAAATCAAATCCTAAACCAGCACTTTTATCTAAAATGGCATATGAAACTCCATTCACTTTAATGGTATCTTCCTCTAGGGTAACCTTTTGTTTCTGTGCAAATGAAATAGAATTTAATCCAAAAAGAAGGATTGATAAAGCGAATAATTTTTTCATGTTGTTTTATTGTTTTATTTAGCTTGATTATTTATAATTGTTGATATTTGAGAATTCAATTCGGGGATTTTATTCTTCATAACATCCCAAACAATGGAATAATTAACTCCCATATAATCATGAATAAATTTATCCCTCATTCCAGCCATATTTTTCCAAGTTATTGCACTCCATTGAAGTTTGAAATCAATTGGTATTTTTTTTGTTGCTTCTCCGATAATCTCTAAACTTCTCACAACAGCTCGTTTCTTTACTTCATCCATTAAAATTCATCCTTTGACAAATTACTGGAAGTAAAAGAAAGAATAAATAAGCACTCATCATGAATATGCTTCAAATATTCGATTGGATCCTTAGGCATAAACAACTTCGTTTAGAATAAAGGGACCAATATGAGGACTCAATCCATTTTTGGTAACGATTTCAATTTTATGATTTTTGAAAACCTTTTCAAGTAAATCATAAACTGACATAAAATTGTCGAAATTTTCTTTTTCAGGATCAAAATCAACAAGTAAATCAATATCGCTATCTTTTACTTGTTCGTTGCGACTATATGAACCAAAAAGCCCAACTTCTTTAATTCCAAATTGCGTCAATTTAACTTTATTGGATTTTAAAATTGCGAGTATATTTTCTTTGGTTGTCATTCAACGAATTATTTTTACTCAAATTTACAAAAAAAATAATCAAGTACTACTCCACAATCTCATTCAATCGTTTCACCGCTTGATCAATTGTCATCACATGACTATACAACAACCTCAATTTATCATTTTTTTCACTCAATTTACAATCTTTTGGATTGCTTTGAATGAATTTCAACACATGTTGAAAAATGCCTGAATCGTAAAACGGCGACTGCGGATTTGAAATGAAGTAACAAACCATAGAACCGGATTTCATCACCAATCTTTCGATTCCCAAATCTTGCGCCAACCAGCGCAATTCAAAAGATCTGAAAAGTTCTTTCACAGCGCGTGGTAATGGTCCGAAACGGTCGATTAAGGTTTGTCCGTATTTGTCTAACGCTTCTTTGTTTTCCAAACTGTCAAGTTTTTGATACAAACTCAAACGTTCAGCAACATTGTTAACATAATCATCTGGAATCCTGATTTCTAAATCTGTTTCAATCACACAATCTTTGACGAAAGTCACAAACTGGTCTGTATTTCTTTCCGCAAACAAATCTTTGAATTCTGACTCGCGCAATTCTTCCATTGCTTCGTTCAAGATTTTTTGATACATCTCAAAACCAATATCCGCAATGAATCCACTTTGTTCGCCACCCAATAAATTTCCAGCGCCACGAATGTCCAAATCTTTCATCGCAATATTGAATCCTGAACCCAAATCTGAGAATTGTACCAAAGCTTCCAATCGTTTTCTGGCTTCGGAAGTCATTTCGTGGTATTTCGGTGCAATCAAATAACAAAATGCTTTTTTATTTGAACGCCCAACACGCCCGCGCAATTGGTGTAAATCACTTAATCCGAAATTCTGCGCATTATTGATAATCATCGTATTGGCATTAGAAATGTCAATTCCAGATTCTATAATCGTGGTTGCCAGCAAAACATCATATTCTCCTTGGATGAAATCCATCATGATTTTTTCCAACTGTTTTCCATCCATTTGTCCGTGACCAATTCCCACGCGCACGCCCGGACACAAACGTTGAATCATTCCAGAAACTTCCTTGATATTTTGCAAACGGTTGTGCACAAAATAAACTTGTCCGCCTCGACTTACTTCGTATGCAATGGCATCTCGAATCGCTTCTTCATTGAACTGAATCACTTCCGTCAAAACGGGTTGACGATTCGGTGGTGGCGTATTAATGATACTCAAATCACGCGCCCCCATGAGTGAAAATTGCAAGGTTCTCGGAATTGGGGTTGCGGTCAAAGTCAAAGTATCGACGGTCGCTTTTAAGGTTTTCAATTTATCTTTAACTGCGACACCGAATTTTTGTTCTTCGTCGATAATCATCAATCCCAAATCTTTGAATTTGACTTTTTCTCCCACAATTTTATGCGTTCCAACCAAAATATCAATTTCGCCAGCAGCCACTTTTCTCAAGGTTTCAGTGACTTGTTTCGCACTTTTGAAACGATTGATGTAATCGACAGTCACAGGAAAATCTTTCAATCGCTCGCTAAAACTTCTGTAATGTTGGTGCGACAAAATCGTCGTAGGAACTAATATTGCTACTTGTTTGCTATCCGTCACCGCCTTGAAAGCAGCGCGAATGGCCAATTCTGTTTTCCCAAAACCAACATCGCCACAAACCAATCTATCCATTGGCGTGGGAGATTCCATGTCTTCCTTAATTGCTTGCGTGGTTTTTAACTGGTCTGGCGTATCTTCATACATAAACGAGGCTTCCAACTCATTTTGCAAATACGTATCTGGCATAAATGCAAAACCTGGTTGAGATTTTCGTTTGGCGTATAGCTGTATCAAATCAAAGGCAATTTCTTTGATTTTCGATTTGGTTTTGTTTTTAAGTGTCGTCCAAGTTTGCGTTCCCAATTTATTCATTTTGGGCGCAGTACCTTCTTTTCCCGTAAATTTTGAAATTCGGTGTAAAGAGTGAATACTCACATACAATACGTCACCATCTTTGTAAATCAAGCGAATGGCTTCTTGCGGTTTTCCATTGACATCAATCGTCTGTAAACCAGAAAATTGTCCAACTCCGTGATCGATGTGTGTCACGTAATCGCCTTTTTGAAGGTTGTAAATTTCCTTCAAAGTCAACGCTTGTTTGGCTTGCGAAAAACCTTCTTTGAGCTTGAAACGATGGTAACGTTCAAAGATTTGATGATCTGTGTAACAAACCAATTTCAAGTCTTGGAAAATGAAACCTTCGTGCAACGCGATTGGCATCGAAATGAATTCAACATCAGCGCCAATGTCTTCAAAAATGGAATACAAACGTTCTATTTGTTTCGGCTGATTGGAGAAGAACAAATTGGTGAACCCTGCTTTTTTTCTTGCGGACAAATCTTCTTTCAACAATTCAAAATTCTTATTAAAAGCTGGTTGAGATTGCACTTTAAATGCGATTTCAACAGAAGGTTTGAATGAAAAATCTGGTCCCCATTCAACGACTGAAAAAGCTTCTAATTTTTCAAGCCATTCTGTTTTGTGTGTATATAAATCTGAGGGAATTGTTTGTTTGATCGTATGATTGAGTCCTTCGTAAATCTTCACCGCTTTGTCGTATTCTTTCGACAACATATTTACGATTAACTGATTGGAAGAAATCCAAACGGTACTTTGTTTTCCAACGAAATCCAAAAAAGTGCCAAAACCATCTTGCATTAGGTGGCGTTGCACATTGGGAATGATATTGAAAAAATCGTGGTTATTGACAGAAAGTTGATCTACTGGATCGAATGTTCGAATTGAATCAACTTCATCGCCAAAAAATTCTACACGAAAAGGTTGATCGTTGGCAAATGAAAACACATCCAAAATTCCACCGCGAATGGCAAATTGTCCTGGTTCGTACACAAAATCAAGTCTTTCAAAACCATATTCTAGCAACAATTCATTCATAAAATCCAAGGAATAAGTTTTTCCTTTTTGGACTTTTAAAGTATTTTCAGTCAGTTTTTTTTGCGTTGGAATTTTTTCGAACAACGCTTGCGGATAAGTGACAATCCAAGTGTTTGTGCCGTTGTTGATTTTCTCTAGCACTTCAGCGCGCAAAACGACATTCGCATTGTCTGTTTCTTCAAAATGGTATGCAGAACGATACGAAGCTGGATAAAAAACGATGTGTTTTTCATTTGGAAAAAGATTTTCTAAATCATTTAAGAAATAGGCAGCTTCCTCTTTGTCGCTCAAGACAAAAAGATGATTTCCTGGAACTTGACTAGCAACCGCGGAAGCAATTGCAGCACGCGACGAACCAACCAAACCTTTCAAATGAATGCGAATTTCAGCTTCTTGCAAAGCATTCGCCACTTGATCTACTTGACTGTATTTTTTAAAAAGCTGTAAAAATTCCGCTTGATTCATGCGTTTGAAGAAAAATGTTTTTGTCTGAAATGAAAGAGTTCAATTAAAGTACAAAGATGCGGATAAAATGTTTTAAAGGCAATCGGAAAGCGAAGCTAAATCAGTACAAAAACAAAAATCATCAAAACTTGCAAAATTTACATGTTTTGATGATTTAAGACTTAAAATATTTAATTACAAATATTTAATAAATGATAATTTTAATCAATTTCCACTTAACTTATCACTGTATTTCTGAAACAAATCTGTTTGAGTATTCGTTGTTTCAATCCATTTTCCATTCATCAAAATAGAAGTCACCAAGTTGGTACGCATGTCTAAAGCGTTTCCTTTAGAAACAAAAAGCGTTGCAATTTTTCCTTCTTCGATTGAACCGAATTGCTTTTCCATGCCCATGATTTCGCAAGCGCTTAAACTGATCGAGCGAATTGCTTCTTCTTCTGTCAATCCATAAGCCATCGCAGTTCCAGCAAGGAAAGGCAAATTTCTGGCATTCATCGCTTCCATATCGCCTTCGTTTTGTAAACAAAATTTCACACCAGCGGATTGCAATAAAAATGGCAATCTATAAGGCAAATCAACCGCATCTTCTTCCAATTCTGGCAAGCTGTGCAAACGTGGAAGCATGACTGGAATTTGAGCATCTTTCAATTGTCGCGCCACCAAATGTGCATCATAGCCGCCCACAATAACTGGAAATGGTATTTCGAAATTGTGCACAAAATCAATCACATCTAGCAACTGCTGAATATCGTTTGCATGAAAATAAACCCTTTTAGTTCCCACAAATGTCGCTTTCATGGCTTCAAATCTCAAGTCTAAAACAGGTTCTTTTGCTTTCGCATAAACTTTTGCCAAATTGAAAAATTGTGTCAATTCTTGTCTTTGAACATCGTAATTTTCATTGCGTTTTTTGCTCGATGGTTCTGCCCACCATCCGCCACCTTGCATACTTTGTGGCCAGTTTACATGAATTCCATCATCTGTTTTAGCAACTGCGTCTTCCCAGTTCCAACCGCCCAAATGCATCACACTTGAAGTTCCTGTAATTTGTCCGCTTCTAGGTGTTGCTTGTGTAAATAAAACGCCATTTGTTCGCACAGTTGCAATCACTTTTGATTCTACGTTGTAAGCAATCAATGCGCGCACATGCGGATTGAAAATTCCCACTTCCGCAAAATCTCTCGTTGCTCTCACTGCATCAATTTCTGTCAATCCCAAAGTAGAATTTGGAGCTACAAATCCAGGATAAATGTGTTGATTTGAAATGTCGATAATTGTGTCCCAATCTTCGTTTTTGATTGTGTACGCCAACGCATTTTTCACCAAGATGATTTTGTCGCCTTCAATTCCGACCAATGATTTTTCAATCACTTTGCCATTTCCAATATGTAAATAACCATTGATAAACAATTTCTTATTCGCCTTTTGCGCTTGCACAGAAACACACAAAAACAACGCTATAATTTGAAAGATAAACTTCATTTCTTCAATATTTTAATTCGATAATTTCTTAATGATCATTGGCGCCTTCACTTCCTTCTTCGCCGATTGTATTGCAATGAAATTCCTTGCGTTTTTTCTTTTCAAACGCTTTGGATGGTTCACCTTTTTCATTCGACATCAACATTTTGGAAATAATTCTTGCTTTTTCTGATGCATTTCTTGTACGCATTGACAAATCTCTTTCAGCGTCATATAAAACTTCACCATCGATGATCGTTTTTTCCACTTTCGCTTCAATACTCAACGGATTGGTTGACCAAATCACGATATCCGCATCTTTACCGATTTTCAAACTTCCCATTTTGTTGTCTAGATGCAACAATTTGGCTGGATTCAAAGTTACCATTTTCCAAGCATCAATCTCAGAAACACCGCCATATTTGACCGTTTTCGCAGCTTCTTGGTTTAATCTTCGACCCATTTCGGCATCGTCAGAATTGATTGCTGTAACAATTCCTTGCTGATTCATAATGGCAGCATTGTATGGAATTGCATCGTTCACTTCAAATTTATAAGCCCACCAATCTGCGAAAGTTGAAGCACCAACTCCATGTTTTTTCATTTTGTCAGCCACTTTATATCCTTCCAAAATGTGGGTAAAAGTATTGATTTTGAATCCCATTGAATCTGCAACGTGCATCAACATGTTGATCTCAGATTGCACATAAGAATGGCAAGTGATGAACCTTTCGCTTTTCAGAATTTCACTCAATACTTCCAATTCCAAATCAAATCTTGGCGATTGTAAACCTGATTGCGTTCTTTTTTTCTCGGAAAGTGATAACCAATTGATTTTATCCGCTTGGTATTTTCTAGCACGTTCAAATCCGTCGTAGAAAACTTGCTCTACACCCATTCTTGTTTGCGGAAACCTAACCGAATTTTCATCGCCCCAATTGGCTTGTTTCACATTTTCACCCAAGGCAAATTTGATGAATTTCGGCGCATTTGGAATCACCATTTCTTCTGGTGTGTGGCCCCACTTCAATTTGATAAGTGCCGATTGACCGCCGATTGGATTGGCAGAACCGTGCAACAATTGCGCAGCTGTTACTCCTCCACTCAGTTGTCTGTATATATTGATGTCGTCAGATTTCACCACGTCGGCTATGCTTACTTCCGCTGTGATCGATTGACCACTTTCATTCACGCCTTTTGAAATCGCAATATGTGAATGTTCATCGATAATTCCACTTGTAACGTGTTTTCCTGTTGCGTCGATTGTAATTGTGCCAGGAGGAAGTGCTGGCGTTTCTTTTCCAACAAATTTGATTTTTCCATCCACAACCAACACGTTTCCTTTTTCTACAATTCCTTCCGCTTCATTCGTCCACAGCGTCGCGTTTTGAATGAAAATCGTTTGTTTTGTTGGAATAGAATCAAAACCATAAGCCAAATTTGGAAACCACGGTTTACCCAAAGTCAAGGAATCTAATTTGAAAGGTTTTTTCTCGTCCGGTTTTTCATTTAACTTATTTCGAATTGCTGTCCATTTGATCCATCTTCCGTCAGGCAAAGTTCCATCGCCTTCAAAAACTCCTACTTTGGCGTTCACTTTGGCATGTAAATTAACACTTCCATCCCATTTGGCATTTTTGGAATTAAATTGAATCGTCAAATCATTTCCGATTAAATTTGAAAAGCAATTGGTTGAAATTGTATCCGTTTTAGCAATTTTAGTGATTGTATCTGTCTTTGTTACCAACGTTTTGAACTTCACCGCAGGTTTTTCAATTGTACCGGTAATTTCGAAAGGAATTGTTTCACCGTCAATCAAGGCATTGTATTTTCCTCGAATATCATTGGTTTGTTTTTGAACGAGAATATTTTGCTCACCCAATAACCATGATTCCAATAAAGTCGCCTCTTGCATGAAAGGATTGTTGTCATAAATCACAAAACTTGCTTTTTTGCCATTTTCCAAGGTTCCAAATTCTGCTTGAATTCCTAATAATTCGGCTGGTGCAACGGTCAAAGCACGCAAAGCTTCTTCTGCTGTAAGTCCTCTCGAAATCGCTTTTTGAATGTTCTTCCAGAAATCCGCTGGCGTAGCATTTCCTGTTGCCGATAAAATGATGTTGATGCCTTCTTTGCGCAACAAATAAGGATTTGAAGGCGCCAATTCCCAATTTTTTAAATCACTTAATGGAATTTGCTTCGCGATGTAAGGATCTTTGACTTCAAAAGCGTCAGGGAAATTGATTGGTAAAACAAGGGTTCCGTTTAATTTTTTCAATGCAGGAATGATTTCGTATTCATTTCCACAACCGATGTATGCGAAATTCAAGTTAAACTCTTTGCCGATTTTTGCTACACGTAAAATTTCCAATTTGTCGTCAGTTTGAAAAAACAAGGGCAATTTCATTTGTGCTGTCAAAGCTTCGAGTGATAAATTCAATTCTTTATTTTGGTTGCTTTGATACCATTTTTGATCGTAAAATGTTTGTCTTATCAGCGCAATACTTCCCATTTGTGAAGATGGGTACGTTTGACTAGAATTTCCATTTTTGAATGAAAAATAAGCCGCAGCTTCACTTTTCAAGATTTGTTTGTTGTAATTCGATTTACCCAAAGAAACCAAAGTTCCCGTTCCGCGCATGATTCCGTCGTTGATGTGTGTTGAAACCATTCCAAAACCCATTTGCAACCATTGTTTGCATTTTTCTTCATCAAAAGTGTAAGAATCAACTGCATTCACTTCTGGATGAATTGTTTCATTCCAGTGATAAGCGCCTTTTTTGGAAGTTTCCAATTGAGGAGAATTTCCGTGTCTTCTTCCTGTTGGGGCAGGTAAACCTAAATTAGTATTGGTTTCAATGAAAGCTGGCATGATCGTTTTTCCATCGCAATCAATCACCACAGCCTCTTGTGGAATTTTGACCATTTTACCCGTTTCAACAATTTTGTCGTCCTTGATTAAGATCGTCCCTTTTTCAATTTTAACTGTTGGAGAAACGTAAATGGTGGCGTTTGTCAAAGCATAATAGCTTGCTTTTGATTGCGCTGTGCCGTTTTTGGGAGAAAGTTCTTGTGCGCTGACACAAAATGTAAAGCATAGAAATAGAAGAATAATTATTCTCATAAGAAGTGTTTTATGGCCGTGAATTTAGTTAAAATTCAAAACATAGCAGTTTTATGTTTTAGAAGAAACTAGAAATTAATTACTTATTTGCAAATCAATTATTTGGGGTGGATTTTTTATTCCCCCCCCCCTTTGGAAGAGAAAAAGCGATAGCTTTTGAAGACTAAGCGATAGCGCTAGGACAAAAGAGGGAGGATTCATTTTCAAGGTATTAGATTTTAGTTTTTTGCGATTTTCAGGTTTTTTTGTTGTAGATACATGATTTTTGGTTTGGTTTAAGAAAAATGATGGACTGTGGATAACTACTAGGTTTCTTCAAATGTCGTCCCTACGGGACGAAAGTTAGGTGGGGTGTTGTTTTTTACCAATATGTCGTGCCTAATGGCACTTTTTGTTCTTCTTTTAAGTTATCTAGTTATTGTAAAATCTAAAAACTTACATAGCTTCGTCCCTTTGGGGATGAAATGTGGGTAAAAACCATGCACCTCTCGTGAACTCGTCGCACCAGGGACGAAATTTTTGCATCATGTCGTCCCTACGGGACAAAAATTTGTTGGGATGTTGTTTTTTACCCATATGGCGTGCCCAATGGCACTTTTGTGTTTTTCTAATAAGTTTTAGTTTATTCTGAGATCTAAAATCTACGACAACTTCATCCTGATAGGGATGAAATATGGGAAAAACTATGCACCTCTCGTGAACTCGTCTCACCAGGGACGAAATCTTTACATCATAACGTCCATATTGGACGAGAATTAGTTTGGAGTGTGGTTTTTTACCTTAATGTCTAGCTAAATGGAACTTTTAGTTTTTTCTAATGAATTATCAAGTTATTAAAAATAAAAATGTTTGTCCTATCTTTCTTTCCCGATAGGGATGAAATGTGGGTAAAAATCATGCACCTCTCGTGAACTCGTCCTGCTAGGGACGAAATCTTTATTTGTTCTCCTCACCACCAGATGAAAGTAAGTTGAAGTGTGGTTTTTACCAACATCTAGCGCATAAACGAACATTTAGTGATTTTCTGAACGGCTTTATTTAAATTTATTCTAAATAATAAAAGGAATCCAAAACGAAAATGGATAATATCATTAACATTCGGTATTTTTGTGTTCAAACAAACAAATTATGGAATTTT
Organism: Crocinitomicaceae bacterium; assembly: GCA_044361165.1. Classification (GTDB taxonomy): domain Bacteria; phylum Bacteroidota; class Bacteroidia; order Flavobacteriales_D; family Crocinitomicaceae; genus JAQVCM01. Next base: position 9,630 of record JBIKJE010000044.1, on the reverse strand, counting down.
TAAGACACGCACATTCAGGTTTACGTTGGGTTGCTTTGTTGTTATTGGTTATAGCAATTTTCAACGCTTTATCGTCAAAGGGAAAAGGGAAATATGAGAAAAAAGACAAAATGCTGAATTTATTCGCAATGATCTTTTTGCATATACAATTGCTCATTGGATTGGTTCTTTATTTCTCCAGTTCAAAAGTAAACTTCATGGAAGGTTGGATGAAAATGAAAGCCTACCGTTTTTTCGGTTTAGAGCATTTATTGATCATGATTATCGCCATTGCAGTGATTACAATCGGTAGAAAGAAAGCGGAAAACACATCGAATATTGCTGTAAAACATGGAACGATTGTGAAATGGTTTACCATCGGATTGATCTTAATTTTGGCTGGAATTCCTTGGCCATTTAGAGGATTTGGAACAGGATGGTTTTGAGATTTTTTGCCATTGGAATCTTACTTTTCCTAGCCAGCTGCGGTTCTGGAGAAGTGAAATCAATTGAAAACACAGAAGATGTTGCTTCAGTTGAGCCTAAATCGCTTTACATTTTGCATTGCGAAGCGTGTCATGGATTGGACGGCAAAAAAGGAAGTTCTGGCGCTGCTAATTTGGCAATCAGTAAACTTTCAGACGCTGAAATTAAAAATGTCATTTCTAACGGAAACGAAAAAGGAATGATGCCTTACAAGGATATTATCACCAATGAAAAAGACCTGAATGGTTTGGTTGACTTTGTTAAAACCCTAAGAAAATAGATGGAAGAAGGACATGTAATGGTTGATGCGGTAGAAGAAACATGTGTTCTTGTGGGTATCATCACGCAATCTATTTCTGAGGAACAAGCCAACGAATACCTCGACGAACTGGAATTTTTGGCTGAAACGGCTGGTGCAACAACACAACGAAAATTTTTGCAAAAAATGCCCATCGCCAATCCAAAAACCTTCGTCGGAAAAGGAAAATTGGAAGAAATTCGCGAATACGTGAAAGCGAAAGACATCGAATTGGTCATTTTTGACGACGAACTTTCGCCTTCTCAATTGCGCAACATTGAACGCACCTTGGAATGCAAAATCTTGGATCGAAACATTTTGATTCTTGATATTTTCGCCAGCCGTGCGCGAACATCTCATGCCAAAACGCAAGTTGAATTGGCACAATTGCAATACATGTTGCCCCGCTTGACCAGAATGTGGACCCACTTGGAACGTCAAAAAGGAGGAATTGGATTGCGTGGACCGGGAGAATCTCAAATCGAAACTGACCGCCGAATTATCCAAACAAGAATTGCATTAATGCGCGAAAAATTGAAAGACATTGACAAACAAATGTCGATTCAGCGCGGAAACAGAGGTCAATTGGTGCGGGTTGCTTTGGTGGGTTATACGAATGTCGGCAAAAGTACTTTGATGAATTTATTGAGTAAATCCGAAGTTTTTGCTGAAAATAAACTTTTCGCGACGCTCGACACAACCGTTCGCAAAGTAGTTATCGAAAATTTACCATTTCTCTTGACCGACACCGTTGGATTTATCAGAAAATTGCCACATCAGTTGGTAGAATCTTTCAAATCGACATTAGATGAAGTGCGCGAAGCAGATTTATTGATTCACGTCATTGACATTTCACATTCGACTTTCGAAGATCAATACCATGTGGTAAATGAAACCTTGGCAGAAATCGACAAAACCGAAAAACCAGTGATTTTGGTTTTCAATAAAATCGACGCATTCGAATACATTGAAAAAGACGAAGACGATTTATCTCCACGAACTGCCGAAAATATGTCTTTGGACGAATTGAAACGCACTTGGATGTCGAAAATGAACAACAAAAATTGCGTTTTCATCTCAGCCGAAAACAAAGAAAATATTGAAGATTTGAAAAGTGTGATCTATGAGGAAGTCAAACGCATTTTTCAGATTAGGTACCCGTATAACCACTTTTTGTTTTAAGAGGATTTAGTCTTCACTCAATGATAACTTATTATTAGTTTTGTACTTTGAAAAAAATGTAAATTCATGGAACTTCTCGAAAAAAGAATGATTCAATACGACCGAACTGGTTTTGAAGATCAGGAATTAATTTCTATCTATAAATCCATTCTTAAACCCCGCTTAATCGAAGAAAAAATGCTCATCTTGCTGCGCCAAGGGAAAATCTCTAAATGGTTTTCTGGTTGGGGTCAAGAGGGAATTTCTGTAGGCTCGGCCTTGGGAATGAATGACGATGAATATTTATTGCCGATGCACCGCAACTTGGGGATTTTTACCACGAGAGGCATTCCGTTGAATCGTTTATTCGCGCAGTTTCAAGGAAAAATGTCAGGTTTTACAAAAGGTAGAGACCGCTCTTTCCACTTTGGTACCAATGAGTACAAAGTGGTGGGAATGATTTCTCACCTGGGTCCACAATTGGGAATCGCTGATGGAATTGCTTTGGCTTCCAACTTGAAAAACGAACAAAAAGCAACGCTTGTTTTTACGGGCGATGGTGGCGCAAGTGAAGGAGATTTTCACGAAGCATTGAACGTGGCTGCAGTTTGGGATTTACCAGTAATTTTCGGAATCGAAAACAACGCTTGGGGACTTTCAACGCCGAGCAACGAACAATTTAGATGCAAACAATTCATCGACAAAGGCATCGGCTATGGCATGGATGCTTTTCAAGTGGATGGAAACAATATTTTGGAAGTAATTTCAACTGTTAGAAAAATCGCTACTTCCATTCGCCAAAAACCAAGACCATTTTTGTTGGAATTCATGACTTTCAGAATGCGTGGTCACGAAGAAGCTTCGGGAACGAAATATTATCCTGAAGGAATTCAAGATTTGTGGGCGAAAAAAGATCCTGTTGTCAATTATGAAATGTATTTGAGAGAAATCAACGTGTTGAACGACGAATTGGTCAATCAAATTACCGCTGATATCAAACAAGAAATTCAAGACGGTTTGGATTTGGCTTTTGCTGAAGGTGCAATCGTTCCAAATACAGAGGACGAAGTAAATGATTTATTTGCGCCTTTCGATCAAAAAATCATTGAACCAGCTTCGGACAAAAAAACAGAAAAACGCTACATCGACGCCATTCAAGATGGTTTAAAACAATCGATGCAAAAATATCCTGAATTGATCATCATGGGGCAAGATGTTGCCGAATATGGTGGTGTTTTCAAAATCACAGAAGGTTTTGTCGAAGAATTTGGCAAAGCCAGGGTTCGAAATACACCAATTTGTGAGTCAGCCATCGTTGGTGCAGGTTTGGGCTTGTCCATTGCAGGGATGAAAGCCGTTGTAGAAATGCAATTCGCTGATTTCGTGACTTGTGGATTCAATCAAATTGTCAATAATTTGGCGAAAATTCACTGGCGTTGGGGACAAAATGCAGATGTTGTGGTGAGAATGCCAACAGGTGCAGGTTCCGCAGCAGGACCATTCCACAGTCAAAGCAACGAAGCGTGGTTTTTCCACACACCAGGACTTAAAATCGTTTATCCAGCATTTCCAGGTGATGCCAAAGGTTTGTTAGCAGCAGCGATTGAAGATCCAAATCCTGTGATGTTCTTCGAGCACAAAAACTTGTACCGTTCCATTCGCGAGGATGTTTCTGACGATTTTTACACGGTCGAAATCGGAAAAGCGAGAACCGTTTCTGAAGGGACAGATATTTCTGTCATCACTTATGGAATGGGCGTTCACTGGGCAATGGAAGCAGCTGAAAAAAATCCTTCGATTTCAATAGACATCATTGATTTGAGAACATTGGCGCCATTAGACACTGAAGCGATTTACAATTCTGTACGCAAAACTGGAAAAGTCATCGTGCTTCACGAAGATTGTTTGACAGGAGGAATTGGTGGTGAACTGGTTTCAATCATCAATGAGAATTGTTTCTCAAGCTTAGATGCACCAGTAAAACGTGTCGCTTCGCTAGATACGCCGGTTCCATTCACGGATTCTTTGGAAGATAATTTCTTGCCAAAACAAAGGTTTTTTGACGCTTTGGTGGAATTGGATAATTACTAGATAACTTGCGATTTGTCGCGAATGTTTTTGTCATGGTCCGTCAACTGATGGACACACGCCAAAAACATTTATAAATAAAAATAGCTGGTCAAGAATAAATTTTGACCAGCTATTTTTATTTGGTACCTCTGGCACCATCTTATCAATCGAATTTTAAATTAGTCCTAGACGATTTTACTTCTGTGAATCTCTTGCTGCAATCAATTCTTGAACTTTCTCCACTTGGTTTTTGGAACCTGTGATGTAGCCGCAACGCTGGTGTAAAGCCGTTGGAACGATATCTAACACGCGTTCTGTTTCTGTGACTGCTAATCCGCCTGCTTGTTCTGCCAACATCGCCAATGGATTGCATTCGTATAACAAACGCAATTTTCCTTTTGGAGAAGTCGTTGTTGCAGGATAAATGTAAATTCCACCTTTGATCAAATTTCTGTGGAAATCAGCTACCAATGAACCGATGTATCTTCCAGAATATGGTGCACCGAAATCATTTTCAAATGATTGACAATATTTCGCATAATCTTTGATTCCTGGGTGACAAATTTCAATGTTCCCTTCATTCATCCCATAAAGTCTACTTTTTTCTGGCATTTTCATGTTAGGATGTGAAAGACAATATTCTCCGATTGAAGGTTCTAATGTGAAACCATTGACACCATGTCCAGTCGTGTAAACCAACATGGTCGATGAACCGTACAACACGTATCCCGCAGCCACTTGTTTTGTGCCTGGTTGCAACATATCTTCCAAAGTTGCTTTCGTTCCAACTGGAGAAACGCGTCTATAAATTGAAAAAATGGTTCCTATTGAAACGTTTACATCGATATTTGACGAACCATCTAATGGATCAAAAAGCACAACATATTTTCCGTATTTTGACAATTCACTTTCAAAAGCCATGAAATCGTCATTTTCTTCAGAAGCGATTCCGCAAACTTCTCCGCCTGATTCAAACATTTTGATGAATTGACGATCAGCTACAACGTCTAATTTTTGTTGTTCTTCACCTTGGATATTCGTTTCGCCTTGTGCGCCCAAAATATCATCTGTCAAACCAGCTCTTCTCACATCGCGACTGACCACTTTCGAAGCCACAGCGATATCGTTTAATAATCTAGATAATTCGCCTGAAGCATATTGAAATTCAGACTGGCGATCCATGATAAACTCATGAAGTGTGGTCATTTTTGACATGGTGTTTTTTTTGGCAAATATACGCAGATTTTGAGAACAAATGATTGATATTTAACGTTGGGTAACGATTTAATCATTGTCCTCCCCTATTTGTCCCTTCGCTAATGCTTGGTCTTCAAAAGCTATCGCTTTTTCTCCTCCAAAGGGGGAATCATAATACATCAATCACTTAAAGAAATCCTAATAAGAAAAGTAAATGGGTTTTGTGCCTTCTGACATCAATTGATAAGTCAGGAAAATGATCAGCGAAACGACAATTACTTGCAGCGGTGCTGGGATTTTGGTGAACGTGGTTAAGGTGTAACTTTTGGTTTTTTCTGGCAACCAATGGATGATATAACCAATCACCATGATAATTAAAGCAGGCATGAAAATCGTACACATTTGACTAAACGCTTCCCAAGAAAAATTAAATTTTTGGGTGATGTGATTCAACATTTCTAGCGGCTTTTCTTCACCTTTTAATCTAAACCACAAACGCGTGAACGTGATGAAATTGAAGGTAATGAAGATCTTCCAAAAATGGACAACCAACCAATTTGATTTTTCGTACGGACTGACTTTTCGCCAGTGATTGTAAAGCACCAAACCGATTCCATTCAATGCGCCCCAAATCACGAAGTTTTGATGCGGATTGTGCCACAAACCTCCAACAACCATTGTAATCAATAAATTCAAATCGCGGTAAATGTAGATTTTCAATTTAGGAATTAACAACACGATGATTCCATAAATCGCCATCAAGCCAACGTAAACGAAAATCAATTCATACCATTGCGTGATGAAAATCAAGAAGATAAAAATGATGGTAATTCCGACAAATGAACCAACGCCTCCGGTTTTATTTCCGCCCAGAGGAATGTACAAATAATCTCTAAACCAAGACCCTAACGAAATGTGCCAACGACGCCAGAAATCAGCTAAACTTGTTGATTTATATGGCGAATTGAAGTTTTTACTCAAGTTGAATCCCATCAATTTACTGACTCCACGCGCGATGTCAATGTAACCTGAAAAATCACCGTAAATCTGCAAAGAATAGCCCCACATCGCAACGATACTCACAAAACCTGGATAATTTTCAGGATGATCGACCACCAAATCCACGAAGTGAACCATGATGAAATCTGCCAAAATCAGTTTTTTAACCAATCCTTTGACAATCTGTGCAATTGCCCAACTGAAGCCTTCTTTGTCTAAAGAATATGGCGCATTGATCTGCGGAATAAAATCTTTTGCTCGCGCAATTGGTCCCATCGCGATATGCGGAAAAAACGAAACGAAAAAGGAATAATCGAAGAAGTTTTTGAACGGTTGTACCTCTTTTCGATACACATCCACAATGTAACTGATACTTGAAAAAGTAAAAAATGAAACCCCAAACGGCACCACGATTTTCTCTACAATGCTATTTCCAGCGGTTGAAAAACCACTTTTGAATTGCGCCATGATGTTGAAAACCTCATAGTTGGTGTGAAACATTTCATTGAATGATTCAGTGAAAAAATAGGCGTATTTGAAATAACCTAAAATCAATAAATTCAATGCAATCCCGATAACCAAAAAAGTCTTTGAACCAATGGCAGATGTACTTTTAGCGATTTGTCGTCCGGTGAAAAAATTGAAAATCAATGAAGTTCCCAAAATGATGACCGATAAACCTGAAGTTTTATAGTAGAAAAACAAACTGATGGCGGTCAAAAAGATACTTCTGACTAATTTGTTTTTGTGCAAGAAAGAAAACAAAGCCATCACCAACAAGAAAAACAACCAGAAATCCAATTGATTGAGCATCAAAGGATCTTGCTTATCAAATAACCAAAAATGATTAAATCTTTCCATTTCCTAATTTTTCAGATTGCAATTTTCTCAATTCCATTTGTTCAATCCATTTGAGAAAAGATTCATAAAACATATCTCCTTTCAAGCGATAGCCATCAGCGGTAAAATGCACCAAATCTGATTTCATCAGCCCTGCTCTACTCCACGTTTTCGCTGCGCCCAATTCGCCCATGATTCCATACATGTCCCAAACAGCGGCTTCGTATTTTCTAGCCAATTGAATGATCATTTCACGCTCACGAGCCACATTTTTATTCATGTATTTTTTCTGGAAATAGGCATCATTCGGAACTGTCAATAAAATCGCACAGTTTGGATTGACACGCAAAACAATTTGAATCAAGGAATCTAAATTCGCTCTAAAAACTTCTGGACGGAAATTCGCGTAAGTTGTATTGGCATCATTCGTTCCAACTGAAAACGAGAATAAATCTGGTGGAAATTCTCTCAATTGTTCTTCAAAATACTTGTTATTAAGATAAGTTGGCAAGCTCGCGCCATTCACACCAATCGTCGTGTAAGAAATTCCTGGTTGCTGATTAGACAATTGAAAACCCATGATTCTCAGCGCATAACTTTCTATAGAGTCTCTGGAGAAATACGCATTGAAACTTTGCAATTCATCTGTAAAATAAACATCTGTATAGCCAATTTCAGTATTTGTTTGTTTCCTCAATACCAAAATTTCATCTTCACCAAAATTCAATGAATAAGGCACATTTCCTTTATTGTGGTAAATGCGTAAGTGATCAAATCCTGGTTTTACAACCGTTTTATCGTATTGAAATTGAATCTGTATCGCTGAATCTGCACATTCTATCACAGCACCTAAAATTCCGTAATCCAAAGAATCTGGTCGATCGGTTACGGAACGGAAACTTTTCCATTTATTGGGCGATTTGAATTCATAATTCCATGGATTATTCGTTCCAGCCAAATCGAAAGGAAAAATCAATCCGCGCTCACCAGGCAATCCTGCCCAATTGGTTTGAAAATAGGTTCTAATTTGATGTGTATATAAATCTGCTTGCAAATGCGATCCGCCAATGTGGTAAAAGTTTAATTTTCGGTCTTTTTGCTGAATCATTCTTTGAAAATCGTAATACAACTTTTCAAAATTCGCACTGTTTTCAGTGTAGAAAGTGAAATGATTTCGCTCAAAGTGAATGAAAGGATATTTGGTGGTCATGGAAGTATCAATCACTCCAAAAAACACGCGATTTTGGTAACTATTCAACGAATCACTTCTTCGAATAGAATCTTCTTGACTATGTGAATTACACGAAATCAAGCAAATGGCGAGCACTAATGATCCAATAATTTTCATAATTACTCCTTTCATTGCGTTTTCCATTTTGCATATTCAGCAGAAAAAGCATCGTAAAATAACTGAGAAGCGATGCTTGCTCCTCGATTGCTAAAATGTATGTAATCGTCGCCAGCCAAACCACGTTCAACCCAAGAAGGCATTGAATTTCGTCCGCCCATGGCGCTGTATAAATCGTAATAACCTGCGCCAACTTCCATGGAAACTTTCTTCAAAGCGGCCACACATGCAGGCAAATATGGATACGTCACACGAACACCATCCTCCAATTTCGACATGTCACTAGGTCCGATGACAATAATCGCCGCAGAAGGTCGCAACTTTCTAATTGCATTTAATTGACCTTTAAACTGTTTGGCAAAATGTTTCACGCCGCTACTGTCTTTGAAAAATGGCACTGAATTTCCACCAAACTGCATGATGATCAATTCTGTGTTCATATCAGCGTACATTTTCGCCGCTAATTGTTGATCGATGTTTCCAAAAAACGTACCACTTGATCCACGCATCGCAATGTTATCCACTTGCACTCCGACATCGCCTTCCAAAGAAAAACCTAAAATATTAGGACTCACAGCACTTGAAAATTCATAACGCAATTTGCCTGGCGTTGAAGGGAAATTCAGATGTAATACATGGTATTTACCGTCTCTGATCAAACTGTCTTCATGAATCAATGTTCCTCGTTGATAAACCTTTACGGAACAAGGTCTGTAACAACTGGTGTAATACATGTCCACATTGTTGTATTGTTTCGCGCGACCAAAAGCCGATGGAGAAGGTTCGATTTCAATCCAAGCTTCTTTGATAGAAGTAATGCTCATTCGTTCCGCTGAATCCAAATACTCCGGCGTAAAACGACCAACAGTATTCATAGTTCCATATTTTCTGGATTTCAATTTTGAACCACCAAAGCATGTATATCTTTGAAAATTAGGAGAATATTTTTGTTTGAATGAAAAAGTATTGTATACATTCACCGCTGGAATCATTCCTGGACCATTTCCACCAAATCTTTCTTGTACACGTTGTCTGATATACGATGTCATTCGATCGCCCTCAATTTGCGAATCACCATAATGCAAAATTCTCACTTTTTGATTTGAGTTTACCGCATTTTCCATCTTGCTGAAAAGTTGGTGTAAGCGTTCTAAACCAATTTGATTGAATAAAATTTGAGTGGCACTTTCAGTACTGAGTTTTCCGCCAGTTGGTAATTCTGTTTTGGATTTTGAATTATTTGCTTGTAAAA